>DATFQQ010000016.1:0-11989 GCA_035264195.1 Candidatus Sulfotelmatobacter sp. | reverse complement strand
AAGAAGACCACGTTCTCGCCCTGCTCGACGTCGGCCACACGCCCGTTAGCCTCACGCTCAAACCAGACGGCGGCGAGATGGTCGTCTGCAACTTCGACTCCAATAGTATTTCTATGGTGGAGACTGGTACGGACGAGGTCGGTAACAGCCAGGAGATCGGCCAGCACCCATCGCGCGGTGTCGTCACGCTCGACAACTCACGCCTTTACGTCTCGAACTTCGGCTCGAACAGCGTCGCGGTGTACGACATCGATATGGGGCGCCGCATCACCACCCTCACCGTCGGCAGCCGCCCAGATGGTCTTGCGCTCACACCTGATGAGAACTATCTGCTCGTGCTCGACACAGAGTCCGGTGACGTGACGATCATTCAAAAGCGCAAGCCACACCGCACCCTGGAAACTTCGGAGTATTCCCTGCTGACGCTCATACCGGTGGGCGTGCAACCCAATGCGATCGTGATCAAGACCTTTATGGCAACCGGCCAGAAGTAGTCAGAGCGCTGCCGCAAAGCTGTAAATGTTGTCATTCCGAAGCGCCGCATTTGGCGCGAGGAATCTGCTTTCTGTCGACAGCGGCACGAACCTGCTACTTCACCTCGGCGGCATTTACGCAGAACCGATCAAATGCAGCCTTCAAATCCGCGGCGATCGCCGGAGCCTCGCGCGACTCGATGTCACGCCGCGGCATCATGAAAACAAGTTGCCCATCCCGCAGAATCGCAATCGATGGCGACGAAGGCAACTGTCCGGTGAAATAGCTACGCGCCTGGTCAGTCGCTTCCCTGTCCTGCCCCGCAAACACAGAGTAGGAGCGATCTGGGCGCGCAGAGTTCTCCATCGCCATACGCACGGCTGGACGCATGCGACCTGCAGCGCATCCGCAGATCGAGTTCACCACGACCATGGTTGTGCCCGGACGGCCTTTCAGGGCCTGATCCACCTGATCGGGCTGACGCAGTTCCTCAATCCCCAGTCGCGTGAGTTCCTCGCGCATAGGAATCACCATGATTTCCGGATACATCGGCATGATTAATTCTCCCCTTTGGATGGTTTTGCTCTCCATTGTAGCGGACTCTAACAACGTTCACCTTCGTCTGCGCTCGTGTGTATATTGAAGGCGACTCATGCTCCTCGAAGAAAATGTCCCTCTCGCGCCGCTAACCACCTTTCGCATCGGAGGCCCAGCGCGCCAATTCGTCGAAGCTCACACGCCAGCGGAAGTGGCAGAAGCCGTCAGCCATGCACAATCGCAGAGTCTCCCGCTATTTGTGTTGGGCGGAGGCAGTAATCTGGTTGTCGGCGATTCTGGGTGGCCGGGCCTCGTGCTCAGAATCGCAATCACTGGAATCGAACGTC
Organism: Candidatus Sulfotelmatobacter sp.; assembly: GCA_035264195.1. Taxonomy (GTDB): domain Bacteria; phylum Acidobacteriota; class Terriglobia; order Terriglobales; family Acidobacteriaceae; genus Sulfotelmatobacter. Next base: position 10,631 of record DATFQQ010000016.1, on the reverse strand, counting down.
GCCCCGGTGAAACGGACGGCAAGGCCATCTTCGACGTCGGAGCCGGCGAAATCTGGGATCGATTTGTGTCGGAAGCAGTCCGCGCGAACTGCGCTGGTATCGAATGCCTGAGCGGCATCCCCGGTAGTGTAGGCGGGACTCCTGTTCAAAACGTCGGAGCCTATGGACAAGAGGTCTCCCACACCATCGAATCGGTCGAGGCCTTCGACCTCAAAGACCGCCAAGTCCGCGAACTGTGCAATGAAGCATGCGGCTTCTCTTACCGCTCCAGCATCTTCAACACCAGCGAACGCGGACGTTTCATCATTGTTCGCGTGACCTATGCACTCACGCCGAACAGCGCGCCCTTCCTGGAATATGCTGACCTCAAGCGGCATTTCGAGGGACGCGAATCCGCGCCCACCCTCGCCGAAACACGAGAAGCCATACGCCACATTCGCGCGCGTAAAGGCATGCTGATCGTCGAAGGCGATCCTGACTGCCGCAGCGCCGGATCGTTTTTCAAGAACCCGGTGCTTTCCGAGCACCAGCATGACGATCTGCGCAAGCGCGCTGAGGTGAAGAATCTGACGATCCCCAGTTATCCAGCGCTCGACCGTAGCCGAAAAGTCTCAGCCGCATGGCTCGTCGAGCATTCCGGGTTCTCCCGTGGATTTGGCTTTGGCCACGTCGGTATTTCCAGCAAGCACGCCCTTGCCATCGTCAACCGCGGGAATGCCACCGCCGCCGAAGTCCTCGCCCTGAGAGATCAGATTCAGCAGCGGGTGGAAGAAATCTGGGGCATCCTGCTGGAGCCTGAACCGGTGTTCGTAGGCATTTAGTCGGGAAGCTGTACACAAAACGGTGTTGTCATTCCGAGCAACGCGAGGAATCTGCCGTCTGCCTGTGGTGCCACAACAGATTCCTAGCGCCAATAAGCCGACGCTGCGGAATTACAAGATGTTGCTAAGGGAACCCTTCCCTTCTCGCTAGCTCTGCTTCAGTCCCTGCCTAGTCCAGCCTGTGCCCCTTGCCCCCTTGCAAGTCTCCCCACCCACCCCCGTTCTCCCTGCAGAAAATCCTGAACGTAATCCTCCAAGGAACGGTCTTCATGTTTGAGGGCAAACGAGTGGTGGCCGGAGAAGCGATTCTGAGCGAAATAGCCGCGACTGAGACCGACCGAGTCGAGCCCACAGATAAAACGCTCGAGGCCCTTGTCCGGGACTACTCGCGCCTCGTTTATCGAATCGCTTATGCAGTCGTTCGCAGTCATCACGACGCTGAAGACGTGACACAAGAAACCTTCATGCGGGTGCTGCGCTACAGCTCGAAGCTTCGCGACGTGGAAAATCCGAAAACTTGGCTGGCACGCATTGCATGGAGAGTCGCGGTGGACCGCGGCAAGAAGCGACGGGACAAGCACGAGGTTCCTTTCGAAGATTCTGACAACCACGGTGCTGAAATCCGGTCTCGAGCAGCTGGAGCCGATGAAACTGTGCAGAACGCGCGACTTGGCATCGTTATAGAGAAGCTCATTACGGCGCTGCCAGCCAAATTGCGCGAGCCGCTCATCCTTTCGACGCTCGAAGAGATGTCGACGGGCGAGGTGGCAGCGACCCTCGGGATCAATGAGGCCGCCGTCCGATCAAGAGTCTTCCGGGCACGACAAATTCTGAAAGAGAAGCTGACGCAGCGAGTCCGCAGATGAGGGGGAAGCAGATGCCAGACGCGAAGTACAAACCGGACGGGAGCCAGGATCGACCGGACGAAATGGACCGCATGCTGGCTGCAGCCCTCGCGAATTATGCCGCCGTTGAACCGCCAGCGGGGTTAGAAGAGCGAGTACTCGCGCACTTGCGTGTCGGGCCGTTGCGGCCGCCGCTACGCGGGTGGCTGCATTGGGGGTTCGCCGGCGCAGTTGCGGTGATCGTAGTGGTCGCTGTTTTGGCTTGGATATCAACCCGACGTCCGCATTTCCCAATCGCGCACCATCCACCGGCCACGATTCCGCAGCGGGCGACTCAGGAAACAAAACCCGCGCTTCACGCAACACATGAAGTCGCCGCTGTGAAGCCCGCTTCGAAGCGGAAGCCTGTCGCGCGCAGGGCGCCTGTGTCAACAGCGGTCGCTGCATATCCCAAACTCGACCAGTTTCCCTCGCCGCAGCCCTTGACAGCAGAAGAGATCGCCCTAGCACGGTACGTAAAGAATTTTCCGAAAGACGCTCGACTCGTCGCCCAAACGCAAGAGGAATTCGAACTCGAGGCACAGAAAGAAATGACCGAAGGCTCAGAAACCTGGTCTTCCGGTTCAACTCAACATGAAAGGTGAGCAAAGATGCGAAGAACAATTGCGCTATTCGTTGCCGTACTCTCTATCGGACTGGCTTGTGCACAAAGCTCGGCTCGGGCCCAGGACGAATCGAAAACAGACACCTCGAAAGGGCAACCGCCGAGGATTCAACCCGTTCAGCCGTATCGTCTGGACTTTTCTTTCAATGAAGTAGCGGACGGCAAGAACGTAAACACCCGGCATTACTCCATGGACCTCACCGCCGGCGAAGTTAATGAGATCAAGATCGGGACCAGAGTTCCTGTTGTGTCAGGGACGAACAATCCGAGCACGCCGGCGGCCGTGCAGTACCAATACTTGGACGTTGGAACCAACATCTGGGCCCAACTGCGCGAGCATGGCGACGAGTTAATGTTGGTTGTGCGCAGCGATGTCAGCAATCTGGACACCAACAGCGGCGACGGACCTGTAGGACGGAGCCCCGGCGCTGAGCGCCGACTGGATCTCGGCCCCGTGATTCGGCAAATCAAAATCTCCGGCTCAACGTTGCTGACTACCGGGAAACCGATTCTGATCGGCAGCATGGATGACCCCAATTCCAAGCGTCAGTTTCAACTCGAGGTCACGGTCACAAAGCTGAAGTAACGGACCTCACCAGCGAGACGGAGATGGACAACTGCCGATTGTTGATTGTGGGATAGAGGAGACACAAACGGTTTTCAATCAACAATCAAAAAAATCAGCAATCATAAATTCTTTGAAGGCGAAGCGCCGCCCCGGATCGTAACCCAGCATTCGCGGCTGTAACCCCATCGAGGGGAAGGTTCCACAAACCGGCCTGGCGGCGCTTCTTTTCACTTATCGGCAAATTTTGCCGCCTGCTTGAATATCTGGACGAACATCTCTCTAGTCAGCTTTCCCGTCTGGGTGTTCTGATTCGAGGGATGATAGGACGCAAGTAACACCTTACCGTCGGGCATCTGGTAATGCGCGCCATGTTTGAAGAGGTAAGGCTTGCGGGTGGGCAGCATTCGCAGCCGTTTGAGATAGTTGAGGTAGGCGTCGAACCCGATCTTCCCCAGGGCGACCACTACTTTCACCCGCTTCAATCCTGCGAGCTCGCGGTCCAGAAATACCGAGCACTCGGCGAGTTCAGCAGGCAACGGCTTGTTGTCGGGAGGGGCGCAACGCACTGCTGCGGTGATGTACAAATCCTTCAGCTTGAGACCGTCGTTGCGATCAGTAGCGTTCGGCTGATTAGCGAATCCCGTCTCGTAGAGCACGGGATACATGAAGTTGCCGGATGCATCCCCGGTAAACGGGCGCCCGGTCCGATTCGACCCATGTGCGCCGGGAGCCAGCCCCATGATCAAGACTCGCGCGAGGGGATCGCCAAATCCCGGCACGGGTTTGCCCCAATATTCCCAGTCACGGTAGGCCCGCCGCTTCTCGCGTGCTACGGTCTGGCGATAATCCACCAGCCGCGGACAGCGTGTACACGCGACGACCTCATTGTTCAGAATCGTTAGCCAATCCACCCGGTCATTACATCACATCGACCGAATGTATTCCCTTGCCCGCCGCAGTGTTGCGAGGGAAGCAATTCGATTCGCTTAGGCCAGTGGCCAATCGTTGTGGGCTTTACAGTGGCGCCAGCCCAGGCTTAGTGCTTCCCCACAATTGAAGGTGACTTCAATAGATTTTCACTCTCCGCCAAGCGCCGAATCGCTAACCGAATAATATGAATCATGCCGAGTCCGAGCTTTTCTTGCAGAGAGTCAATTAGATGAAGGTCCGAATCCGTAAAGCGGACGGTTGTAGATTTAAGTTTCTCGTTCTTCATTGTCGATATTTTGCAGCCCAACGAGTCGACCTGTCTTTGATGAAAATCAATAAAAACGCAGATAGATATCTCGACGCTATCTATAAGATATCGAGCTGCTAAAATTTTTTTACAAACGCTTGATCCACTATCAATTAACTGATGTACAAAGTTACCTGTTTGCCCCAGAAGCGCACCTCCCCCAGAGGGCGTGAAGGGGCACCCCAACAGAGGCAGGGCCCTAACCCGTCTCGGGATAACCGCACCCCTGCCTCCTCTCCGCAACTGAAACCAAGTGGCTCTTACGGGCCATATGCTTGTAAATTCGGGCCATATGCAAGCAAATCGGGAACGACTAACTTCGTCAAAGCATCCTCAACAGCGATCTAAGAGCAGCATTGTGGATGTGCTCGCGAGCCGCCACACCGTCGATTCGCGGCCAGGTAAATGCTGCATGAGTTAGAGTAGCGGCTCATTATTTTCTAGCGCGAGGCTGCAAATGCATTTCGCAACGTGACTCGGGTCCCAAGGCAACTCAAGAACACATATGCCCACCCCCATGATTCGAGTGCTGTTGGTCGAAGACTACCAGCCGTTCCGCCGTTTCCTATCTTCCACGATTCAAGCCAAATTGGGGTGGAATGATATCCACGAGGTGGCCGATGGCTCGGACGCCGTAAAGAGGGCGCAAGAGCTCAAACCAGAGCTGGTCCTGCTGGACATTGGTCTGCCAAAACTAAACGGAATCGCAGTGGCGAGAGAGATCAGGAAGATCTCGCCGGACTCCCACATTTTGTTTGTTAGTCAGGAGGCATCCGCGGATGTCGTCGACGAAGCCCTCAAAACAGGCGCGGAAGGCTACATTTGCAAAATGGATGCCGGAGGCGAGTTGTTGGCTGCTATCGAGGCAGTCTTGCGGGGTGAGCAGTACGTAAGTAAGAGTCTCTCATCAACTCGCGGATCATACGCCCACTCTCCTCAACCTCAAACTGCTGTCGTCGCTCCGAAGCGAGTCGAAATCAGTATCCCACACAACCACGAGGTTGCGTTTTACTCTGACGATCAATCCTTGCTGGAGGGGCTCGCTCTCTTCGCTGGAATGGCTCTCAAGCGCTCAAAAGCCGCAATCGTCCTGGCTACGGAACGGCATCAGGAGGCACTACTTGCCATGCTGCAGGCGAGTGGTCTCGACATGACGGCGGCGATTGAACAGGGCCGATACGTCGCCCTCGATCCCGCAGAAACGCTCGCCTCGTTTATGGTTGATGGTCTGCCCGATCCGGTTCGCTTCCATAAAGCTGCTGTCGATTTAATCGTGAAAACCGCGGTGAGCGTCGGCGGAGACACTAGCCGTGTTACTGCCTGCGGCGAATGCGCTCCCATACTCTGGCAGAGCGGGAACGCCGAGGGAGCCATTCGCGTTGAACGCCTTTGGGATGTGATCGGCAAATCCTACGGAGTGCAAATCTTTTGCGGATATCTGCTGGCATCCTTCCAGGGCGGAATTGGCAGCTTCGTATTCGAGAGAATCTGCAAAGTACATTCGGCAGTGCTCTCGCACTGACGCGAGTCGCGTCGTCTAAAACGCCCAGCGCAGAGCGAACAGGGCGTTGTTCGCGTGGAAATAACGCGGGCTTGTCGGCCCGACAAACGACTTTTCTCCGTATTGGTAGTAATTCCAGCTTGCTTTCCAGGTCAGATGATGTCCGAGATCGATAGCGACATCGCCTAGCGGCTGGTGATAGTTGTACTGGAGCGATCCGAACGGCTGGAGCGGATTAAACAGAGGTGTCTGTCCGTCGACGCTGCTAATACTGTAGCCCACATGCAGGGTAACCCACGGCACCGGCTTGACCAGGATCGAACTCATGCCGTAGTTGATGTTGCTGGTGTAGTAGCCGTAGGTAAGCAGTGGATTTGCACTGTCGTCGTAGCCATTAGCGGTGCAACTGCCCGCAGTGGCAACGACCGGCAATGTGGTCGCGGAATCGTTAAAACAAATAAACGCGTTCTGCTGATAGGTCGTGTAATTGTAAGCAAAATCGATGCCCAGTTTGTCGGAGGGCATCAACGAGGCATTCAGGCCGTAGTTCTGATTATGCCCGGTGAACCTGATCAGCTGGTCGTCGTTTGTCGCCTGCCAGAGATTGATCCCTGCTGCTAACACAGCCCACGGCTTCGGCGTGTAGTTGGCCTGCAGGCGATACTGAGACTCTTTGCGCGGTCCGATCCGTACAATCGCGTTGTCGTTGTTCGTGTGCTCGAAGTCGAAATTGAGCCGCAGATTCTTCATCGGCTTCGCCCAGAGACCCGCGACAGGCGTGTATTCATGGACGATGATGTGATCCTCGTCCCCCGTAGCAAAATCAAGGATGTGCAAGAAATCCTGATCACCGTAGCGAAATCCAACGCGCGCTCCGATGTATTTGGAGTCCCAGACAAGATCCATCTCGTTCTTGAGCCAGCTTTGGTTGAATGACATCTGGTCCGAAGTGATCTCGGGCGCAACCTGGGTTGTGGCACTGATTGGAGTCAGCAAGGTGCACGTGGAAGAAGGCGGACATTCCCAGTCGGTCGTGCTGGAATTGAAACTTTGCGGAATTCGGAAGGCCCAATAGCGGAAAGTATCTACAAGTCGCAGATGCTCCGCCAGGTGCAGCGTTGCGGTAAAGTCAGCGACATTTGAGACCGTCGTAGCGTGCCCGAGTCCCGTTACGGCTTCCTGGCGAGTGCTCGTTCGCGTAGTAAGCCCGTTAAAGAACTCACTTAATGGAGCATTCATGTCCGCGGATCCGTACGTGTACGAGGCGGCGAAGTCGAGTCGTTGCCAATAGGCAGTCCGCATGCTGACTCGCTCCATTGGCGCCGACGTTCGCACTGGATTGAAGCGGTTGTACGCGAAATATCCATTGCATGCCACGTTGGTCAGCGTTCCGGTCGCATCAATCAGACTGGTCGTGGTCGGCTTCCCAGCACAAGGAAATTTATTCGCCGTGTCGATCGGCAGTCCCAACTCCACGCTTCCCGCACCTCCGGGCAACAGCGCGGGGGCAAATGGCTGCAATTGCCAGTTGGTATCTCCCTTGAAGTAGTTCAGAAATTGATCGTAGCTGATGACCGTGCGCGGCAGCACTTTGAAATCAGCCCCGATGCGGTAGGAATTCAAAGTGTTGTTCCACGCCTGGAATAGCAATGCGTCCGTACCCTCGTGCACGCTGGAATACGACGGACCAGTCACATTGTTCCGCGAGTACCCAAGGCGGACATCCACCTTCGACTGCGGCAAGATCGTTAAATCGAAATCGCTCATGCGCCGCCGCGTGTAAAAGCTGTGCGGAGAAAACGTGACCGGAATGCTGGGTGTTGAAGTCGGCGGATTGAGCGGGTTCGCCAGCAAGTTATAGTCGAAATCCGTTTGATCGCGACGGAATTGGCCATTAAAGTCGTACCACTTGTTCTTGTTGAATCGTGCATGGAGCGCGTTGTTCGGATCGCCTCCCCAACCAAAGCTGTCGATGAACAGATTGTCGAACAGCAGACCGTCGTGATTCTGGGACTGCATCGACAGAGTCTGCTCGAGGAAACGTGGTCCGCTCCGCAGATCAACCAGCGTGTTGTACATCGGTACGCTGCCGGTGACATCGGAGACGCGATAGCCGATCTCAAGCGATTGGTGAATCAGATAGCCGCCATGCTCCCAGGCTTCCGGAGTCTGAGCCTGGGACTGAGTCTGAGTTTGGGTCTGCGTCTGACCGCTGCTCCCCCCGCTCTGAGCGTTCGCCGCAATCTGCATAAGCAGAAACACAATTAGAAGCACGCGTGGTTTGATCTGGCTGATGGTCATGACTCCGCTACCTGAAGAACACATTGCTCGCGTTGGACCCATGGATCTGGGTATGGCACATCGTGCAGGCCTGGTACTTCGCCGCCTGGTTGTGAGCGGGACCTTGCGGGCCCTGTACCGGGAAGGTGTGACACTGCAGGCACAGCAGGTTCACCTGGCTGACTCGCAGGTAGCGCGGATTATTCGAGCCGTGGGGAGTGTGGCAACTGGTACAGCCCTCGGTCTTCACGGGAACATGCTCGTACACGAATGGTCCCTGTTTTTCGGCGTGGCACTTCACGCAGATCGCGTCGCCGGTGGGAATCGTTCGGACCTGACGCACCGTCGTTGTGCCATGTACGTTGTGGCAGTCGCTACAGAACAGGAGACCTTCGTCGACGCGATGGTGATAGGGCAAGGCGAAGGCAGCCTTCGCCGACACATGGCAGCCGTAGCAAAGGTCCGGCTGCGCCTTTGCCAGCAAATGGTTAGGTTCTTTGGCGTAGTGAGGCGAGTGGCAGTTCAGGCATCCGACATCGTTGCTGGCATGCGATGACGCCGCGAAGTGCCTCTGCTTCATGTTGTTGCCGTGGCAACTCAAGCAACGCGCGGTTGCCTCTTGCGTCGACAGTGTCGAGAAACGGATGATCTTGGTGATGTCTCCGCCGCCCTCCACGTGCTCCGATCCCGGGCCGTGGCAGGATTCGCAACCGTGTCCTCCCTCAAGCGTGGTCTGAAAGTGGGGAGTCAGTTCGAAGTGTTTCTTGTAGATCTCCTCGTGGCAGGTCTTGCAGACGTCAGCACCGACGTACTGGGCTGTGCCTTTTTGACTTGCCGTAGCTTTCTGGTCGGGCCCGCCGGCAAACATCCGGATACTTAAGAAAACGAAAAGCGTAAGAACGACTGCCGCTCTTGCCGGTCGGAGAAGGCGACTGTTCCTAAGTTCAGGGGATAACCCTTGCGTGCTCACAATTGCTAGAGTCTAGAGAGCGCTTTCGAGAGGGAAAACTGGCAGAACTGGCAGTACGAAAAGGTACGACATTGACGCAACTACTTCGTGCGTCTGTCCTTCCACGGAGTGAGCGCGGTGTAACGGGGAGTAGCGGTTGCATTCTGCTTAGTTGCGGTAAGCAGCTTTCGACGGACCAACCAGGCCACGGCGGCTTGCGCAGAACTTTTCGAAACTCCGATCGATTCTGCCAAGTCTTGATAGCTGATTTGCACCGGTGCTGTCTTTTGTTGCGCCGCTGCCAGCCACAGATACACGAGGAAACTGACAGGCCTGTGGTCGTGGCCGACCAAGTCCCGCATGAGTACATCGATCACGTAATCGTCAATATTCACGCTATACCGATGGTTAATATAGCATTGACTGGCTGATTGCAGTGTCGACTTTCTCACGCTATGCTCGGGCTCGATCAAAGGAGGTTGTCATGATCCGCGGCATCAAGCTCGCCAGCATTCCGGTCCATGACCAGGAAGTCGCGCTGCAGTTCTATACCGAGAAATTAGGATTTAAAGTGCTCACCGATCAGCCATTCGGCAGCCAGCGCTGGATCGAACTCGGAATCCCAGGAGCCGAATCTAAGCTGGCCCTCTTTACTCCCGAAGGACACGAGGATCGAATCGGAGGATTTCAACCGATGACGTTCTGGTGCGACGACGTGTTCGCCACTTCAAAAATCCTGAAATCGAAGGGCGTGGAGTTTGCGAAGGATCCGAAGACCGAGGTCTGGGGAACATTCGCAATCTTCAAGGACGCAGACGGAAATCAGTTCGTGCTTTCGAGCCGGTGAGCTTAGGAGTGAGCGCGTTTTGTTCGTCTGCATTTTTTCGCCGGATCCACTTAAGGTATTCAAAACATGGGATTTGGGTGTTTCGACTCGCTCTTATTCTGTGCAAAATCTTGAATTTAAATAACTTATCTGTAAAATCTTTAAAAATAGGCACTTAGCGCCAATAGGTAGTGCCTTCATTTCCCTCGCAAACCCACAAGCTATTGAAATTAGGTCGGTTAACGCTCGCGAAGTCGCGTAATTTCCCGCAAAATATTGTCAAAGAAGGACTTACACGCAAGATATTCCACTCTAAGAACTTAGCTGGCGCGATCGGCTAACTGGCTCTTGCTGCTCTCACTGGCGAATCTTGCGGTGCAGATGCGCACGAGCCCATTGTGAGCTTTTGGCAGCAAGGGTCAAGGTTGTTCGTCACAATTGAATGAGCTTGGCTGTGGAAAAGACGAGAAGGTCTTCTACCGCTGTCTGGCTTTGTTGAGATCGTCGACCTCCAGGCAGCATGGGAAGCTGTAGGGATGTTTCGACTGCGGTTGAGCTTCGCATTCGCGAAGCTCAATCCTCGCTCAACAGGACAGGTTTCCTTACCAGCGCAAATTTGCTGATCGCAGCGATCAATTGTTTGCGTTTCCCTTCGCGTCCGAGGTGCGCTATTTATTGGTCAATCAGTTCAAAGGGGCTATCCGATGTACCAGCCACACAAGCAGACACCGCGAAATCTGCGTTCGCATAGTATCCGACGCAGGAATGTCAACAAGCTTTACAACACTCTCCGCGCGCTCGATCGCACGGTGGTCGAGATTTCGATGGAAATTTACAAAGCCCCCCGGCAGGATCGCGCGGTGATGCTCAAATTGCACCGCCGACTGCACGACACCATTCGACAAGGACTGCCCGGATTCTTGAACCGCCCTCAACGGGA
>DATFQQ010000015.1:0-3089 GCA_035264195.1 Candidatus Sulfotelmatobacter sp. | reverse complement strand
GTTGTTTTCTTTGTCGGAGCGGCTAGTTGTGCCATCGGTTGAGTGGGATGAGTTTCTTGCACAAGTGGTTTTGCCATGGAGGTACCTTCTGAAGAGCGATGTTCTCGCCACTGCCTTACAAACTGCGGGACAGCGACGATTGAACACACTGTCACAAGCAGCAATCCTATGACGGTTCTGTAGGTATCACTTAGATTCTTAGATCGAGAATCGTAAATCAAAATACTTCAACATTCGAGGGGTGTAACGTCGTTGTAACTCACGCCGCCGCCAATAAATTCACGATATTTTGAATAGCCTGATCGGCCTTGTGGTATGCGGCTTCCAGTTTGCTGTCCGGTCGGTGTGCGGGATCGGGCTGGTGGTGGAATCGGCTGTTGGCCAGAGGACCGCAAAGCCGTTTGTGGAAGAACAGGAACAGTAGCGCGACCTGAACTCCTTTGGGGGTGAGGCGGTAGGCATAGCGACCTCCGTCGCGTTGAAGCAGGGCATGGGCCTTGAGCTTGCGCAGATCATAGCGGAGCTGGTTGAGTCCATAGGTGACAGGGGAAAGCTGAAAGCTGGTGAGCACGGCTTGGTGGAGCTGTTTGGCGGTTGCGCCGCCGACGGTATGGCTGCCGTGAAGCAGGACTTCCAGCAAGCGAATGATACGAGCGTCGTGGATTTTGATGCCGGCGTAGCGCACAGAGGCTTGGCTGACGGGCAGGGCGAGTCGCTGCAGCAGGGGAAAATCCACATGGACATTTAGGCTCTGCGCCTGGAAGCTGGCAAAGCGGTCGGTGATGGTGCGGAATCTTTCGCGTACCGCTTCCAGATGGTCGAGTCCTTTCTTGAGACCAAAGTCGCGGAGATTGTTGGAACAAAGCTCGTTGCGCAAGAAGCGGGAGAACTTCTCATACTGTTTGAGAAAAGCATTCTTCCAATAAACCCGAAAAACGTGATGGCCGTGCTCGACCTGATCGATGACGGTCGACAGCTTCCCCCGGAGCCGCTTGTGCAGGCGGGTGCCAAAGATCTCGCTGATGCGATTGGCGGTAAGGCGCCACAAGCCTATTTCACAGCTGCGTTCAAAGATTTTGTGAATAGGGAAATGGCGCTTAAAGATAAAGTTGCGCGAGTATTCGATCTGTGCCACGGCGTAGAAGCGCGATAGATTCATCTGCTGGCGCTGCTTTTTAGAGAACTTTGGTGCCAGCAGGAAAGTCCAGTACTCCAGTCGTTCGCGGATGATCTTTGGGCTGAGCCGATCGGCGGCTGCCTGCAGAGCCTCGACGTTGTCGACGGCCAAGAAAGCGTTGTCGTTCTTGTGGAAAGCGATGTGAGCGCGTTTCAGTTCCTGCTCGATGAAGGAGTGTCCGTTCAGCCAATAGGTGGTCTGAAAGGGCAAGAAGGAGCCAATACGCAACACGACCGGTCCCAGGACCTCATCCCGGATGTAGAAGTAATAATGCCGGAAGCGACTGCGCTGCGGGGCCACAATGCGGTAGTTCGGGTCTGCACTCGGGTATTTCGGTCGGCTGACGCGGAAGCTGGGGCCCTGCTCCATGCTCTGGAAGATGAAATAAACCCCATAGGCACTTTTTCTCACCAGGCGAGCCAGAGAGGGCAGGACATGGTCTTCTTTACGCACTCGCTTCTGCGCCCATTCCAGGGGCAGGTGATGATTGCGAGCATAAGCTTGGACCCACTGGTTGTACTCGCGGGTCCGTTGACGGAGGCCTTCTTTGCTCACTACCGGCATGCCCAGAATCTGGCGGACAAAATACACCACCTGCTCGGGCCGGGACAGGCCACTGAGGTAGCCGTGAATGACGATGCGGTCGAAACATTCGTAAGCAAAAGCCAGCAGCTTGTTGAACAACTGCGTGAACTCTTCCATGGTTCGGCACTATACTCGCCGGGGAGAACGGCATGGGTCGGAGAAGCATCAAGCGTGGACCAGGGAAGCGATGGGTGGAGGGCAAAAGCTTTCGTCTCGCCGATGAAGTTCGTTACATTCAGGACAAGGCTGCCGACCATGACAGCCGGGTTATCGGCTTCGGTCAACTCGTTCTATTCTCGACGGAGACGGGGGATGCTTGGCTGCTGGACGTGAGCGATCAACTTGCCGTCCGGGTTGCGCGTGAAGGTTTCCCCGAACCGATCCTGCTGCAGGAGAACGATACAAACTTTGCCATCGAATGGAAGGGAAACTATCACATCGATGGACCTGCTTTTATCTACATGGATCGGGAAACAGGTCGAGTCACCACCATTCTTGGCTATCCCACGCAGGCAATCGCTCACGCAACCTGATCCAGAAATTTCAAATATATTTGGCTAGATTTCATCGAAGAACGCAATTCAACCAACTTTACGGCCAAATCGTCATGACGGGGATCTACTTTCATTTGAGAGTACAGTTTGACGGGCACGAGTCCAGGCTGCGCTCCATGGGGAACAATCCTTATCGCTTTCAAAATCTTGATCGGCTTGCCGCTGATCAGTTTCGCAGCGATTACATCTGGGCCTGTCATCCAAATCGGCTGTTTCGATGTAAGAACATTCCATGCGACTGTTGGGTCGGATTCTGGCCGCTGACCGAACTTCGCCCGGAATAAAACCACATCGTTGTGTGGTTCGACGAGTGCGTACCAGCGGAGGTCCTTCCACAATGCCGGGCGAAAGCAATCCTCAAGTCTCACACGTTCCACCATCTGACGTGCTTCGGCAGTGAAATGAGGAAACTGCAAGCTCTCCGCGCATAGAATTTTTCGGAGCTCTAAGTGAGTTACTCACCGCTGGGAACTGCGCATGAAAGTCGACATACGTTATAGGTACGGGAGTTCCTCGGATCGTGCATTCAGCACGCCCTCCTGCAGACGATTGGGAAGCAATTCCATTAGATTCGTCAGAAAAATTCATGGGTTAGCTCCGGCTCTGGCAACTTGCCAAGAGCGTGATAGAGCGCAAGTTCGGTGATGCGGAAGGTGCGGAACCCGTAGGATTTTCTCATAGTGACTTTGACTTTATTGTTGAGGCCCTCAACCACGCCGCTGGAGAACTGCTTTTTAGCCTTGAAGTAGTTGAGGATGAGTTCGCGATGAACC
>DATFQQ010000014.1:0-11137 GCA_035264195.1 Candidatus Sulfotelmatobacter sp. | reverse complement strand
AGTCAAGTCGGATTCGCAAAGAGTTCGGTCTTTGATCGCCCTGCCTTCGCCTAACGAGAGTCAACAGAGTTGGACTATTCATCTTGCCCTCAGAGAAAAGGGGCAGTTGAAGCCGGATGGTCGCACGGCAGACCGTTCTCCGCAGTCCGACTCAGCCGGCAAGAATCGAGAAATATGGGCACGATTCACGAATTCTGCAGGAGACGAAGACAGGAATTCTCTACAATTAAGACTTGCTGGCGGAGAGGGAGGGATTCTATTACCGCCTGTTCCGCTATCCTGCTGTGATGCCCACACTTCGGTCATAATAACCATTGTTTAATAGGCTTACAAGCGAATTAAATCTTCGACTACAGTTTCTACTGTTTCCCTTATTCGCTACAGTTTCCCCGAAATTGGTATCATCGGTATCAGCGAAGGCATCCTAAGAATCGGGAATCGAATTCCGCTGCTGATTTCGTCTTGTCTTCGCTGAATATAGTGCTGCTCGATCGACCTCTCAGCGTTCACCGGGGATAGGAGATAGAGAAGATGAAACGACACATCAATGTTAACTAGTTGATAAACATGTGGTGCTATTTTCGACGAAACGACACGTCTGGGGCGTTGATTTGGTCATGATGATGTGAGGATTTGGCGTGGATGTGGATTTGGGGCGAACAGACGGGGCAAGCTGCTGGGGAACTGGCGAATATATTTGCCGTCTTACCTGCGATTGTTGCTTAACTGAAAAGAACAGTGTCTGGGGTTTAATCTCCAAGAACGCTATGCACATGCCGTTCCCGCCCAACATCTCCCATCTATTAGCTTCAACTCGTTTCACTCCTTGACTAGCAATACTCACAGTAGACGATCCGCCGCTTAGTGGCCATTGTCGGTGAATCGGGGATATTTTCACTGGATACGACGCCCGCAACCTGGCACGCCAGCCGATTATTACGGACAACTGAGGAGCTTTATGATCGATCTCATTTTCACACTGATTGCTTTGTTCAACCCCGAGCCTTCGGCTCATTGCAAAAAGGGTAATGGCGGCGTTTGTGGTTCCTAGTTAACGTGCAGGGAACCTCGTGGGTACACCATGGGAGACGATCTACCCGGCGTGGGGCATTGTGTTTACCCAGCCAGCACGTTGGGAATTACTGTCTACACTAAGAGGCACTCGGGCACTGATCGTGGTGCCGCGCATGGGACGCGACTCGATGGAAAGGTCACCATTTACCAGTTTCATCCGCTCCTGCATGCTTGTGAGACCAAGCCCTTGGCCTTCTTTTGTAGTTTTGGTATCGAAGCCCGCACCGGAATCGCTGACCGTCAGATGAATCTCATCGGTCGTTCCCCAGAAGTGCACTTCGACGTTGTGCACTCCGCTGTGTTTCGCAGCATTGCGTAAGGCTTCCTGAAGAATCCGGAACAGGGAAAGCGAGACTTCCTGGGATATCAACGGGCTTGGCACATCATGACTTTTAAATCCGACGTCCATTCGCTGCTGGTCCCCGAATTCTTTGCAGAAACCTCTCATGGCTGCAACGATACCCAGATATTCCAGTTTCGAAGAGTGCAACTCATGCGATAAAGCCTGGATATCCCTTGATATTTCCCGGACTTGCTTACGTAGCTCACCGATGCCAGTCTGAACTTCAGAGATGGAGTCGGCAGGATTGTTCTGGAGCTGTTCAAGTTCAACCGCCAACAACGCAAGTCGCTGACCGAAGTCGTCGTGGAGTTCTCTCGCGATCCGTGTACGTTCCATTTCTTGCGCCTCAATCAATTTGCGGTTCACGTTGGAGAGAGCCTCTTCCGCCCACTTGCGCTGGGTGATATCGACAGAAATACCCAGCATGCGCATGGGCTCGCCATTCACTGAGTAGATGAATTCTCCTTCGGCTGAGACCCAGCGCACTGTTCCATCCGGCTGAGGGATGCGAAACTCGGCTGAGTAAGGGGTCCGGTTTTTCATTGCATCCTTAACCGCTTTTGCAACTCGCTCACGATCCTCCTGATGTATGCGGCGATGGAAGTCTTCCACACGCCCGACATAGGTATCGGACGGAATTCCGAACTGAGTCTGCAGATCACCAAACCAGGAATCTCGACCGCTCTTAATGTCCCAGTCCCAAGCTACAGTCTTGCCGGATTTCATTGCTAAACGAAGTCGATGGTTGGTGAAACCGAGGCGCGAAGCTAGTTCGCTCCTGACGAGATGCTCCCTTATATAGGCCGCGCAAGCTATGCAAACGATCGCCAGGATTGCGAGGAGCAGACGGAATGTACGGGTGCTTGCGGTTTCCCTATGGTACAGCTCCCACACAATGGGGATGGAGATCAATACAACGACGAGCATTGCCCAAGAAGAAGCCTGCGATTGGTTACTAGTCTGGGTTACGTCCGCTTCAGGCCTCGATAACTGACGTGCGCGTAGAGGTATCCAAACGAACCAGCAAACAGAAGCGGTCAGGGCCAGACCGTACAGCTTTCCGTTGACGTACCCTCCTGAGTCAATCGCAAGATTCGCAACCGCTGAACCCAGGGCGTAGAGGGCGGACGCGCCAAAAAGCTGAAGATAGATTGACTTCCAAGGGCCCCGTCCGCGAAGCGTCAAAATGCCCGCAGCCGAAACCAGCGAAACATTTTCTAATCCGTAAAGGATGTCAAATCGCAGCCCGTAGTTCGCGGGACGGGCTAAGTATTGGTGTGGAAAGACATCGTAACCGTAAAGAAAAGTCCAGAAAAAGAGCAAGAGGAGAGCGTCTAAGACAGCTCGGTATGACGCGCCGTCGGATAAGTTTCGGTGTGGAAAAACTGCCAAAGCCGCCATGAACGGTACGATATGCAGAAACAATACAGGATCAGCAATCGACCTGTCGGGCACCTCGGTGTGAAGGGCCAGCTCGTAGTACAAGTGAATCCACTGGTTCAGCGACCACAGAACATAACCAATTGCAAGGAACACCCAGAACGGCCGGCCCCCCAGCGTGTTCTGTATCGCGTTCCGGATCGCGAAACTGGCTGCCAAAACCAGAAGCAGGAAATAACTGACACCGCTGTACGAAAATATGAAAGAACCCGGCTTCAACGCAAGTGAAAGCACGGCTTTGATGACGATGATTCCGATAAGCGCCGTCGGCCAGGAAGAAAACCTTTGGCTTATTCTGAGACTTGAAGAGGATCGCTCCATCATGAATTACAACTCATGTCACATCCAACGGGGACATCTTAGGGTGGATTCAGACGACAAGTCAATGAGTGCAGATAGGTTGGGCGGCTCTGAACGATGCTTGGTGAAAAATCTGGATTGCACTCATTGCTTCGCTTCCGCATCCGGGCCAAAAATCGATGGAGGGTTGCCTTCAGAAGTTCCTGGTTCTTACAGCTGGGTTCGACTGCGGCCAGCCAAAGCTCTCAGGAGCATCCAACGGGATCTGCACCTCAACCTCACTAAGGCTGCAATCGGAATCTTCCTCAGCACAGCAGAATTTTGGTCTGCCACTCTTTCAGCAATAATGAGCTTGTGAGTGCTCTGCAGAAATTCTCTCGATTGTCTCCTTGTCCTTCCCCCAGTCATTTGTCGTCAATACGCATCCGCAAAGAATAGTTATGCCATACGTTTTGGCCAATGCGTTCCAATGGTGTTCCCGCTGAATCGCTGCATCAGTTCTACCTTGTGCCCACAAGGTTGGTGTGCATTCTCAACCAACTGCAACATGGAGATGTCTTTGTTCGGCCGCGCGAACCGCTTCCACAGTTCGAAAACTAGCAGCGGTCGCTAGTCGATCTCCGTCGAACGCGCCTTTGACTGACGACAGGGAGTCGGCAATATCCAGAGATATGTAATAGTTCAGTTCGACAGCTACATCAACATCCACACCTGATGATCTTAGTCGTTGGCGAATGCTCGCGTGATGTGATTCGCTCGCTATCAGGACCGCTGCTTTCCCATTTGCAATGGCGGTTTCGATATAGTTTGCAAAGCTAGCCACGAAAGCCGAGTCTTCCAGGTAGAAATCGACCGGGTGGCGACTTCTGGCATCTCTTTTGTAGGAGTGCTGCGGAACAACGACCGTGCTGCTAATCTCATCTTGGGCGACCAGGTCGCGCTGAGCCAAACTGGTGCTCACAAACTGTTGGCCCTGAAGAACGGCTTCCACTGCGGGCAATAGGCTCCTGGCAGCATCCGACTTGACGACATAACCACCTGCCCCGGTGCATATGGCCTCCTCTACGATGTCTGATGACTGATTTTCACTTAGAAATAAAATCTTCGAACTTGGGGAAAGTTGGCGAATTTGCCTTGCGGCTTCAATCCCATTTAGTGTTGGCAGGCCGATGTCCAGCAAGACTAAATCTGGCTGCAGTTCTTTGGCCTTCTGAACCGCTTCCAATCCATCAGATACCTCGCAGATGACCTGTAGCTCCAGTCGTTTCTGAAGTGTCGAACAGACAAAACGACGCCAAGCCTCGTAATCATCGACGACGAGGACCCGAACGGATTTAGCTATTTCCATAGGCGCGAGCTAGCCGGCAGCGAAACGTTACTCCAAAAAATCTCGGAAGAATAGCGTTTTCGTCTCTGGGGCGCTGAATATGGCTCTAGGTCAATTTCGTGAGTGACATCCACGAATCGTTATTCGCTGAAACCAGTTATACCTTCGCCCGTTCGATCTCTTTTTTGTTCCCGTTCTAGCGAGCGGCAGGCAACCCGCGAATGTTGACCCGCAGCGTTATATGCTCGTCACCCGGTTCGAACCCGATCAAAGCAGGTGGATCGACTCAGTTTGCTTCAACATTGATGACCCAAACGACTCACGGGAATACAGGCTGGCAACCCGTTTTGATTCGCGCCACTTTGGCGAGCGCCCAATTGTCGAAACATTTGAAGAACTTCTACACCGATACTTCTCTCACCCCGAGTCAAAGAGCCTTGGTGTCCAGACGGCGAACCATGCCAGCCGAAGACACGCGGTCGTCTGCTCAGGCCTCATGTAATTGGAGACAAGCACCATCGCATCGGGAAGGAAGTTGATCGGCGATGGGAAGAAGGTGACGATCTGGACGCCATGCGCCAGACACCCATTGAATACACGCGCAAGGCGAGCTGCACGCGAGAACCGCTGATCCAGCCGAGTCTTTCCCTTGGCCGGACGATCAGGAAGTTGGGTATTCGGAGACTGATTCGGCAGGGGTTTGGCAGACGTATCATTGAAAAAATCAGCCGTCGTGAACTTGTGAAGGCTTCCACGTATCGCGAATACGAACGACGCATCGAGGAGTATGCACGGAGGCGACAACGGCCGAAGCATTGTGTAATGACAACCCCCACTCCGCCCCCGGGAGAGCGGAAAGGTCGCCACAAACCGTAAACTCCTCAGACTCTCACTGTGCCTTACAAGATTATTTAGCCGTAGAGAGGTCAGAAGTCCGAATAACTTATTTTTGCGCAGTCGGTTGCCCGGCTATTCTCAATTCATGAAGAGATTTGTTGCGTTGTGAACGAGGCTGTGGCAAAAAAGCTGCCCTCTGTAACTAAAAGAGAAAATTTGCCTGTCCACTCTGGCCATCTTCGATTTCTCTGTTATGTGGAGGCGGCCCGTGCATAAACATGAACTGCCAAAGCGGAGCAAACCTACCCTACTGCCGGGTGTACCGCAGAGGTTTTCCTCAACGCCTGGGGCCGCCAAGCCTACTCCCCAGCCGATCTCCGGCTCCAAACGAATTTTCATACAAGAAGGCGATAACTGCTGGATCGTTCGAGTGGCCGACCTGATGTTGCTCGAATCCGAAGGCAATTACACACGCGTATATTTCGGAGAGAGCAATCCCATACTGGCTCGGAGTCTCAACTACATTGAGAATCGTCTTGACCCGACCTTGTTCTTTCGTGCTAATCGTCACAGTATTATCAACTTGGAGTATGTCAAGCACATTGAACCGCAGCTCAATGGTGGATTTGTGGTTCGACTTCAGTCCGGCTCTGAAATTGAGATTTCCCGGCGACGAGGGCACTTACTCCAACAAAATATGAGGCTCTGAACTCGGCTCTGTGAACCTGGCGCGTCCGGGCTATAAACTCTCGAGAAATTCAGATGCTCTACCCCAATTACAGAGGATCGAAGAGATGACCGCGGTGCTGTGCCACGAGGACATATCGGCAGCCACTAGTAACTTGATTATGACCGCTTATCCCGACTTATGACCGTTAATAACTGCCTATGACCGCTTATCCAGACTTACGAACAATTACACCGCGACCTCGTACTCTCTTGATAAACGATGGTCAAGCGCCAAAATGCGCCAAAGCTGTCGCTTTTGTGAGTTCTTCGTTGCTACGGCGGCAGGGACACTAATTCCATCGACCAAGCACGATTCGCAGCTCAGGAGGGGGCCTTTTCCCTTTTCTGGTTGTTGTCAAGTAGGAGGCGTTTATGAGGTTGATTGCATTTCCAAAGCGAGAAAGAAATGGCCGTCTGAGGGCTGCCATCCAGGACGAAACCAGGCTATATGGCGCATTGAAGTCGCTCTTCGATCTTTTGGAAAACTACGGCCCACTTTGGTACACCAAGCATCATCACGCCACAGCCAAGAACGCTCTAGAGATGCACGGGCGTACCTTGCAGGAAGGCCATAGAAAGGCTGCATAACTGGTGAAGTCGGGCAGGTGCAGAGCCTCCTCTCACTAAACGAAATACGCAGCTCTCAGTGCTGGGGCAGTACGGGACCGGAGAGTGATCGTGGCGAAGCGAACGGTGGTGCAAGTCAAAACACAACTGTTGCGCACGATGGTGGAGGAGATCGCGGTGAGGGCGTTAAGCCTACAAACGGATTCACATCGTGTTTCACCGCTGGCAAGATTGTGTGGCTTATGACGAGAGGAAATTTCTTACGGTCCTTCACCAAGCGCGGTTCGCACCTGACCTCTGCCTTGATCGCTGTGGCAGCGAGTGCGGCGATTATGGTTTTCCTGCTTACGAATCTTTCAGTAACGGCCCAGCGGACAGAGATGGGCAAGTGGCTGAATACAGGCAGTCACGACGAGCGAACGCAGAAGTTGGTTTCACTCGGCATTCGGCGCGATGAAGCGGACCTCGCACCTTACGACAATGATTTCGTGTGGCGAAGAATACGAAGTGAATCAGAGCGAGAGGTTGCAGTTTTGTTTCTGCCATGCGGTGGTATGTTCTCAGCGTCCATCCATGTGGCAGAAAACCGCAAAGGAAGGTGGCACGTCACCGATAGTGCCGGTTTTGATTGTCACTATGACGAGAGCGTCTCGTTCGAGGTTGCTCCACTGAGGAATCCAAATGCCGATGACGTGTTAGTGCATCACGATTGCGTAGCGCACGGGACAGGGTTTGTTCAGCAGAATTTCGGTGTGTTCATTATAAGGTCAGGAAAACTCAGGCTCGTTCTTGACTCCAAGGAGGCTGTAGACGACCAAGGTTCTACTGGTGAGAAACACCAACTTCGCCTGCGAAGCAAATTTGTACCGGTCGGTGCGAGCGAGCATCCCGGAATCATTGAAGAAACACGCTGCGAGAGGCTCAATGGAAGGCTGTCGATTCAGAGAAGACAATTCAACTGGGACGAAGCTGCATTCCGCTTTCATGCCTCCAAGTTTGGCACGGTTAACGATATAGACGGCGAACCGAAGCCCATCTGTCGATAAATCGCAGTTACGCCCCTTTATTCTCCGGTTGTGATTGAGGAAAACACGGACGGAAGCTGGTATGACAGCGATACACATTCCAAACTGCTGGATATGCGGCAGAAGCGTTTCCGTGAGAGAGAGCAAGATCGATGAAAACGGCTTCGTGGTACACGAATCGTGCTACGTCGCAAAGTTAGCGCTCGAGAAGGGCCAGTCCCAAATGAGCGAAGCAGCGACGGTAGTTCTGAGGGAAGGACAGTCTTAGCCAAGCGCCGACTTCATTCTGAGGACCTGATCCGGCTGTGCCTCCAGGACCTGATTCTGGAGCAAAGATCCAACCACCGACAACGCCGCCGAGGATGCCAAGAATGATGTCAATGAGAATGCCATAGCCACCACCTTTCATCACTTGTCCAGCAAGCCAACCCGCAATCCCTCCTACCACAATCCATGCGAGGAATCCCATCTTGATCCTCCTTAGTCAGCAACTCTGCGTTTACTTTGTTCTGTACCGTGAGTACAATCACTCCAAAAAGACATCCCCCCGATTTGTTAGACACGGTTAAAGCTATCTCTGTCCCAAGAAAGGGAGTCCGATGTCTTGCACGTGCGCCTCGGCGAATCACGCAGAACTTACAGCGGAGATCATGATCCATTTCCAAGGTCTCATGCATCTACAGAATCCTGGTGTTCTGACGTTCTCAACAGTTTCGATTTGCCTGGATTGCGGCTCGACGCAATTCACGATTCCCGAAACGGAGTTAAAGTTACTCAAGGAAGGACTCGGACAGTCTGACGAGGCAGCCTAGCTAGAGCAGGTGAAGTCTGTTTTGCGAATTTGACGGTGGAGATTGCACCTGTGAACTGATGAAGCGATCACCGCGCATAACCGCTTCAATTGCGGGTAGAAGTTCGGAGTGCGCTGTTGGCTTCCAAACGTACCCTTTCGCTCCGTCGCTCATTGCTGCCGCTATCACATTTGGATCATCGCTCTGGCTTACGAAGAGGACCTTTGCCTCGGGAGCGATCCGGGATAGGCTCTTGGCGGTTTCCATTCCATTGAGTTTGGGCAGTCCGATATCGAGCAAAATTAGATCCGGTCTCAAGTCTTCGGCTTTCTGGACGCCCTCTAATCCGTCTGATGCCTCGCCAATCACCTGCAATTCCGGTTTCGTTTTCAGTATCACCGATATAAATCGTCGGAAAGGTTCGAAGTCATCGACCACAAGGACGCGGACGACCGCAAACGACTGTGGCATTTTGGGACTCTCTCTCGACCAATACCGTTCCAATCGAAGGAATTTTCTCATCAGCAAGCAGCCGAGGGGTGCGCCAAGTTGCGCCAAGAGCCGCGACTGAGGCGGAGTCCTTTCAGGCTGATTGCTGATTGAAGGTATTTGGAGCCGGAGGTGAGCACTGCGTTCCCTCGTTTTCGGCAATTGAGAAAGCGGGGGCACTTGTACTTTTGCTAGGCCCACCTGACGCATCCACCTGATGGTCATGCGTCAACACAACGGTGAAAAATACTCACAAGATTGTGGCGGTGTCGCCATTCTCGTGAGCGGGATTGCGGCCTCTTGGATTCCGATACGGCTATGGAACGATCTTTCAACTGCAGCAACGGGCACTCGTTCATAGTCTTCGACAGAGTCGAAGGCTCGCTAAACGAGACACTCAGAGAGATTCCCTTCGGTGTGCATTGTCCACTCTGTTGGTCCATCTGCGAAATTGACTGGCCGTCAAGTCGAGCGTTTAAGGTGATCCCGATCCTCTGCCCGTCGCGAGAAACGTTCGCGTGATGGTTGTCGCAATCAAGCCATAACGCTCAGAACCCCTCGTCTAGGCATTTTGAGTGTAACGGGGATGTTACATTAACCGTCTGCGGGTCACTGTGACTGACCTGGATCCGTAAACTATGAGGACGAAGTTCCGTGATTCGGATTGCGAAGTAACGGCGACAGAATCACGACGCTTTTGGGAAATCTTCCAAAAGGAATCCCGCAGCAGGGCCATGCACCGGAAGAGATACGGTGAAAGTCGTACCCGTGCCAGGCGAGCTATCTACTCCGATTTTCCCTCGGTGCAGTTGGATGATTCTGAACGCGCTGGGCAGCCCAACTCCGGTGCCTTGGGATTTGGTGGTGAAGAAGGGCTCGAAAATCTCGGACTGAATGTCGACAGGAATACCAGTTCCGGTGTCGCTGATCGATATTCGTACAACCTCCTCCTTTTCCTGTCGGATTGATTTCTCAACCGAATCCGCTTGGTTTCCTGGCACAACATGACTCGTAATCGTCAGGTCCCCGCCGTCCGGCATAGCCTCCAGAGCATTCACGATGAGGTTCATAAAAACCTGCTGGAGTTGAGAGGAATCCCCATAGACTGCTGGAAGTTCCTCCTCCAGATGAAGGGCAAGGACGATGTTGTCGCGCAGCAGCGGTTTAGTGAGGCGAACTACGTCGCGAACAACGTCGTTGACATCAAGTGAGCGAAGATGAAGATCTGGACTTCTGAATTGCATAAGGCGTCGGATAAGTCCGGCGGATTTGTTGACGGCATCCGAAATCTGATCAAGGCGAGCTCCGACCTCTGGTGAGTAACCGCCATTCTCTCTTACGATGGCAACGTTGGTCGTAATCGTGTTCAGAAGATTGTTAAAGTCGTGCGCGAGTCCGGCTGCGAGGGTTCCGATAGTTTCCATCCGTTCCAATACTGCGGCCGCTTTGCGTGTTTCTATTTCTTCAGTCTCGTCCACGGCGAATACGGCAGCACCTTCGAGACCCATGCAACAGAATCGATAAGCCCTCGCTATCAGCCATTTCGTTTTTCCGTTCGCGTTTTTGAAACGAAACTCCAGAGGTTTGACAGGCTCGTTCTTCAGCGCTCGAATCACTATCGCATCCGCGAGAGGGATTTCATTTCCTGAGCGATCCTCCACGCGGATCTTGCTTCGCAAGTCTCGAAGTCGCATTCCTTCCGGTGCGCTCACGAAGTCAAGCAATTGGTGCGCCATGTGGTTTGCGAATACCACTCTCTCCTCGCGATCAACTACGACCATCGCAACGCCGATATCCTCAACAACGGTTTGCAGTAGATCCGGGGGGTGGATTCCAAATACGGGCATGAATGACTTTTACTAATCCCTCTGGGGCTCCGGTAGCCAATAAATGAGCAGTTCGAATTTGTTCATACGTCTTTTCCAACTCGAGCTGCTCAACTACGAGCCTAGTGACTTTGACGACGGTCGCGTACCTGTCAGTAATATCAGGGGGTGAATACGGAACCGTTTGGGATTACACCGATGGTTGACGAAATCGCATTATAAGAGGGCGCCCCTTTTGGGGTAGGTTGTCATCGTTGGCATGATCACCTACGAAAGGAGCACCCTCAATGAGCAGCGAAAAGTATATTGGGCTGGATGTTCATCAAGCAACGATTTCGGTCGCGGTGACGGATTCACAAGGCAAGGTCATTATGGAGTCCATCCTGGAA
>DATFQQ010000013.1:0-9276 GCA_035264195.1 Candidatus Sulfotelmatobacter sp. | reverse complement strand
GCACCGTTGTGTTCGGCGGTATGCTCGCTTCGACCTTGCTGGCGATACCTTTCGTGCCTGTCTTCTACATAATGATGCAGCGCGTCAGGGACAAGCTTGGCAGGCCAGTAAAGTTGGAGAAAACAAAATCGTCAGAACTGCCGTCGACACCGGCGTAAGGATTACTGAGTGAAGGCTCGTCTCAGGAACGCCCGCTTAAAAATCGCCCAAGACCAGAAACCGTTCAATTCGATAGCGACAGGGAAAGCACCAATGAGTCCTGCTTATGCTTCAGCGAGGTTTCAAGTTTCGCTGTCAGACTACCCATGGTGAAACGAAGGTGACTCCGACCCCTCCTCCGTATTGGACCAAAGTCCAATGTACGGCTTTCTGAATTTTCGATAGAAAGACCTCAGTTAACTCCACCGCGGCGGGACTGATCGAGAAGCACGTTCGAATCGCGCGCGGGCTCGGATCGTTATGGGCGATCGCGCGCGCCGATGATGAGTCGTGCCGCGCGTATCGCGGCTATGAACCTTGGAAGGGGAGACGACTCAGATGGCTGGCCAAACTATAGATAGCGCGCCGAGACTGGATACTTCGACCAAACTCGCCTACGATCGGACGCTTCTCGCTTACGAGCGGACTATTATGGCCTGGGTTAGGACAGCGGCGTCACTGATCACTTTCGGGTTCACCATTTATAAGTTCTTTCAGATCGAGGGCGAAAAAATTGCTGAACGCCATCGGCTTATTGGGCCGCGTGAGTTTGCACTGTTGTTGGTCATCATCGGACTGGTTTCGCTACTATTGGCCACACTGGAATACCGGCACAATATTCAGACAATGAAAACGCAATATCCCGGTGTTCCTCGGTCGCTAGCAATGATCGTCGCAGCTTTGGTCTCGCTTCTCGGGATTCTGGCGTTGATTGTGATGATTTTCCGACAATAGTCTGGTTTGTCAGGTTTGAAGTCGGATTCCGAGTTTCGTATTTTGATTCCGGAGTGGTTGGCATCCCTTCGGCTTGGCTCAGGACAGGGCTTGGCGCGATGAAAAAAAGAAATCGGATTTCTCCCGCAAAGTCGCAAAGCATGTCCTGAGCGACGTCGAAGGGCTCGCCAGGGCCTTCTATTAGACTAAGGTCCAATATACAGTTTTTCAATTTCTGGCTAAGCTCGAAAAACAATAAACCGATACGAGGAGGAACTCTATGATCACATTTCCATCAAAACAGACGCACACTTGGATCCACACCGCTTGCATATTCCTGACTGCAATCTGCCTGTTCTCTTCCCCAGGATTGGCGTTGGCTCAGACTGCGACCACTAAGCCGCCGCCGCACGTGCCGCTGCAGAAAACAATAGGCCAGGCAAAGCCGGAGGTTGTGCCGTCCTTGATTGTCTTGAACGCACGCGGTGCCAGCCTCCAAGGTCAGAAACTGACGTTGTTCGGAGTGGCGCCGAACTCCATCGTCTTCGCTGACCGTCCCGTGAGGTCGGCGGGACATGTGCTCACTGCGCATCTGCTCGAGGAATGGGGGACTGGGAGCGACAGCTTTGCCAAGGATCCTCCCAACGCTACCGTGTCAGTATTCACCAAGGACGGTTCGGGAGTTGGCGATGCGGTCGTCGTGTTGAAGACCCCAAACCTGGACGGCGATCGGTTAACGTTTGACGTGCAGGTCCTGGAGGGAGACTTGGCGGGCGCCGACGGACCCGCTTCAGTTTTCATCGACATCATCGGCCTGCCCTGGACTCCGCTGTCATTTGCCGGCGTCGCGCGTCGTACCGCGGCTCGGGCGGCCTGGTATGGCGCCACCGCCTCGGCTGCCGCGGCAGCAACAACGGCGGCAGCAGCCGCGGCAGCAACGGCGCCGTACTATCACCCATACTACCCCTACCCGTATTATCGCCCCCCTTGCGGGTATTACCCTTACCCGCCTTGCTACTAGGAACGACAAAAATCATGTCGTCAAACGTAGCCAGAACGGTGAGCCATGCCTCGTAAAAGGCACCTCGGCGACGCTGCCATCCAGGTGCTCTCCACCCTTGGTGCTGTCACCGTGGTTCGAGCCGTTGTCGTCCCGATCAGCCGGCCCCGCGTCGCTGCCGCTCGTGGTGGCGTTTACTACCGGGCCGGTTTTTCAGGGAAACAACGTCGTATATGCAGTACGATGACAGAAGGGGGAGGGACGAGTGTCGGGTGACGATAGAAAAGCCGTCCTTAGAGATTGCTGTGTTTCGCTTGTTTTGTATTTCGGCATTCGAATCTCGAATTCTGGATAAGGTTTGGGGGCGACGAGGTGCAAAAAGCGTTGAGTTGTAGTACGAACAAAAGGCAAGATCAGCAGGTTCCTGAAAGCATTCTCGAAGTCTGTGACCTTTCGGTTGTCCCAGGGTAGGCCCTGCCTGGGGGATGATACTGCTGGGGAGCTCGAGGAGTTGGGCGGTGGTTTCAGTGGTTTTGACCGCGGTCGTGGGAGTGGTGGCGACGTTGGTGGTTTTCTCGGGTGTCAGGTTTCAGGAGTGGCGGGGGGCGAATGATGAGAGTGGCGAAAGGAGAGATTGTTATGAGCAATAAGAAAATTTTCGCAGTTACCGCGTTCGTCGTTCTCTGCGTGTTGGCGTCATTGCGTGCCGTGTCGGCGCAAGGCACAGGCGGAAACACTCCAGGGCCAGGTGATCCATGGCCACGACAATTCAAGCTCAAGAACGCCGCAGTGCTAGTTTATCAGCCCCAGGTCGATTCGTGGGAAGCGAACATGCTCAACTTCCGCGCTGTGGTGAGCATTACGCCCACTGGCTCAAAGCAAGAGATCTTAGGCGTAATCTGGGCTACAGCACGCACCCAGGTGGACCGTGTCTCGCGCATCGTTGCTCTCGAAGATATGAAGCTGACGAAGAGCAATTTTCCCACGCTTCCCGATAACGGCGCTTCGTACATGCGCGCGCTACAACAACAGTTTGTTCCTCAGAAGCGAACTATTTCCCTCGACCGCTTGCAGGCGGCTCTGGTGGCATCGGGCAGCGTGAAGCCTGCTCCCGTCGTGATAAATAACGATCCGCCGCGGATCATCGTGAGCCAATCAATGGCGATTCTTGTGCCGATTTTAGGCGGTCCAGTGTGGCGGCCGGTTGCGGGAACGCGTTTTGAACGGATCATCAATACCGAAGTGCTCATCCTGCGCGAACAGGGAAGCACCACTAATTTTCTCCACGTCTTTGATGGTTGGTTGAACACCAACACCCTTACGGGCCCATGGTACCGGTCGACGATTTTTCCTTCCGGATTGGATCAGGTCGCCAATGACCTCGCCAAGAGCGGCCAGGTTGACCTCATGGACGGCGGCAAGATGCAGCCCAAACCGTCACTGGCCAACGGTGTGCCGACGATCTATGTGAGTGAGACACCTGCGGAGCTTATCGTGTTTAAGGGAGAGCCGAGTTTTACGCCGATTGCCGGGACAAACCTGCGCTGGGCGACGAACACTACTGCTTATGTGATCGTGGACTCGGTGAGCTTCAACTACTATGTCCTTATCTCCGGCCGTTGGTTTCGCGCATCGGACCTGTCCGGACCCTGGACTTACGTGGCGAGCAACAATTTGCCGGCCGACTTCAGCCGCATCCCGGTGAACTCGCCGGCAGGCGTCGTGCTCGCGACCGTCGCCGGTACGCCGCAGGCGCAGGAGGCATTAATTGCGAACTCCATCCCTCAAACGGCAACCGTGAAGCTTGTGAACGGCCCGAAATTCTCGCCCGTAATTGACGGAACTCCCCAGTTTCGACCGATCCCAAACACATCTCTCACCTATGTTGTCAATTCGGCGACGCCGATCATTGTCGTAAATCCAAACTCCTACTACGCAGTCACCGGCGGGATATGGTTCACCGGGCCTGCCATTGTCGGTCCATGGACCGTGGCGACCTCGGTGCCACCGGTGATCTATACGATCCCGCCAAGCTCTCCTTTATATTACGTGACTTATGTGAAGGTGTACGGTTCGACGGCGAGCGTGGTTTATGTCGGTTACACTCCCGGTTATCTCGGGACAGTGGTGGCGCCAGACGGCGTAGTCGTGTACGGCACGGGATATGTTTATCAACCTTGGGTCGGCACCGTGTATTATCCCCCGCCCCCGACCTACGGCGTGATGGCGCAACCCGTTTACAATCCGCTAGTGGGCATGAGCTACGGTTTCGCCATGGGATATGCAGCCGCGGCGATGACAGCAGCGTATTACCATCCGATCTATTATCCAGCCTACTACCATCCATATTATCCGTATGGCCATCCTTGCTGCGGCTCGGTGAGCGGCAATGTCTATGGACAATGGGGTGCAACGACCTACTCGGGCACCCGGACCTACTACAATAACTGGGGCGGCGCCTACGGAACCTCAGCCAGCGGGACTTACACAAACACCGCGACGGGAACCACCGGCACTTACTCGGGTGGACGGAGCTACAATCCGTATACGGGACAGGCGCAAGCGAACGCCTCGCGGACGTTCAACACACAGAGCGGCGTATCCGGGGATGTCTCACGTGGCGCGTCGTACAATTATGACACTGGGAATTACTCAAGATCCGGTAGCGCATCGGCGACTGGCCCGGGCGGCCGATCAGCGTCGATATCGGGCTCGACTAGCGGCAACGTATACAGCGGGCAAGAATCCGGCGATATCAGTCGCACCACCAGTGGTACGAACTATTCAAAAACAACGACGACGAGCGCTTCCACAGGAGAAGGGGCCTCCCGCCAGAGCACAGTTACGAATGAGAATACCGGCCAGTCTTGGTCGCATACGGCGGGGCAGGGTTACAGCGCCGACAAGGACGGCAATGTTTATAGGAACACCGGAAGCGGTTGGCAGCAACACACCTCGAGCGGCTGGCAGAACGCAAGCGGCGACACGTCTTGGGCCGACAGAGAAAATCAGGCACGTAGTGAAGGTGAAGACAGATTCAATAGCTTCAGTCAAAGCCACGCCGGCGGTTACGGCAGCAGCGACTTTGCGAGCCGCTTTGGCGGGGGCGGAGGCGGCGATTCGGGTAGTCGTTTCGGCAGTAGTGGTGGTGGTTGGGGTGATCGGTTTGGTGGTGGAGGGGGAGGATTTCGTGGACGGCGGTAGTCGATAGTAATCAGTTATCAGTAATCAGTGGGCGTGAACAGGCGGCGTGCATATGGTTGCTAAAAATTTCGCACTTCGAAATGCGAACTCGCGAACCTGACACCTGAAACCCGGCACCTTTTCAAATTGATACAAACAATAACATCGAGAAAGGAAAGAATCATGATCAGATTTCGTTACCTGTCTTTACTAGCGGCCTTGCTGTTTCAGTTTGGAATAGCCGGCGCCCAACAATATCCGATTATGGATAAGGTAGCCGAGAAGGTCATCCAGAAATATCAGAGTTCTTCCTGCCAGGAATTGGCCCAGAAGAAGAGCGCTCCACCCACGGCGAGGAAGGAGATGATCGAGGAGAAAATGGTGGAGATGATGCGCAAAGATCCTCAGATGCGCGCGGAGTTTCTCAACCGCGTGGCCGGCCCTATTGCGAATAAAATGTTCGAGTGCGGCATGATCCCCTGATTGCCAAGTCGTTTGGGATAAGCTCGAAAAGCTCCGCGAGATTCAGCGCGAATGCCGCAGTTGCAGATGAAAACAACGAGAGAGGCGCAAGCCTTCCGCGGCGATTCTGTCTCAGCCCTAGGCTGATCCGCCCCTGGCGGAAAGTCTCTGCCTCGAGCGCTGGTGCGATCAGCGAGCGTAAGCGAACCGAAGCGGAATTGCGCCGGCAGCGGCAGGATCTCGCGCATGTGAGGCGGGTAGCCACGATGGGCGAGCTGGCGACGTCCTTAGCCCATGAGTTGAACCAGCCACTCACGGCCATCCGCAGCAATGCCCAGGCGGCTAAGCATTTGCTGGCCGCCGATCCTTCCGACTTGCAGGAAGTAGGCGATACTATCAAAGACATTATTCAGGACGACAGGCGCGCGAGCGAGGTCATCCAATGGTTGCGAGCGCTAGTGAAGAAAGAAGAGCTCGCCTTCGCGCCGCTCGACCTCACAAGCGTCATCCGGGAGGTTGTAGAGCTGGTTCATAGCGACGCCATTTTGTACGGCGTACGAATCCTGGTTGAATTCAACTCTGGGTTGGCGCCGGTGCGGGGCGATAAGGGCAACTCCAGCAGGTCGTGGTCAATTTGCTGCTCAACGCTTTCGACGCCATGAAGGATTATTCCGTGGACGAGCGCGCGGTTAAGGTCCGGGCGGAACCGGAAGGCAAAAACCTGCTTAGGGTAGAGGTGCGCGACCGCGGACCGGTATCGCTCTCGGTATAGCGACGGGCTTGTTCTTGGGCAAGAAAGTGCGAAGAAATAATGAAATAATGGAACGATGGAGTAATGGAATGATTTTCTAAGACCCAGTATTCCAACGTTCCAATATTCCTCTTTTATTTTTATCTCGGAGTAAACGCATGGACATGACAAAGAAATTTATTCGCGAACTGTGGGCGCTGCTGCGCCCGTACTGGACGTCGGAGGAGCGGCGCAGCGCGTGGCTGCTGCTCATTGTCAACATCGTGCTTACGCTCGGCATGGTCTATATGACGGTGTTGTTCAACCAGTGGTACAACGCCTTCTACAATTCGCTGCAAGACAAAGCCATGGCGGAGTTCTTCCATCAGATTGGGCGCTTTTGCGTGCTGGCGGCGATCTACATCGTCATCGGGGTTTACAGGATATACCTGAACCAGATGCTACAAATACGCTGGCGGCGTTGGCTTACGGACGAGTACCTTAAACACTGGCTTGTCGACCGAAATTATTATCGCATACAACTCAAAGGGGACGGCACCGATAACCCCGATCAGCGCATTTCCGAGGACTTCAGGCTGTTCGTCGATGAAACCCTCACTCTGGGATTGGGATTTCTCAATGCTGCCGTTACCCTAGGGTCTTTCGTGGGGATTCTTTGGGGGCTGTCGGGGTCCCTCGATATCCCAGTCGGCGGGACGACGTACGTCATATATGGTTATATGGTTTGGGTCGCCATCGTTTACGCTATCGCTGGAACATGGCTTACCCACAAAATCGGTAAGCCGCTCATCTTGCTCAACTTCAATCAGCAGAAATATGAAGCGGATTTTCGTTTCAACCTGGTGCGTTTCCGCGAGAACACAGAAGGCGTAGCGTTGTATCACGGCGAGGATGACGAGCTACGCGGCTTTCGTGATCGCTTCGCTCATGTGGTGGAGAACTGGTGGGCGATTATGAAGCGGCAAAAGCTCTTAACTTTTTTTACGATAGGATACGGCCAGGCCGCTGTGGTATTTCCTTTTGTTGTGGGGGCGCCGCGTTATTTTTCGGGCGCCATCCAGCTTGGCGGTCTGATCCAGATTTCCAATGCCTTCGGCCAGGTACAAGGAGCGCTTTCCTGGTTCATCGATGCGTACACGACTTTCGCTTCCTGGAAAGCCACCGTGGATCGGTTGACGGGTTTTCGCAACGCCATCGTTGTGGCCCAAGAAGAGAGCCGTGCCGGCGTGGGGCCGGCCGCGGTTGCCGACGCCACGATTGATGACTTACGTTTACGAAACCTGGAACTAGGGCTGCCCACGGGTCGTGTGCTGTTGTCCGGCATCGACGCCGACATCGAGCGCGGTGAGCGCGTTCTTATCAAAGGTCCCTCGGGTTCCGGTAAGAGTACATTGTTTCGGGCTATCGCAGGGATCTGGCCCTTCGGAAAGGGAGAGGTGAGACTGCCGCGCGAGTTTCACTCACTTTTCTTGCCGCAGCGGCCGTACTTTCCCATCGGCACGCTGCGGCAGGTGATTGCTTATCCTTCGGCGTCGGAAACCTTTAGCGATGCCCAGCTGCGGGATGCGCTTGCTAGGACCGGCCTGGGCCATCTTGCGGAGCGCCTCGACGAGCAGCAGAACTGGACGCAGCAACTTTCCGGCGGGGAACAACAACGGGTGGCGATTGCCCGCGCGTTGTTGCAAAAGCCTGCATGGTTGTTCCTGGACGAGGCCACTTCTGCTCTGGACGAGCCGAGCCAAGCGGATGTATATGAGCTACTCACGCAAAGGCTGAAAGACGCAACGATCGTCAGCATTGCGCACCGCTCCGCGCTTGCTGATTTCCACGGCAAAATGTTGGAGTTAAAGCCTGGCGGCGACGGAAAGACGAGATTGATCGTTTCCGGCGCGGCAGTTCTGGCGTAAGGAAGTGTCGAGGTCGAGTGGCGAGTGTCGAGTGACAAGTGTTAGGGGAGAACGGCTTTTCCTCGACACCCGGCCCTCGACCCTGGCTCTTTTCGGATTTCGACTCGGGGTTGTGCATTTCTCGTCAGGAGGTAGCTTAAACACTTGGGTTCCTCCGCCCTTTTCTGGTTCGCTGTTTTCCTGTCAGCATGCGGGGCCAATTCTCAGCTCGGAAACCAGTTTTCCTCCGGCAGACAAGCGCTGTTTACGGGCAATTATGAATCCGCCCTAAGTTATTTTCAGATGGTCGCGCAGGAAGATCCCAACTACGTGTACGGCTCGGAGCCCGTACAGGGGATCTGGACTTATGTGGGCATAGCCCAATACTTCACGGGGAACTTTGCTCAAGCACAACAGACTTTGGAAATGGCCGTTTCCCAGCCGCAGCGAGCCGAAGTTGCACGTCTGTACCTAGGTCTTACCTTGGCTCGTCTGAACGACCGTCAGAGAGGGCTGCAAGATATCGAAGGGGGGATGAAGGGGATTTATGACTTTCTTGATTACATGAACCAAAACTTCCGCTATGGTATCGGGCAATTCTATGATCCCAGACGAGCCATCCGTTCCGATATTGAAAAGGCACAGGCCATGATCGCCAGTGGAAATATCGACTGGCCGCAGCTCCTTTCCGACGGAGAAAGGATAGGGATCGAGATTCAACAAGAGAGCGACCGGGCCCAGAAACAACAGCTAATGGACCAGCGCGACCAAATGTAGAAGTGGCGAGTGACAAGTGACGAATGTCGAGGGACGAGGGGTGGGTTGCGGATTTTCGAAATTCGGATTTCGGATTTTTTCAAATTGGCTTCGCCGTGTCGCTTAAGATTTTAAGATATCTCCGGCTCGGTCTTTTTATATTCCATGTGAGCTTTGGGTTCTTTGCGGTTGTCCCTGTTTCCAACGGCGCCGGCGAGGAATCAACTGTAGCTTCGGACCAGCGGCCGAGTAGAGGGCTGCGGAGATTCGAACGCTCAATTGCCCGAGTGCAGCCGCTGTTGCAGCGCTACGGCTACGGCGCCGCA
>DATFQQ010000012.1:0-17881 GCA_035264195.1 Candidatus Sulfotelmatobacter sp. | reverse complement strand
GCAATGCGGCAGATATTCCTTGTACAGAACGTGCCATTGATCGCGCGAAACAACTCCTCACTTTTCATTTCGGCCCAGACGAGCGAATGACGATCGATAAGACAGTCAAGCAACTGCCTTCGATTCGCAATCCTGAAGACCACACACAGAAGTTCGACGTGCTGGAAATCTGGGGATAGAGAAGGTCCAAAGGAGGAAGTCTCTCCGCCATTCTTCGAGTACTCCTTGAACAGTTTTTTGAGCTGCGAAAATGAAAGTTTTAGGGATGCAAGAATAACGTTTTCCACACTCGAAAGTGATACCAGTGATACCGTTTTTGTGGTCAATAGAGGTCGTTGGAGGTTGTGGGAGGCAACGGACCCGAAGTCAAGAAAGTGCTTGAAACCAGCATAAACACAGGCTACTATCGCTTATGTCTAGTCGTCACCACGACTTGCGCTAAGTGGCAGAATTCGAGTCCCACTCTCTCCGCCATATTATTGAAAATAAATAAGTTACATGAAATAGATAGCCCACTCTCAAGATCCTCCTTCGTCTTTGGAATGAGTGACATGCAGTTTTGAAAGGACCAAGTGCGAGCCATTAAGGCTAAACCGACTGGTTGGGGATCATTTTGATCGGCGGAATGTTGGACTCAGGCCAGAAGGTCGGATTAAATGGCTGCGAGTACCTGCACCTTGACCATGGCTGCAACGTAACCAAGCCACGGTAGCTAGGGGTAAACCGCAGAGCCGATTGCCGCTCATGGCTTGCAGGTTCGCTGCTAAGCCTCAAATCGCCGATCGACAGCGAAGATAAGTCCGGAAGACCCCTTTCGAGAAACAGCAATACAATGGATTCACCTCTGGGGTCAGACATCCGGCGGTGACATCGTTTTTCAGGGAGACTGAGCACATCAGACGGTCACACCCAAAGCCTTTTCGATATTCAGAGGTAGCTATTGGTCTGCTCCTCGCTACCTTTGTTAGCACTCTCTGCGGTTGTAGTCGCACGACTGCGCGCCGTCTGGATTTCAATCAGGACGTGCAACCCATTCTGGCGAGCCGCTGTTTCAGTTGTCATGGGCCAGATCCTGAGATGCGAAAGGCGGGACTGCGACTTGATCTTGCGGAGTGGGCACTCAAGAAACGGCCGAAACATCCCGACGCAATTGTCCCCGGGAACCCCGAAAAGAGTGAACTCGTCAAACGCATTCAATCCAAAGATCCACACTATCTGATGCCGCAAGCGGCTCAGGGCGAAGCAAAGCCTATGAGTGCGGCCGAGATTGCGACATTAACGGAGTGGGTCAAGGAGGGAGCGGTATATCGACCCCACTGGGCTTTCGAGGTCCCTCAACGTCCACCGGTCCCCAAGCCACGAACCGAGGCCGCATGGGTGAAGACGCCAATCGATAACTTCATTCTTGCGAAGCTAGAACAAGCGAGCCTGCATCCCACTCCGGAAGCCGACCGGGCCACCCTTATTCGCCGCGTCACGCTCGATCTGACCGGACTCCTACCCACTCCTGAAGAAGTAACCGCCTTCGTGAACGACAAGTCACCCGATGCCTATGAGCATGTGGTCGATGGACTCCTAGCGCGTTCCACTTTTGGCGAGCAGCGCGCGCGTTACTGGCTCGATTACGCGCGTTACGCCGACACCTATGGGCTGCACTACGACAACAGCCGTGACATCTGGCCTTATCGTGACTACGTGATCCGCTCCTTCAACA
Organism: Candidatus Sulfotelmatobacter sp.; assembly: GCA_035264195.1. GTDB lineage: Bacteria > Acidobacteriota > Terriglobia > Terriglobales > Acidobacteriaceae > Sulfotelmatobacter. Next base: position 16,167 of record DATFQQ010000012.1, on the reverse strand, counting down.
CCAACAAGCCGTTTGACCAGTTCGCGATGGAGCAAATCGCGGGCGACATGTTGCCAATGAACACCCTTGATCCACTAATCGCCAGCGGATACGTGAGGTTGGGCGTTAGCAGTAATGAAGGCGGCACCATCACTGAGGAGTTGCGGGTCAACATCGCGCGCGACCGCACGGAAGCTTTTGGAGCCACGTTTATGGGGCTCACCGTTGGTTGCGCAGTTTGTCACGATCACAAGTTCGATCCAACCACGCAGCATGATTTTTATTCGCTCAGTGCCTTCTTCAATAATATCGACGAGAAACCTTTTAACGAAGACCGTCCGGTGTGGGCGCCGGTTGTGCGCATCCCTACAACTCAAAATCAAGACGCCTATAACCGTGCTCTTACCCAACGCTCCGAACTTCAAAGCAAGCTGAACGAGATGCGTCGTAACAGCCACAGATTGGTCACGCAATGGCTTGCCTCGCGTAAAGATGCTGCTCGTTCGGTTGACACCAGTGGATTGGTATTGCGCCTTCGACTCGATGAGGGAAGCGGAGAAGAATTAAAAAACACTGCTCCGAACGCGAACCCTGCGAGTTTTCATACAAGCACTCTGAAAGGAGAGTGGGGCGAAACCACCTGGCTCTGGCCCGACTTCCGCATGCAGTCCAGTACGCGGGTACTTTTGGGACAGGCCGGCGACTATGAAGCGAACCAACAATTTTCTTCCGGCGGATGGTTCATGTTCCGCTCAGCGCCATTTCATCCAGGAAGTTTCGGGACGCTGATCTCGAAGATGGACTCTACGCAGCACGATCGCGGATGGGAACTTTCGGCCGACGACGGATTCCTGAGCGTCGCTTTGGTCGATCAGATCCCGAAAGACTCGATTCTGGATCGCGCAAAGAAATCTGCAAATAAGGGTGAACACAAGAAACCACTCGAGGCGAAAGAACCGTTCAACTATCCGTCTCCACAGGACCTGAGTAAAAAAGATCTGGCTGCCAACAAGCCGGCGATTCAGAAAAAAGCCGAGGAAGAAGCAGCCAAGAAAGACAAAGCAGAAGAAAAAGCAAAGGAAAAAACCAAGAAACACACGCCGGAGCCGCCCAAGGATACGACTCCGGAAGTTGCGATCCGCGTCATCTCCCTCACTCCCCTCCCGCTCGACGGCGCCTGGAAGCACATCTTTTTTACTTACGACGGATCGGGCCGAGCGTCGGGAGTGAAGATATACGTCAACGGCACTGGTATCCCTACTCGCGTAATTTCTGACAACCTTGCTCAAGCGACCATTCGCACCCCGGTTCCCATGCAGCTAGGATGGCGTGATCCTGAAGAACATCCGGCGAAAGAAGCTAGATATCAGGACGTGCGCCTCTACGCGCGCACTCTCAACCGCGATGAAGTCGAGCAGCTCCCGTTCGAAGATTACGCTGCCCAAATTGCATCGCATCCTGCTTCGCAGTGGACTGTGGATCAATGGCACCTGATGAGTGAGTTCTACCTCAACCATGTGGATCCCACCTATCAGACAATTCAGCGCGAGATAGTTCCTCTTAATAAGGAGCTTGATCAGCTATCGACTGGCGGCGATCTAACGCAAGTGAGCTGGGAGAAGCCCTCACTCGCCTACGCGAACGTGCTGACGCGTGGCGTATACACGGCTCGCACTGAGCGCGTGGAAGCCAATACTCCTCACTTCTTGCCGCCGTTGGAATCCGGCGAACCTCACAATCGTCTCGCCTTGGCCAAATGGACTGTGAGTCCCGCGAACCCGCTTACCGCACGCGTGACCGTAAACCGCATGTGGTACGAGCTCTTCGGAACGGGCATCGTCGAAACCACCGAAGACTTTGGCATCATGGGCCAGAGGCCCACTCATCCCGAACTGCTCGATTGGCTTGCTGTGGAATTCCGCGAGAGCGGATGGAACATCGAGCATATGTACAAGCTGATGGTGATGTCGGCAGCATATCGGCAGAGTGCGAAATCAAATCCTGAACAGCTTGCAAAAGATCCCAAGAACTTGCTCTTGTCCCACGGTCCGCGTTTCCGTATGGACGCAGAGATGCTCCGCGATGTCGCTCTGCAAACGAGCGGGCTTCTTGTCGAGAAAATTGGCGGGCACAGTGTAAAGCCCTACCAGCCTCCCAATATCTGGGAGGAGGTGAGTTATCCCACGAGCGACACGCTTCGTTACGTTCAAGAACACGGCGATGCGCTCTACCGCCGTAGCATGTACACCTATATCAAGCGCATGGCGTCGCCGCCGAACATGGACACTTTCGATGCGCCCGTGCGCGATGTGGTATGCACTCGGCGTCAGCGTACCGACACGCCGCTGCAAGCGCTCGTCACGATGAATGACGTGCAGTGGATAGAGGCCGCGCGCGCCTTGGCGCAACGTGTGATTCATGAGGCAGGCCCCAGTTCCCAGCAGCGGATGAAGCGCATGAGTGAGATTCTGCTTGCACACGATCCGCCCGCTCCGATGTCGGCGGCTCTTGAGACTTCACTGAAGAAACTGGAAAGCCATTACGAAAAGGATCGCAAGGCTGCACACTCTCTTGTCGAGCTTGGGGAAAGGAAACATGACACGTCGATTCCAGAGCCCGAACTCGCTGCCTGGACAATGGTTGCGAATGAAATGCTGAATCTCGATGAAACGATGAACAAATAATCAGGTACTTATATGAAGCAACATCCACTTTGCACGGACTGCGAAAATCCCATAACTCCGCTGGACCTTCCTATCCCCGCAGGTCTTAAGCGGGAATGGTCTGCGGTGGAAACACGTCGGAAATTTCTGGGCCGATCCGGAAAGGTGCTGGGATGGGCTGCATTGGCGGGGCTCTTCAGTGAAATGCGTCTGCGGAGTTATGCCAGCGGAGCGGAAGTAACCTCACCGGCGTCGGCGACCGGCAATGCGCTTGGCCTGCCGCACTTTGCGCCCAAAGCAAAACGCGCCATCTACCTATTTATGTCGGGTGGACCGCCGCAAATGGATCTATTCGACTACAAGCCAAACTTGGCTGCTCAATTCAACAAAGACATGCCGGATTCAATCCGCGGGAACCAGCAGCTAACCGGCATGACCGCTGGCCAGGCGCACTTTCCCGTTGCGCCCTCGCACTGGCCTTTCGCGCAACATGGACAGACCGGAACATGGGTAAGCTCTCTGCTGCCCTACACCGCTCGCATGATCGACGACCTGACGATCATCAAAACGGTGAACACGGACGCCATCAATCACGAGCCCGCGATCATGCTGATGAACACGGGCAACATGAATGCCGGCAAGCCGTGTCTGGGGGCATGGCTGGCGTACGGGCTCGGCAGCATGAACGACAATCTGCCGACCTTTATTGTCCTTCAGACTAAAACCAATCCCAAGGAAAATAATCAGCCGGTCTCGTCGCGATTGTGGAGCAGCGGTTTTCTCTCTTCCGAATATGCAGGCGTAGGGCTGAGGTCCGGCGCCGACCCCGTGCTCTATCTCGCCGACCCTTCCGGAGTCGATCGAGGCGTACGCCGCGAGATGCTCGACACAGTCGAACAGGTCAATCGCCAGACGCTGGCTGATGTCGGCGATCCCGAGACGAACGCGCGCATCGCTCAATACGAAATGGCGTTTCGGATGCAATCATCTGTTCCCGAGCTTACCGATCTCAGCAAGGAACCGCAGTCCACTTGGGAGCTCTACGGTCCAGACGCTAAACAGCCTGGAACATTCGCGTATAACTGCCTGCTCGCCCGCCGAATGGCGGAGCGCGGCGTGCGCTTCACGCAAATCTACAAGCGCGGTTGGGATGTTCATGGTGATGCGGTCGGCACTTTGCCAATTCTCTGTCGAGAAACCGATCAGGGCGCATACGCTTTGGTCACTGATCTCAAACGCCGAGGACTGCTCGATGACACGCTGGTGATTTGGGCCGGCGAGTTCGGACGCACGGTATATAGCCAGGGTGGTTTATCTGAAGAAAACTACGGCCGCGATCACCATCCTCGGTGTTTCACCACATGGATGGTTGGGGGCGGCGTGCGCCCCGGTATTGCTTATGGCGAAACCGACGACTACAGCTATAACATCGTGAAAGACCCTGTGCACGTGCGCGACTTCAACGCCACCATTCTTCATTGCTTGGGAATTGATCACAGCCGGTTCACCTACAAGTTCCAGGGACTCGATCAGAAACTCACGAGTCCCGTTCCCGCGCACGTAGTGGACGGGTTGCTGGCGTGATCGCTGTCGAAAAATTGACTGTCGCGGTACGAAACCTCCGCCATCGAACAGTATCGGTACAGTGGCGTTTTGCTCTGGCCGCCAGTGCCTTACTGTTACTGTTGCCGTTCATCTTTCGGTTGGATGGCCAGTCGCACGCGGACTGGATTCAGTTCCTCGGCAGTTTTCATCCCTTGCTCGTGCATCTTCCGATTGGCATGCTGGTGCTGTTGCTGATCCTCGAATTCGCCGGAAGAACCCGAGTCGCTTTGCGTGAATCTGCCGCCTTCGTGCTCTACCTGACATTGCTCACCGGCGCCGTTACCTTGATCTTTGGAATCTTATTGGCTTACGGCGGCGGCGACACGGGCGCAACGGTCACACGTCACATGTGGGGAGCGATCGCGCTCCTGATCGAACTGCTGATCTGCTTCAGCGTGCGTCCTGCATGGACCTCAGGGCAAGACAAGCGAAGCTACCCTGTTCTGCTTTCGATGACATTGCTTACTCTTACCTGGACGGCGCATCAAGGTGGTTCGCTCACGCATGGAAGCGATTATCTGACTCGCTATATGCCCGGTCCCCTCAGACAATTCTTCCCATCGGCAACCAAGGCATCTGATGCCGCCTACGCCGGCTCAGTCTACGCGCTCAACATCCATCCAATCTTTGATGCCAAGTGCGTAGCATGCCATGGAGCACACAAAGAAAAGGGCGGGCTTCGGCTTGACTTCTTCGATTTGCTGACCAAGGGAGGCAAAGACGGAGCTGTCTTTGTCCCACGAAATCCCGATCAGAGTCTTTTGCTGCAGAGAGTCACGCTCGCTCAAAACGATCAGCACTTCATGCCCGCCGAAGGTCGCACACCTTTGACAGCTGACGAAATCGCAACCCTCCGCGCGTGGATCCTTGCTGGCGCATCTCCCACGGCCGCGAGTATTCCAGGAATTCGCGCAACTACTGAAAAGGTCGAGCCACCACTTCAACCGGTAGGCGATTACAGCTCGCTGATAAATGACATTCGGGAGATGCAACGGTCGCAAGGCGCAAAACTAGTGGCGGTTTCCGCCAAGCCATCCGACGGGTTGATTCTCCGCACGATTGACGTGGCCTCAAAATTCGACGACGCGCAGCTCGCCCGCTTCGATCGATTCGCGCCATTCATCGTCGAGGCCGAACTCGGACGCACTGCGATCACCGACGCGTCCTTCGACACCCTCAGAAAGTTCACGAACTTGCGCGCGCTACATTTGGAAGGTACCCACGTTACAGGACAGTCACTCGCGAAACTGTCATCGCTTTCCCAACTCACCTACCTGAACGTGAGCGGCACCAAGGTCACGAGTGGAGCTCTCGCTTCATTAAGTAGGATGCCAAACTTGCGCCATGTCTATTTATTCGACACGCCTACGGAATCGGCCTCGGAGTTTACGAACAAGTCCCCGCTCAAGAGCACCCAATAACCAGGATCTATTGTCGCGCGTTTCTTGATGCGACACGAATTGCCGGATGTGCGGCTCAGGAGCGAGGTTCAGGCTTCCTCCGGTGTGCCTCCAGATTAGCGGTCCAACTCTGGAACTCACGAGGCAAACCATAACCAGGCGTGGTGTCCGTAAGCGGCTTCCGAGGGTTCTCAAAGACCTGTGGGCCATGCCAGTTTCCGCACCCGGTCTTATCAACCTCACTAGTGTCCGGGATGGTCGCCTGCGGACAAACATCCGCAAGCTGGCTGTCTTGGATGAGGCCGTTGCTGCCTTTAATCCGACCAAACGGATAAAGGGAAAGACTCTTAGGACCTCCAGTGTGCCAGGTGTGCGCCAGATTTAGAGATCGATTGGCTTCTGCGCCCGCGCCTGTTGCACCATTTCCACCAAGACTTTCCGGGTCTCACCCGGACTGTTTACCTCCCTCACGAAGGCGATGCGGGCGCCACGCATGCCCTCAGCAGTTTTCAAGCGGACATGAAAGCCGAGGCGATCGACTGCGGTCATCGTCGCTTCCGTTGAGTCGATGTGAGCAAATTTTCGGACAAGCATGACAAGCGCATCTTTGTGGTCGGAGTTCATGTGCTGAATGATTTCAGCCATGGAGTCCGCAAGAGGGTCGGGGTGACTGTCGTCATAATCGGATGCAGATACCCAGCCCATCACTCCGAAGCCTCCCACGTAATAAACATCAACGACTTCCATGCGGTAAAAAGAGAAGTCTTCAAAATCTACCCAATATTTACTGTTGGCATGACGCTCTAGGTAGAGGTTGCGAGCTTCGGTCAATTCTGGCTTCGGTACGGGCAGAACGTTCCCTAGCAGGGTTACTCTAGGTGCTCCAAGTGGTTCACCCTCAGTGTCCTGTTGCGTCACAAGCAGACTGGCATGGGGATCGGTCTGCAAGTTCTGCGTGTGCATGGCCATGGTGCTAATAAGAGAGATGGGACGCCCTTGATCGTCGAGCCCATAGGGCATCACCGAGCCGAAAGGGAATCCTGGCTGTTTTCGCGACAAGGTGGACAGGCTACCCATGCGACTCAAGTACACCAGCGTGCGGGCACGCTCGGCGAAGGTGGGCTCGGGAACGGGCGGCAGGTCAGTCGCCGGTCCGGGCCCCGCGTGTTTTCTAGCTGATGAACTGGTCATTCGTTGTCTTCGCTCTGCTACGTTTCATCGTCGGGTGTCCTTGTATTGACCGACCATACAGCCCCCCGCCTTCTCGACTGCTTCTGCGGCTGCAGCGGCAGATCCTTCTGGATGTCCTAATCTGCACTGTCCGGGATCGAGGCCCTTCGTATTGGCTTTTCGAGGACGTCGTCGGGCCGGTGCGCGCTTTGCCATCTAGAGACTCTACCTTATTAGTACCGCACTAGTGCCGCGGATTTCTGGACGTCAGGGTCGCTTTTTTGATAACTCGGGCAATGTCCCTGGCAAGACGCGGCTGTTCTTAGCCGCATGAGGCCGCGGCTTCGATTTCCGTCGCTCTCGCGCCATACTGCCAGAGTCCGGAAATCCCGCCACTAGTGACGATTGTCATGAGCAGGACATGATTATCTGCACTGGTGGAAGCACACACAAATCGCCGATGATGCATTGAACTCACCGGAAGTGTGGATACTTGCGCAATGGCGGCGACAATTAGGGCCACGGAAGATAGCTCAGGAGTCCACAACTGGATGGTCAACCGCGGGTTGGAGAAATATTTCTTTCCAGGTTGTCGAAAATTGGGGATCTCACTCGTCTAAGGATCAGAGGGTGAGAAATTGGCTCGGCACATAGGGGTTCGAGCTCACACGGGGGATTGTGATGTCGTTTCGCATCAGTACGGAACAGATTGATGATGTAGCGGTGCTGCAATGCCTGGGAAGGGTTGTAGATCTAGAAGCGCTCAGCCGCTTGAAAGCCGCCGTGACGAGTCTGTCGCAACTTCGAGTTGTTGTGTTGGACCTATCCGAAGTCGAAATGGTCGACGCCCGCGGTCTTGGAATGCTGGTCTTTTTGCACAACTGGGCCTGCGCCACCGGCATGCAGGTGAGGCTTGTGAATCCTTCCAAGCTGGTGCGAAAGATGCTCGAAGTGACTGGGCTGACATCTGTATTACATTTCTCATCGGTAGACGACCTCATCGAGATGTTCTGTCACTCAGATCGCGCGCTCGAAAATGCGGGCCACGCTGCGGCTTAGTTCGTTTCGAGGGGCTCGTTCTGCGAGGCGGTTCGCATATTACATCGCAGGCAAGAAAAGCGTTTCCAGTCTAGGTGTTCAAATTCTGTATCCACTGCTGTATCTGGAGCATCCGAAGGTGTGTTGATCATTGACTTTGGCAGATGTGAACCGGGTGTCAGCATGTGTCGAGTGGGGAAGACCAAGAAGAATGAAAGAGAGATCGCCGGCCGTGCATACGCGACGTCGGCCGACTTCAAGCGAATCTTCTCCGAGGACGTCAACAGCCTTTATTTGCTCTCCCTTCTTCTGACCGGTACCCCCGAGAAGGCGGAGGAATGCTTCGTCGAGGGAATCGGGGAATCTACCAAAGGCAACTATGTATTCAGGGAGTGGGCGCGATCTTGGACGCGACGTACGATCATTCAAAGCGCTATCCGGTTAATCGCGCCGATGGACTTCTCCCAGACCGTCAGTTGGAGCGCCGATGTAGCGAGAGGAATGGAAAAGATTCCCGTGCTTCTGCATGCGGAGGCTCGTGCGATTCTCCAGCTCGCACCTATTGAGCGGTTCGTTTTCGTCATGTCGGTTCTCGAACGATATTCCGACAACGACTGTTCGATTCTGCTTGGATGCGCGCGAAGGGAGGTTGCCGCGGTCCGAACGCGGGCGATGCAGGAACTGGCGACATTTTTGAGTGCTAAATATCAGATGCAGTCCGGCGCAGATAACTCAATCATTCCGGAAAACATTGCGACGATTACTACTCCGTTGATTGCTCAGTACTTCGCACTACCCGGTGTCGAATTGGGCGCGTGAGAATAGCCGGATCGGAGGGAAGTTCGTCTGGCGCACGGCGAAGAGCGAGAGTCGCATAGAGATCGAGCATGATCCATGTTGGGGCATCATGCAGCCTCGCATATGCTTTGCTACGTGGGCAGCCTTAGGTTGCCCACGTCCTCGATCCCCGAGCCATCTGGAGCGCGATGGACTTGTGCTTGCCGACCTACTTCCAGGTGACCGGATCATATAGCGGCAGTTCCTGAGTTCGCACGCGACGTTTGGGAAATCGGGCTAGATCCCAAAAGCGGCCTCTTCTTCCAATTCCGGTGAACCAGCCAACGATCGAATCAGTTTGCTGACGCTGTGCGCGACCTCAAACGATTCGGCGACCGCGGATATATCAAGAAGCCCAAGTCCGCAGGTCGCCGTGATCATTGCCCGTTGTGCGAATTTCTGAGGATCTCCAGCCGATGACGCAGCCTTGAGCCATCGAAGAAAGATCGTTGCTGAATCGGCGGCGTTCACTCCTGCCCGCGTAGGCACGATTCCATAGGCAACCGTTCCGCCTTGCTGCATGAAGTCCAATGCGTGCCAGTCAGCAAAGAACAGGTCGAGTCCATCGTGTGCATCGAACGAAATGATATCTGGCTGCACGCGGCACATGCGTTCAAAGGGACGGGCCGCGCAGCAGTGCAATCCAGCATAAGCGCCATGAACGCGAGCGCTATCGAGTGTAGCCGCCAGCGCCTTGAGCCGCTGCTCCTCTGAAACAGCATTCGCCAGAGATGCCTCGAGGCACAAAGCCGGCTCATCAACAAATATCAGCACGGGCAAGCCAGCCACTTTCAGCCGGCTGATCTGCCAGTTGATAATCTGCGAGATATGAAAAGCGATCGCTCCAAACAGAGCAGTATCAGCCAGGAAAGGCTTACCCTTATGAAACAGGAACGCGGCCAGCGTGATTGGTCCCTCGATCTGGCCCTTAACAGCAAGGGCGGAACTGAATCGCTTCGACGACATCGCTCGTTCAAACTCTCCGAAGCCTGCTGCGTTCGATTGTGACAACTCGCCATCGCTCCGATGAAGGATTTCAAGCACGGGGTCGAGTTGGCCTTCTTTTACCTGATAACCGTAGCCGTCGTTGCGAGGCTCAATCAGTTTTTCGACAATTCCGAGGCCCTGGCCAACGATGCTCTCTCGCTCTGAAAGTTGAGGTAGCTGAGGCCAAAACGGAATCTCCGGTGAGAATTCGGCAACGGAACGAACCGCCGAAGCACTAGACGTGAAAGGCAGACTACCAATGCCGGTGACTGCTCCCGCTGCTACAAACGGTTTGCGTTCAGAGTACGATCGAATCGCTGTGGCTTGCACTCCTTATCGGCCCTCCCTAGAACCTTTTAGAACAATTGTGAGTCGGTCACGATTACTTCATTGAGCCCGAGCCCAACGGTTAGATCCGGCCAATCGCTATAATAAATGACGCTCGGTAGTGCGAATCGAGCTGGGGAAAGGCCGAATCCAAGGCTGCCTGTTCTCATCAAAAGGACATGAAAAAAGCCCAACCACATCCTCTGGCAAAAATCCTGGAGAATCGTATCGCCATCATTGATGGGGCAATGGGTACCACGATTCGCACCTATGGCATGAAGGAAGCGGATATCCGTGGGGAGAGGTTCAAGGACGCGATCAAAAGCCTCCTCAATAACGGTGATCTGTTTACGCTAACTCAGCCGGCAATGATTGGCGACATCCATCGCCGGTTTCTCGAAGCAGGCGCGGATATTATCGAGACGAATACCTTCGGCGCCACTAATATCGCGCAGAGTGAATTTTTCGTCGAAGACCCGCGGGAGCACGGCGGGCGCAAGGATCCCGAGTTTTATCAGAAGATCACCGACGACGAGTTTCTCAACCGTCTGGCGTGGGACATCAATGAGCAATCTGCAAGGCAGTGTCGGGAGTGGGCCGATCGTGTCGGAACGGCAACCTCGCGGCAGCGGTTCGTGGCCGGAGCCATTGGACCGCTCACCGTTTCTCTTTCGAACTCGCCGGATGCCGACGACCCAGGTTTCCGAGTCGTGACCTTCGATCAGGTGAAAGGCGCTTACGCGCACCAGGTGCGCGCTCTCATTGCGGGAGGTGTAGATCTGCTGCTCGTCGAAACGATTTTCGACTCGCTCAACGCAAAGGCAGCGCTGGTCGCAATCCGCGAAGTCTTTGATGAAATGAGCAGAGATCAAGGCGCCAGGGAGCTGCCAGTCATGATCTCGGCAGCTGTGGGGCGAGGCGGCGAAACGATGATCTCGGCGCAAACGACGGAGGCGTTCTGGAATGCAGTGCGGCACGTTAGGCCTTTGTCGGTAGGGCTCAACTGTTCTCTCGGCCCCGATCTCATGTATCCATTTTTGGAAGAACTCTCGGAAAAAGCCAACGTGGCGATCTCGTGTTATCCGAATGCGGGTTTGCCGAATCCTTTGTCCGAGACCGGCTTTGATTTTGGGCCGCAAGACATGGCGCGCTACCTCGGCGATTTCGCAAAAGCCGGGTTGATCAACATTGCCGGGGGCTGTTGCGGAAATACACCCGAGCACATTGCCGCCATTGCGAAAGCGCTGGACGCCAAGCCACCGCGAAAGTGGGGGCAGTCCGCTGAGGCATCGTTGGCTCGCCAGAGCGAGATTGCGAGCCGAGCGTGAGCGAGCCGGGCGTAAACGAGTCAATTGAGGCAAGCGCCGAAGCGTTGAAGTTCAGGCCTCTTCGGCTCTCGGGCTCACAACCATTCACTCAACAGGCAGGCGTCTTCATCATGATCGGCGAACGGACCAACGTCGCCGGTTCGCCGAAGTTCGCCCGACTGATCAAGGACGGGAAATATCAAGAGGCGGTCAGTGTTGCCCGGCAACAGGTCGAAAACGGCGCGAATGTTCTCGACGTCTGCATGGACGAGGGCATGATCGACGGCGCCACCGCGATGACGCGTTTCCTTCAGTTGATCGCGAGTGAACCCGAAGTCGCAAAGGTGCCCGTCATGATTGACTCCTCGAAATGGGAGGTTATCGAAGCGGGTCTCAAGTGCCTGCAGGGCAAAGGTATCGTTAATTCGATTTCGCTGAAAGAAGGCGAAGAGAAGTTCCGCGAACATGCTGCGACCATTGTGAAATATGGCGCGGCTGCGGTCGTGATGGCCTTCGACGAACACGGACAAGCCGCGAATTATGAGGACAAGACTCGCGTATCGGAACGCGCCTACCGGATTCTCGTCGATGAAGTTGGGTTTCCACCGGAAGACATCATCTTTGATCCTAATATCCTCACCGTCGCGACGGGCATGGAGGAGCACAACAACTATGCCGTCGACTATATCAACGCGACCCGATGGATTAAGGCCAACCTGCCGTACGCAAAAGTAAGCGGCGGGGTTTCCAACATTTCCTTCAGTTTCCGGGGCAACAACGTGGTCCGCGAAGCCATTCATTCCGCGTTTCTCTATCACGCGATCGCGGCCGGCATGGACATGGGCATTGTGAATGCTGGCATGCTCGAAGTGTACGAAGAGATCGAGCCAGAACTAAAAGTACTGGTCGAGGATGTGCTGCTGAACCGCCGCCCGGATGCAACAGAACACTTGGTGGAATTTGGCGAAACGCTGAAGGGTACCGGTAAAGCCGCGACCGAAAAGAAGGCTGAAGAGTGGCGAGGCGGAACAGTCGAGGAACGCCTTTCTCACGCGCTGGTCAAGGGAATCGATACCTATATCGAGGCTGACGCCGAAGAAGCCCGCGTCAAGCTGGGCCGCCCGCTGGCGGTCATCGAAGGGCCATTGATGGCCGGCATGAGCGTGGTGGGCGACCTTTTTGGAGCGGGGAAGATGTTTTTGCCTCAGGTCGTAAAGTCAGCGCGAGTGATGAAAAAAGCTGTGGCGCGGCTGACTCCGTACATGGAAGCCGAGAAGGAAGCGCGAGCCGCTGCCGGGGAATCGGTCAAGGCGCAGGGGAAAATTGTGCTCGCGACAGTCAAAGGCGACGTGCACGATATTGGAAAGAATATCGTTGGAGTCGTCCTCGCTTGCAACAATTACGAAGTAATCGACATGGGTGTGATGGTCCCTTGCGAAAAGATTCTCGAACGTGCCAAGGCCGAGAAAGCAGACATGATTGGTCTCAGCGGGTTGATCACTCCCTCCCTAGATGAGATGGTGCATGTGGCGCGCGAGATGGAGCGTCAAGGCTTCAAACTGCCTCTGCTGATCGGTGGAGCGACGACGAGCCGGGCGCACACTGCCGTCAAGATTGCTCCGAACTACAGCGAACCGGTCGTCCACGTCGTCGATGCCAGCCGGGCGGTTCCGGTTACAACCAGTCTGTTGAGCGACGAAGGCAAGTCAACATTCGTCGAACAGCAACGCGCTGAATACGAAGCAATCCGCAAGGCCCATGCGGCCCCGAAGCAAACGGTTGTCTCTCTCGACACAGCCCGCTCAAGGCGAACTCCGATTGTTTGGCGTGCCCAGGATTTGCCGGTACCGAGTTTCACCGGCGTTCGCGTGCTCGACAACTTTCCGCTGGCTACTCTGCACGAGTTCATCGACTGGACCCCGTTCTTTCACACCTGGGAGCTGAAGGGTGTTTATCCGCGCATTCTTGAGGACGAAAGACAAGGAGAGCAGGCCCGCCAGCTTTTGAACGAGGGCAATGCTCTTCTGGATGTCATGATCGAAAAACAACTCATCACCGCGCGCGGCGTGTACGGGCTGTTTCCTGCGAACGCTGTGGGCGACGATGTCGAATTGTATGCGGACGACAAACGCAAGAAAGTGATCGAACGATTCCATTTCCTCCGTCAGCAATCGAATAAAGAGGGCAGCGAGCCGTGCCGGTCTCTCTCGGACTTCATCGCACCCAAGGAAGCCGGGTTTCCCGATCATATCGGGGCTTTCGCAGTGACTAGCGGTATTGGCCTGAGGGAATTGTGCGACTCCTACAAGGCCAAGCATGACGATTACAACGCAATCATGGCGGAAGCTCTCGCCGATCGTCTCGCTGAGGCTTTTGCCGAGTGCTTGCACGCATGTGTGCGCAAAGAATGGGGTTATGGCGGCACGGAAAACTTGAGCCACGACGATCTCATTCAAGAAAAATATCGCGGCATCCGGCCGGCGCCAGGTTATCCCGCATGTCCGGATCACACGGAGAAGGGCACACTCTGGCGCCTACTGAATGTCTCCGCGAATACTGGAATTGAGATAACGGAGTCGTTCGCGATGTGGCCCGGTTCGAGCGTCAGTGGTTTGTATTTCGCTCATCCCGAATCGCGCTACTTCAGCCTGGGCAAGATCGACCGGGATCAGGTTGCAGACTACGCCGAGCGCAAAGGGATGAGCATTCACGATGTCGAACGATGGCTGGGCCCAAACTTGAACTACGATCCAGCGGAGTAGCAACCGTCTCCGCTGCTGTGCGCCAGTTTCTGGACTAAGGTCCGTTTTTGCGCATTGGCGCGGCGACTATGGGATGGCAACTGACTCAAGAAACTGAAAGGCGCACATCAGTTCAGACTGGCGTCTGCGCGACCGCCGTGAAAGCGCCTTCGATTTGATGGTCCGTTTATGGGAGCGCCGGGATAAACCGGCGTGGAGTCGCGAATGAAAGAGTCGTACGGGGAAGGCCCAGCAAGCCGCCCCGGCCTCGAGTCATGCGCGGACAGTTGCGAGACTGTGCGTGAAGCGTTGACAGAGGTACATGTAGGCCAGGTATTGAGCCGCGAAATGGACGGAACTCAGAGTGCCGACGTGGTCCATAACTCGGAAGGCAAAACCAGCGAAAGCGATAACGCGAGCGAGAGCTGGACTCTGCGAGGTCATAGACCCTGTGCATGCATGGAAACTCCACGCGCGAGAACCGGGATACCCCGCCAACGCCCGACACGATACAGTGCACGGGCCGGCTGGAGAAGGCCATGAGCCCTGAGTCCAGCATGAACGCTGGTGGGGAGTCGGACGGTCGTGTATTACCTGCGAAGTACTCGAACAAAGACGAAAACCCGTCGGCGGAGAGTGCGGAGGAAAGACGACCGACCAAGGAGAACACTGCGCAGGCGACCGCATGCCGGACACAGAGCCGGATCGATGCGTCGAGCGGGCTGCACAGTGTGCGAGAAGCAGCCAAAAGGAACAAGCAATTAAAGTTCACGGCGCTGCTCCACCATGTCACGCTTCCATTAATGCGGGACGCCTTCTACGCACTGAAAAGAGAAGCGGCCCCAGGTGTGGATGGAGTGACGTGGAAGGAATACGAAACGGACCTGGACAAGCAACTAAAAGAGCTGCACAGTCGAGTGCACCAGGGTACGTATCGGGCGCAGCCTTCCAAGAGAGCCTATATTCCCAAAGCGGATGGACGACAAAGGCCACTGGGCATTGCAGCCCTAGAGGACAAGATCGTTCAGCAGGCAGTGGGAATGGTCCTCAACCAGATATACGAAGTGGACTTCTTAGGATTCTCGTATGGGTTCAGACCAGGGCGAAGCCAGCACAACGCGCTGGATGCGCTGTGGGTCGGAATCATGAGGAAGAAAGTGAGCTGGGTGCTGGACGCAGACATTCGTGACTTCTTTGGATCGATCTCACACGAATGGATGTTGAAGTTTGTCGAGCATCGCATTGCTGACCGACGGATCCTTCGCCTGATCAAGAAGTGGCTGAGGGCCGGGGTCTCGGAAGAAGGAGAGTGGTCGAAGACGGTGGTAGGTACTCCGCAAGGCTCGGTAATTTCACCAATCCTCGCGAACATCTATCTTTATTATGTCTTCGATCTTTGGGTCCAGCACTGGCGGACGCATCGCGCGACTGGAGAGGTAATCGTGGTGCGCTATGCGGACGACAGTGTGCTGGGATTCCAGCACCGTGCAGATGCAGAACGCTTCCTCGAGGAATGGAAGGTGCGCCTGCGGAAGTTCGGTCTGGAACTACATCCGGACAAAACGCGCCTGATTGAATTCGGGCGCTTTGCCGCCGCAAGCCGAAAGCAGCGTGGCCAAGGCAAGCCCGAGACGTTCAACTTTCTTGGGTTTACACATATCTGTGGACAATCCAGGAAGCGGGGCAAGTTCCTTGTGCTGCGCAGGACCATCCGAAAGCGACTCCTTACCAAGCTCAAAGAGCTGAAGACGGAGCTACGCCGCCGCAGGCATCAGCCGGTGGCTGAACTGGGAAAATGGTTGAGGAGCGTAGTGCAAGGCTTCTTCAACTATCATGCCGTACCCGGAAACCTGGAGAGTCTCAAACACTTCCGACTTGAGGTGAGTAAACGCTGGATGCGCGCCCTACGGCGACGCAGCCAGAAGCACCGGATGAACTGGGAGCGCCTCGCGAGAATGATTGATCGCTGGCTTCCTGTTCCCAAGCTCCTCCACCCGTATCCCACTTTGCGCTTCGACGCCAAACATCCGCGGTAAGAGCCGTATGCGGGCAATCCGCTCGTACGGATCCGCGCGGGGGGCGCTGGGTAACCGGCGTCCCTACCGCAACTCCA
>DATFQQ010000011.1:0-5736 GCA_035264195.1 Candidatus Sulfotelmatobacter sp. | reverse complement strand
CTCATCCCATTTCATTACGTAAACCATCGGAAAACAGTAAGTGACGAGACAAGATTTTTCCTGGCTATTGCACCCTCGCGTACTCCGCCCGGCTTGCTTCAGGACGGGGATGTCGAGGTTAGCGTCTTTCCAGAGGGTGAGGAAGTCTTTGTAAGCGGCCAGCGCTCGCACTTGGGCGGCATCGGCCATCTGCGCCCTGCGACGTTCTTGACTGCAAGGCATTCGCACGCGCCATGAAGGAGCAACGCCAGGAGTTTGGCCATCTAGCGGAAGATACAATCCGGCGGATCAACTCTCCGGATTCTCTGCCCGCTCTCGTTGACTTGTGAGGTTGGCTCACATAGCATGGGCAGGCTTTCCCGGATGAATTTGGAGGAGAGATCCCGAGTGCGGCGACTGGGAACGCGTTCCAAGAGGAAACGATAACCCGATTATGTCTGGTGTTGAGCGCACCAATCACTACGGCGTTGTACCGACCGAGACTAAGAAAGGCCTGACGGGCCTCGAACTGTTGAGCCGCATCATGGATGGGACACTCCCTGCTCCTCCCATTCAGCGGGCCCTAGACTTCCGCTTGATAAAGGTGGGCCGGGGATCCGCGGTTTTCGCGGGAATCCCCAGGTGCGACTTCTACAATCCTCTCGACTCGGTCCATGGAGGATACACCGCGGCGCTGCTCGATTCTTGCATGTCATGTGCGGTTCATTCGACACTGGATCTCGGATACAACTATGCGACATTAGAGGTCAAGATCAACTATGTGCGGCCTATCGTGGCCGAAACTGGGGAGGTTCGTGCGGAGGGAAAGATCGTCAGCACAGGACGACGGATCGCCACCGCCGAAGGCCGACTGGTTGATTCTGCCGGCAAACTATATGCCCACGGGACTACCACTTGCCTGATCTTCGCGCTGTAGGTTTTCGTTATTTCCACCCGATTCTAAAAGCAAGGACGGCTTTGCAGCCCGGATTTGCCGGTTTACAACAATTCAATTTGGTAAAGATAGGGCTGACTTAAGCAATCCGATCACAGCGTTCACTGCTTGGGCGCGAGAGTCGGGGTCGTAGCCTAACGTCGCTCCCCGTGTTACACAGGCATCCATCGAACTGAACGGTTGCCCCGTGTCCAGATTGATGATGACCCCTCCCGGTCGCTCTTCCCGACGGCAGCGATTCGGTAGTTGGGCGTCGGGCATGAACCGTACGGGCTGATAAAGAGGATTATCGAAAGCGTGGCGTGCTCCAGGGTACTCGGTAAGTACTACGTCTTTCCCTGCGCGAAGCAATCGTTGTACATACCGCCGACACCCATCGATGGGTACATAATCGTCGTTCACACCGTGAAAGAGCCGAATAGGCTTGTCGCTGACATCCTCATCATCGATATATGGCGTGTCGCACCGAGCATAAAAGGGGATATAGGCGGCAAACTCAATTTTCGCGGGACCATATACGCGCTGGAAGCGCCTCATACTCGAATATAGGGCGACGAAACCTCCTTTTGAGAATCCCATCACAGCAATTCGGGAGGCATCGATTTGAGCGTGCTTCGCCAAGAGTTCCATGGCGCGATAAACGTCCACGATCATCGCCAAGTGTCCAAGTTGCGACTGGTCCGTAATGGTCTGAACAATACCTCGACCGGTAAAGCAGTCGATCAGGAAGGCGGCCACTCCGATCTTATTCAATTCTTGAGACCACTTGAGTTCTCCCGCGCCCACCCCAGCCGAACCATGGACGAGCACCACTACTGGAAATCGGTCTGGCCCTGGAGGAAGGCAGAGTTCTCCCCCAATTCGCGACACCTTGGCTTGCTTGGCACCGGTCAGGAACTGCTTATCTGTTAAGGTGACGGTGTCAAACGAATGGATTTCGATTCTCGCGGTATTCACACTCTGGGTCATACAAGACTCATCAAAAAGCGTGGGCCGGTCCTGAAACGCCTCGGCCTTGATCAATAGGAAAATCAAAAATGACAATTCAATCGACTCTACATCGCTGGTGTACATTATTCTACTAATCGTTTCGCCTTTGTGGTCGCTCCCCTCTTGACAATCCCAAGACTTACGCGCTATCGACACGAAACAGGGGCAGCACGCGATGGCCCTGTTAAAGCAGCTTCGGGATTCGCTCGGACCTATGGAACGTAAGCTGAGAAGCCCAGAGCTGAAGCCCACTTTCAGCCTTGACGAGTTTGGGGGCGATTCACTCTGGACGAAGGGTGTCGCAGAAGTTATTGCAAGGCGTTCGCAATTGATGGTGGGAACGCTTGCCGAAAACCGTAATACGAACGTTGGCGGACGATTGCTCCTGTACACGCCAAGCGAGAACCTCGCGTGCGGTGCAGCGGAAGCCAGTTCTAACGGATTCTTTGATGTGAACAACATACCACCATGGGACATTTCGCTTGATTTTTCAGAGGGCACGCTCGTGAGTTGGGTACCACCAGCCTTGCTTGACGTGGCTCAAATGGGAATTCACCCCGAAGCGTGCATCCGTTGGGCTACGTAGAGTCATCTGGCTATCAGGCGATTACAACTCAAAATGTCCCGGGTGCGGCATGATGAGTGCAATGGGGAGTGGGTGTTGAAAAACTCCTTCGCCGAAAACTCGCAGAAAAAACTTTGCGATAGGAAGCCCTACAAACGACGATCTCCGATTTCGTAGACATTTTCTATCTCCCAAATTTGACCTGTTTTGACGAAATCGGAGTTTTTCAACAGCCACGGGAGATTGCATCAATCCATCAACAGCTTGGCACTGCGATGCTAGCGTGCCTCAGGCATCTCAACATGATCGATGACAAGGAACGTTACTTGTCTGCGAGCAGGCCGAAGACGCCGACGCCTGTCTTGGTGCCGACATAAACTTTGCCATGCGCGATCATGGGGGTGATGAATTTGTTGCCGTCGCCGAAATGGTCGCGGCCGCCGGCGGCCTGGTTGCTGTTGTAAAGCTCGTTGAGGTTGTCGGCGTTGTAGGCGTGGAGGACCGCGGGGCTGCTGTGCTCCGTTGCCCAGACGATCCCGTTGGTTGATCCGTTGGAGGAAACGCTTGGCGTTGCGCCAGGGTAATGGAAAGACGTGGTGGTTCGCGCGACAGGACTGGTGAGGAGTTTGGCATTCTTAAACTGGAAAAGCAGGATGGGCGAGCCGACTGGACCGTAATACACCCTGCCTCCGAAAAAAGCAGGCATGGACCAGATACCGCCGGGAAGCGCGCCAGCGAGTTCCTGATAGATGGCATCGTTGTTTTTCGAGTTGAATTTGCCCATGTTGTTGCGGTTGACGACGTAGAGGTTTCCATCCTTGCCGGCGCCTACGGCAAGATTCCATCGCCTGCCGGTGGAATCCTGCTGGGTAGTGATCAGAGCGCCGCCGGAGCCGAGATCGGTATCGCTGTCGTTCTCGCCGGCTTCGTTGTCCATTTCGAAATAATCGGCGACGGCGAGGCCGCCTTTGATGGTGAGGTGGAGGTGGAGGAAAGCATTGCCGTAGTTGCCGTTTTCGGGAAAGCCGCTGGAGTTGAGTGTGGAGTCGAAAGTACCGTTGGCTTCGAGCAGAAAGATATTGCCGTTACCATCGGCGGCCATGCCGGCTCCGGCGCCCCAGATCGCGCCTTTGTTGCCGTTAGGCGTGACATTGAGGACCGTTGTCTGGGCGAGAGTGGTGATGTTGTAGCCCATAATCCAGCCGGTGTAAGGGCGGATGTCGCAATGCGAGGCCCAGGCGAGATAGATTGTGCCGCTGATGATGAGCAGGCCGGCGCGCTCCTTATATTGGCTGGGGTCGAAGATGACGTAGCCGCCGGAGCTGTTGTCGCCGGTGCCGGGATATTTGGCAACGATTTCGACCGGGCCGTTGTGGAGTTCGCCGCCCTGGGTGGCGTCGAGGGCGTGCAGGCGCTGATGGTAGTTTCCGGATTTGTCTTTCGACATGGCGACGACGTAGATGACTGGGTTCGAGTTCTTTGGGCGGAAAACGACAGGAGTAGAAGTAACGCCGATTTCCGGGGTGACCTGGTTGCAGCCGCGGTCATCGGACGGGGTTTCGCCGGATTTCAGAGTGGTGATGTGCCAGATATTGGAGCCGGTGTCGGCATCGTAAGCATAGACAGTACCGTGCTCGCTCGCAACGATGAGCAAATTGTGCACGATGCCGGAGATGGTCACGGCGGAAATGTACAGAGGCTCGGCGTCCACCAGGCCGTCGGCGGGAACAGTGAAGAGCTTGCCGAATTGGGCAGAGTTGACGTTGGATAACGTCAACGCAGTTTCTTTGGAGTTGACGCCGGTGCGCGCATTATTGTTGTGGTAGGTGGGGACGTCCTGGGACAGAACCGGAGGTGCAAGAACAAAAAAGATCAAAGTGGCGAACGCGGCTAGATTGTGGATAGGGCGGGGCTGGGGAAGTTGCATGGCGAACACCTCCTCGCGTGAAAGTTCCGGACATTCTATCGTGCCTGACGCCATTCTCGTCGACTCTGAGAACTCACCGGGAACCGCGACAGCTTAGCCAGTTGGGAGAGCGCTCGACGGTTCCCGAAGCGATCAGGTTGTCAGGCTTCCCTTCATCATCAACATCCTCGTCGAAGGCCGTGACGGTCATGCCTTCATGCACCTGAATGTTTTGACCATCTTCTCCGACGCAGGTTTCGTCATGAGACAAGCACAGCAACTGGCTGAACAGCCCGTTGAAGTCAGCACTTAAACGAATTGGTGTAGTCTCGGTCACTCTGCAATTCTATTCGTGATGACTGGCGAGATCAGGCCGTTACACTCTTCAACCCACAGGAAAAACTTTTTCCTCACAGTAGATGAGTGATATGGCGATTTGTCAATAATTGACCAAGTCACTTCATGAATCGCCATGAGGCCGGGTAAAAAAGAGGCCCGACGTGGGATGTCGAGCCTGCCATTCTAAAGAACAGTCGGAGTTAGTCTACTCCAGAGAGGAAGAATGCATCCCCCTCTTCAGAGTTCTTTCTACTCCTACTTAACGTCGTGGTGCTGCTTCGCCCAGGTCTCGGCTTCGTTCAGTTCAGCGACAGCCTCCTGGATATGCTTCATGGCGTTAACTCTGTGACCGCCCCACTCCCCGCCGGCGTGCTGCAAGTCGTTGTACGCTCCCTTCAGGGCGCCCCGCGCGGAGTTCACTTCAGCGGGTACATCGCCCTGTGGGGGTAGAGAGAAAAGCGGTACTGTCGGTACGAGAATTGTTGCGGCAAGTACTACGGTTGCGATTTTCATTTGTCCCTCCACGAGTGCCCGAAGCAGCTTACTCAGAAACTGCAAGAATGTAATACCGCGGAGTCTGTAGCCAGCTAAAGACGAAACCCGCACTGTGTCGGTTGGTGCGGGTCCGGCGTGTTATCGGTGTCGCTTGAATTTTGCGATTTACATCTTCGATTTGGTCGCCATCCTCCTTCGTCCAGCAGTGCGACCGATTATCGTCTTACGCCCAAGAGACGCAATCGGATAATTGCTGTACGAGCACGAGCTTGCCTTTCATTTCGATCGTTTCTTACTATGGCCGAAATCATACTGTTCTCTGTTCTCCGAAACCGTCGATGATGAGTGTAATTGATTCCATGACAATGTCGGCTCCAGTGCCCGAGTAAAGTTGGTGGTGCTAAGCCAACCAACAGGCTCGGAGAAAGGAGCCGAACATGCTGGTTATAGGTTGTGATTATCACCCGAGCTTTCAACAAATTGCTTTTGTCGATACAGAAACCGGAG
>DATFQQ010000010.1:0-88041 GCA_035264195.1 Candidatus Sulfotelmatobacter sp. | reverse complement strand
GCCGATCGCGATTCCTAAGGGAGTTACGGTCAAGATTGAAGGAAACACGGTCCTGGTGCAGGGGCCGAAGGGCAAGGTGGATACTCCACTGCCGACCGGTATCAAGGTCGAGCAGAAGGACGGACATCTGGTTGCGATTCGCGAGAACGATTCGCAGTCCGCGGTGCACGGGTTAGCGCGTGCGCTGGTCAACAACGCCGTTGAGGGTGTGACCAAGGGCTGGACGCGGGAACTGGAAATCGTAGGCATCGGGTATCGCGCCGAGATGAAGGGCAAGACCCTGGTCGTGTTCAACCTGGGGTTTTCGCATCCGATCGAGTATCCGTTGCCGACCGGCGTGGATGCCGCGGTGGATCCGAAGCAGACTAAGATCACGCTGACGGGCATTGACCGGCAGAAGGTTGGGCAGGTAGCGGCAGAGATGCGCGCGCTGCGCCCGCCCGATCCGTACAAGAACAAGGGCGTGCGCTATGCGGGCGAGCGCCTGAAGAAGAAAGTTGGAAAGACGGGAGCAAAGTAAGCTACTAGCTCCTAGCTGCTGGCTCCTAGCTTGTTCCGATGTTGAACGGCGTGGATGCCTGAGAGCGTGGATCATTCGCTGAGGACTTTTGCAATGCTGACGAAAATTGGAAAGAACGAAAAGCGCGGACATGTACACGAGCGTATCCGCAAGAAGCTGGCGGGAACGGCGGAGCGTCCGCGCCTGAATGTGTACCGCTCGCTGAATCACATTTACGTGCAGGTCATCGACGACCTGAACGGCAAAACGCTGGTTTCGGCCAGTTCCGCCGAAGGCAAGAAGGAAGCGCGGCGCACAGGCGGGAACGTTGCATCCGCGAAGACGGTGGGCAAAGCAATCGCAGAGCGGGCGAAGGCCAAAGGCGTGACCAAGGTTGTGTTCGACCGCGGCGGATATATCTACCACGGACGCGTGAAGGCGTTGGCCGATGCGGCCCGGGAAGCGGGATTGAAGTTCTGAAGACAGCTCTCAGCTGTCAGCTCTCAGCTATCAGCGGGAGCGACAAGCTGAAAGCTGATAGCTGAAAGCTAGGTTAATCAATGCCAACAGTGATCAAGAAACTCGATGCAGGGGCGTACCAGCTGAAGGATCAGGTGGTAGCCATCAACCGCGTGACCAAGGTGGTCAAGGGCGGCAAGAATCTTTCGTTCGCGGCGCTGGTGGTAGTGGGCGATCCGTCGGCGGGAGTAGTCGGCTACGGCTCCGGTAAGGCGAAAGAAGTGCCGCAAGCCATCCGCAAGGGAATTGAGTCCGCGAAGAAGAACCTGGTGAAGGTGAACCTGACGCAGACCAGCATTGCGCATCTGGTTCTGGGACGCTATGGTTCGGGCAAGGTTCTGCTGAAGCCGGCTCCGGAAGGAACTGGCGTGATCGCTGGCGGCGCGGTCCGGGCGGTGATGACATCGGCGGGCGTGCAGAACGTGCTGACGAAGTCGATTGGCACGACCAATCCACACAACGTGATCAAAGCGACCTTCGACGCGCTGAAGCAGTTGAAGAACAAAGAAAGCGTAGCGAATTTGCGCGGTAAGGTCGCGGAAGAGCTGTAGGCCCTCAGGGCTAAAGCCGCGTCTTCTTTGGGACAATGGGCGGTGCGACTTGACGTCGCGCCTCTTTAAAACGAGGTTTCGAAATGACGGCTAAGAAATCGAATGCAGGCAGCGGGAAGGTGCAGCTTAAGTGGGTGCGCTCCGCGATTTGTGCCCCCGAAAAACAGAAACTTGTAATTAAGGGCTTGGGATTTACTCGGCTGAATCAGGTGATTGTTCGTCCTGATACGCAAGCCATCCGTGGGATGGTGGCGAAGGTGCCGCATCTGATCGAGATTGTGGACTAGGAGCCATCAGCTCTCAGCTATCAGCCGTTAGCGAAATTCGCTTGGCTGAAGCTGATGGCTGAAAGCTGAAAGCTGGATTTTATGAATTTATCGAACATTCACAAACCGAAGAAGGCGACTGAGAAGCGCAAGCGCGTGGGGCGCGGTATGGGCTCCGGCATGGGAAAGACTTCGACCCGGGGACACAAGGGACAGCGCTCGCGTACCGGTTCGCGCATGATCCGCGGATTTGAAGGTGGCCAGATGCCGCTGCACCGGCGCATGCCGAAGCGCGGCTTCACGAATATCTTCCGTAAGGAATACAACATCGTGAGCCTGGAGCGGCTGGCGGAACTCGGCGAGACGACGATCAATCCCGATGTTCTGCGCAAGGCGGGCGTAATCAAGACCAAGCATCCGGTGAAAGTTCTGGGTGACGGCGAATTGAGCGTGGCACTTACAGTGAGCGCTCACAAGTTTTCGAAATCGGCGCAAGAAAAGATCACCAAGGCAGGCGGCAAGGTCGAGGTCTTGCAGTAATGTTTGAAAAGCTGGCAAATATCTTTCGGATTCCGGATCTGCGCAAGCGGATCTTGTTCACGCTGGGAATGCTGTTTGTGTACCGGCTCGGCGGACACCTGCCCACCCCCGGGATCGATACGGCCAAGCTAGAGCAGTTCTTCAACCTGGGCAGCACGAGCGGATCTTTGCTGGGATTCGTCGATTTGTTCTCGGGCGGCCAACTCCGGCGCATGACGATCTTCGCGCTGGGGATCATGCCGTACATCACGGCGTCGATCATCCTGCAGTTGCTGACGGTGGTGTATGAGCCGCTGGCAAAGCTGCAGAAGGAAGGCGAACTCGGCCGCAAGAAGATTACGCAGTGGACGCGGTACATCACGGTCATCCTGAGCACGGTGCAGTCGTTTGGTATCGCGATCGGCCTGGAAAAAGGCGGATTCGCGCTCGATCCGGGCTGGGGCTTCCGGCTGATGACCATGCTGACGTTGACCACGGGCAGCGCGTTCATCATGTGGCTGGGCGAACAGATCACGGAGCGGGGCGTCGGTAATGGAATGTCGCTCCTGATCTTCGCTGGCATCGTCGTTGGTCTGCCGCGTGGCGTGGTTGAGTTGATCGACAAAGCCAAGAACGGTTCATGGGGAGCGCTGACCCCTGTTTTGATGGTCGGCTTGATCATCTTCATGATCGCCGTGGTTGGGTTCATCGTTTATGTGGAACGCAGCGAGCGACGAATACCCGTGCAGTACGCTAAACGTGTCGTCGGGCGTAAGGTGATGGGCGGGCAGTCGACGCACCTGCCTCTGCGCGTAAACGCGGGCGGCGTGATGCCGGTGATTTTCGCATCTTCGATTCTGACGTTGCCACAGACGATCGGGTACGGCTTCCGCTCGAACCGCTACTTTGGTCCACTGTTTGAGTCCATCCGTTGGGGTGAACCGCTGTACGAACTGCTCTATGCGGTTGGGATTATCTTCTTTGCGTACTTCTACGTTTCGATCGTGTTCAATCCGAACGAAGTGGCGGATAACATGCGGAAGTACGGCGGGTTTATCCCCGGTATTCGCCCGGGACGGCGCACTGCGGACTTCATCAATGAAGTACTGACGCGGATCACGCTGGTGGGCGCTCTCTACCTGATTATCATTTCATTTATTCCGGAATGGATGATCACCGGTATCCACCTCAATCACTTGTACGGGCCGTTCGGACGATTCTTCGAGAATCTGCCAACATGGATGACAAATGGTCTGGGTGTCACCTTCTACTTTGGCGGAACATCGCTGTTGATTGTGGTTGGTGTGGCGATGGATACTGTGACCCAGATTGAGGCGCAGTTGATCATGCGCCACTATGACGGGTTTACGCCTCGCAGCGGACGCATTCGCGGGCGACGCTGGTAAGGGAAGAAGCGCGTTTCGATAAGGTAAGGACGCCAATGGCGCAACTTTGCAATCTCGCAAAAAGCGCGAGATTGTTCGCAGGGCGTGCCCAGGTCCTTCGACCTGCAGAAGCTGCAGGTCTCAGGATGACAGAGTTTGTGGGATGGGGTTGCTGCACCTTGGCGTTCCAAGACGCACGCCGGGGAGATTGAGGTCGGGAGGCGTTTGCCAAGCCGATGGCGCAGGAAACCTCGCGTTGTATTGGTCCCGTGGTGCTGCTCGGACCACCAGGTGCCGGAAAGGGCACTCAGTCCAAGCGCATCATGGAACGCTACGGAATCCCCCAGATCTCGACCGGCGACCTGCTACGGGAGAATGTAGTCCGGGGCACGAAGTTGGGACTGGCGGCCAAGTCAGTAATGGCGCGCGGAGAGCTGGTTTCCGACGATCTGGTCTGCAATATGGTGCGGGAGCGGCTGATGGAGCCGGACTCCAAGCGCGGATACATTCTGGACGGTTTTCCCCGGACTGCAGCCCAGGCCGGGTGGCTTGATGCGTTGCTCGAGCATGAGCTCTTTGACAAATCGTGTCCGACGAGAGCCTGGCCAATTGTGATCCGGCTGGACGTCGACTATAATCTATTATTGCTCCGGATTACTGGACGACGTTCTTGTCCCACCTGTGGACGGATCTATAACGTCCACTTCCAGCCGCCCCGTTTCGATGAAGTTTGTGACGAAGCGCATGGGACGAAGCTGGTAGCCCGCAATGATGACCGGTTGGAAGTGATTCAGCCAAGACTCACGGCATTCCAGGAGCAAACGCGTCCGGTGGCGGATTATTACGAACGCACCCGGAGATTGATCTCGGTGAATGGCGATCAGCCGGTCGATGATGTGACCGAGCAGATTAACGGGATCCTGGAAGATCATCACGCGTAAGAAAGAAAGCATGGCGATTGTTTGCAAGTCGGCGAGTGAGATCGAGAAGATGCGGCACAGCGGTCGCATCGTGCGGCAGGTACTCGATTATGTGAAAGCCATGGTGGCTCCGGGTGTATCGACGATGGATCTGGAGCGTGCCGCCGAGAAGAAGATTAAGGAACTCGGGGCCAAGCCGGCATTCAAGGGGTATTACGATTATCCGTGCGTGCTGTGCACTTCGGTGAATGAAGAGATTGTGCACGGAATTCCCTCGGAAAAGCGCGTGCTGAAAGAGGGAGATATCGTCTCAATCGACTGCGGTGTCGTTCTGGATGGCTACTATGGCGATGCGGCGATCACAGTACCGGTCGGGAATGGACTAAAGCCGGAGATCCAGAAGTTGCTGGAGGTGACCGAGGCTTCGCTCTACCGGGGCATCGAGCAGGTACGTATCGGGAACTCGATCGGCGATGTTGGGGCCGCGGTACAGGAACATGTGGAGGCCGCCGGATTCAGTGTAGTGCGCGAGTTTGTCGGACACGGCATCGGGACCCGCTTGCACGAAGAGCCGCAGGTTCCGAATTTTGGCGCACGCGGACACGGCGCGAAGTTGCGTGAGGGAATGGTGCTCGCGATCGAGCCGATGGTGAATTACGGCAAGCCCGAGACGCGAGTGCTGGGTGACAAGTGGACGGCGGTGACCGCAGACGGAAGTTTCAGCGCTCACTTTGAGCACTGCGTGGCGGTGACGAAAGATGGGCCGGTGATTTTGACGCAGTAAAACAGCTTCTAGCTGCTGGCTCCTAGCTTCTAGCTAGTCGAGTTGGCGGTGAGCTAGAAGCTAGTAGCTAGAAGCCAGGAGCGAATGAGCAAAGAAGACGCGATTGAAGTGATGGCAGTAGTGCTTGAGCCTCTGCCGAATGCAATGTTCAGGGTGGAGTTGGAGAACAAGCATCAGGTGCTGGCCCACGTTTCGGGAAAGATGCGCAAGAATTTCATTCGAATCTTGCCCGGAGATAAAGTCGCGGTGGAGTTATCGCCTTACGACTTGAATCGCGGGCGGATCGTTTATCGGTACAAATAAGTTTCGCTTCCATCGGAAAGCCTCACCTCAGAGGACACAGGGAAGCACAGAGGGATTCGGGATTTATGAAGGTACGGGCATCGGTTAAGAAGATTTGTGACAAGTGCAAGATCATCCATCGCAAGGGCGTGGTGCGGGTGATCTGCGTGAACTCGAAACATAAACAGCGCCAGGGGTGAGGCGCTATTGGCTTTTGGCTCTAAGCTAAGGGCCAAGAGCTGAGAGCGAATAGCCCGAAGGCTGCGGCAGAGCCGCCGAGGTTAAAGGACACATGGCACGTATTGCAGGCGTGGATCTTCCCCGCCAGAAACATATCAACATCGCGCTGACCTACATTTACGGGATTGGGCATCCGCGCGCGGCGCGCATTCTCGACGAAGCGAGTGTCGATCCGATGAAGAAGGTGCAGGACCTCAGTGAAGAAGAGGTCAATCGGATCCGTACGGTCATTGAGGCCGAAGGACTCGTCGAGGGCGATCTGCGCAAAGAAGTTTCGATGAACATCAAGCGGCTCATCGAAATCGGTTCTTATCGCGGATTCCGTCATCGCCGCAACCTGCCGGTTCGCGGACAGCGTACACATACGAATGCCCGGACGAGAAAAGGTCCGCGCAAGGGAACAGTCGCGCAGAAGAAGAAGGCGACGGCAAAGACATAACAGCAGCTTCTAGCTTCTAGCTTTTAGCTAGGAGCTAGTGGCTAGGAGCTAGCAGCTACCATGGCAAAACCAGCAGCAGCGGGCGGCACTGGAGCCGCGCCAGAGAAAAAAGGCAAGAAGAAAACCTTCAAGAAGAAGGAACGTAAGCACGTGCCGCATGGGTTGGCGTTTGTGCAGGCGTCCTTCAACAACACGATCGTGACTATCTCTGATATGAACGGCAACGTTCTGTCGTGGAAGAGTTCGGGATCGCTCGGGTTCCGCGGATCGCGTAAGGGCACTCCGTTTGCCGCGCAGCAGGCCGCGTCGAACGCCGCAAATATGGCGCGGGATCATGGTGTGCGCAGCGTCGATGTTCGCGTCAGCGGTCCGGGTTCGGGACGCGAGTCGGCCGTGCGCGCACTGGCCGCCGCTGGAATCGAAGTGCGTTCGATCCGCGACGTGACGCCGATTCCGCACAACGGATGCCGGCCGCCGAAGAGGCGCAGAGTCTAGTTTCAAGTTTCGGGTTTCAAGTTTCGAGCGGGTATTGCCGCTGCGAACAGACCCGAAACTCGAAACATGAAACTCGAAACTGATTTTTGTCCGGGACGAAGGGTGAAGCCAAACCTGTAAACCGGTCATCTATAAGGAGAAGAAACTTGGCACGTTATACCGATGCAGTGTGTCGTCTATGCCGCCGTGAGGGCATGAAGCTGTTCCTCAAAGGCGCGAAATGCTTCAGCGATAAATGTCCTATCGAGAAGCGCAATTTTGCTCCCGGACAGCATGGGAAAGACCGCAAGGCCAAGATCGTGGGCTACGGTCTGCAACTGCGTGAAAAGCAGAAGGCGAAGCGCATCTACTTCACGCAAGAAGGACAGTTCCGCAACTACTTCGAGAAGGCTGCACGCTCCAAGGGCGTGACCGGCGAAAAACTGCTGCAGCAACTGGAGCGGCGGTTGGATAACGTCGTGTTCCGGCTTGGATTCGCGCAGTCGAGGCGCCAGGCGAGGCAGTTGGTGCGTCACGGGCACGTGGCGGTCGACAATCGCAAGGTCAATATTCCCTCATACGAAGTGAGCGCGGGCGAGGAAATTTCGATTCGCGAGAACAGCAAGAAGCTGACGGTGCTCGAACTGGCGAAGGAGTTCGCGAGCCACGCGACGCTGCCGAGCTGGCTGGAAGTCGATCGCGACAATTACAAGGCGCGGGTGCTGAATCTGCCTAAGCGCGAAGATATTCAGCTGCCGGTCAACGAGCAGTTGATTGTTGAGTTGTACAGCAAATAAAGATTGGGTGATTGAGCCATCGGGTCATTGGGTGATTGAAGATCATTCAATCGCCCGATCGTCAAATCGCACAATGGTTGGTCCACTTTTCGAGCCAGATCAGCCTTCGTCAGCGCTTGACTTGAACCCGGACCGGTTCAGGGAGCTGACGTTGAGCTACATGGTCGAAGGAGAAACACATGCTTTGGAAAGGTTTTCAGAAACCGAAACGTCTCGCAGTCGACACATCCACTCTCACCGACAAGTACGGGATTTTCTGGGCGCAGCCATTTGAGCGCGGGTTCGGCACCACGATCGGCAACTCGTTGCGTCGTGTGTTGCTGAGCTCGATTGAAGGTGCAGCCGTCACTGCGGTGAAGATGGAAGGCGTGCTGCACGAATTCCAGTCGATCCCGGGTGTGGTCGAAGACGCGACCGACATCATCCTCAACCTGAAGCAGATTCCGTTCAAGCTTGCGGGCGATGCGCCGAAAGCGATCTACCTGCGTGCGGATCAGCCGGGCGTGGTGACCAGCGGCATGATCGAAGCGGATGGCGA
Source organism: Candidatus Sulfotelmatobacter sp. (assembly GCA_035264195.1). GTDB lineage: Bacteria > Acidobacteriota > Terriglobia > Terriglobales > Acidobacteriaceae > Sulfotelmatobacter. The sequence goes on along the minus strand of DATFQQ010000010.1, from coordinate 79,828 downwards.
CGTTGAAGTTCTCGACAAGGACGTCTACATCGCGACGGTCAGCGAGGGCGGTAAGCTCGACATGGAAATGCGGCTGAAGCGCGGCCGCGGCTACGTTTCGGCCGACAAGAATTTCGATGAGGATCTCGGCATCGGATTCATTCCGATCGACTCGGTTCACTCGCCGGTTCGTAAGTGCAATTACACCGTCGAGGCAGCCCGTCTCGGACAGATCACTGACTACGACAAGCTCACGCTCGAAGTTTGGACCAACGGCTCCATCACGCCAGCTGATTCGATCGGCCTGGCGGCGAAGCTGCTGAAGGACCATATGAATATCTTCATCAACTTCGAGGAAGAAATCGAAACCGGCACGGCGGGATCGGAAGATCGCAAGCCCGAGATTCACAACGAGAATCTCAATCGGTCGGTCGAAGAGTTGGAGCTTTCGGTGCGCAGCTACAACTGCCTGAAGAACGCGAATATCCAGACGATCGGCGAACTCGTGCAGAAGACCGAAGCCGAAATGCTGAAGACCAAGAATTTCGGCCGCAAGTCGCTGAACGAGATCAAAGAGATTCTGTCATCGATGGGATTGAGTCTCGGCATGAAGATCGACGAGCACGGCAACGCCGTGCCCGGACCGACTTCGAACGTTCCGTTGCCGGCATCGGCTTACGGACCGGATGATCAGCTATAAGAAATCAGTTTCAAGTTTCGAGTTTCAGGTTTCGAGCTTGCAGTTGCCAGCTCACCTGAATAACTCGAAACTTGAAACGCGAAACTAGAAACTGGGGTACACCCATGCGTCACAAAGTTGCAGGATACAAACTCGGACGGAACACGGCGCACCGGCGCTCGCTGCTGCGCAATCTGGTCACCTCGGTGATCGTGGAGGAGCGCGTCGAGACGACAGTTCCCAAGGCGAAGGCGGCACGTCCGCTGGTCGAGAAGATGATCACGCTCGGCAAGCGCGGCGATCTGGCGGCACGGCGGTTGGCGGCCAGCTACCTGATGACCGATGAGGCCGTAGTGAAGTTGTTCGATACCGTCGGTCCGCGTTTCGGCGATCGGAACGGTGGCTATACGCGCATCATTCGCACAGCTTGGAACAAGGGCGATGGCGCGGACAAGGCTTTCCTCGAACTGCTCGGCAGCGAGAAGGTTCTCGACGAGAAGCGCGAAAAGCGCGCCGAAGCTCGCGCCAAGAAGGCCGCTGAAGCCAAGAAGGCGATGGAAGAGGCTGAAGCGCAAGCGCAGGCTGAGGGTGCAGCAGCAGAACCAGCGGAAGGCGGGGACAAGAAAGAGTAGTTTTCTTTAGCTCAAACGATTTACGGGGCACGGCTTCGGCTGTGCCCTTCTTGTTTTCCCGGTCGTACATGTCCCTTCGTGATTACCGCAGGTAATCTTGGCCTGCCCATGCTCCCTCCTTAAACTTTAAGTAATGGCCTTCACCAAGACCCAGATTGGCATTGCTGTCGGCGCCGGCTCGCTGCTGGTGTTTGTCTTTGTCGGCTATTTGTGGTGGCTGAGCAATCAGGGGCCCGTGCTGGCGCGGTCGGAAGACAAGGATCCGCTGACGGGACTGCCGGTCACTATCAAGATGAATCCGCTGCGCGACCGCTCGACGGAGAAGTCTGCGAACAAGTTTTTGAGCGAACTGCGTGAAGGGCATTGCGAAGAACTGCTCCAGAAGTGGCAGCGGGATTATCACAAGAAATATGCAAAATACATCTGCAAATCAGAAGCGGACCATCCGCTGCTTTCATGGGAGTTAGCAGACTGGGAAGAGGCGCCGCCGCTGGTGATCCTGCACTACCGCGGGAAACGGCCCAGCAACGCCGGTCCCGGCCAGCCCGGAATTGATAACGATCAGTTCACGCTTACGGTTGAAAACCAGGCTGGGCAGTGGGTTGTGACGAAGTACGACGCGATGTACTGAATTAGGCACGAGTCGTGAGTCCTGAGTCGTGAGCCCCGAGCCCCGAGTTCCCCTTTTCCAGACGCGTTCTTCAGATGGTAAAACTTGTGTATGTCAGTGCCTGCTTTTGAAGCACGGCCCTCTGCTGCACGCAATCTCCTTTGGTTTGGGCTGACTTCGTTCTTCAATGACACCGCAACCGAAATGGCCTACTGGGTCTTACCAGCATTTCTGGTATCGCTCGGGGCCGGCCCGGCGCAGTTGGGGCTGATCGAGGGTATCGCCGAAAGCGTCGCTTCATTCGCGAAGCTCTTCTCCGGGTACCTGACCGATCGAATTGAGCGGCGGAAGCCGCTGGTGGTGGGCGGGTACTTTGTCGCGAATGCAGTGAAGCCCTTGCTTGCGGTAGTCACGTCATGGTGGCACATTTTGCTGGTCCGTTTTGCGGATCGGCTGGCTAAAGGAGTCCGTGGCGCGCCGCGCGACGTGATGGTGGCGGAATCGGTTGGTAAGGGAAGCCTCGGGTCGGCTTACGGCCTGATTCAGTCGCTGGATTCCGCTGGGGCGATTGCGGGTCCGCTCGCGGCATTGCTGCTGCTGAGGTACTCTGGGCCTCGAATCGTATTCTGGGCGGCTGCTGTTCCGGGAGCACTCTCGGTGCTGGTGGCAGTTCTTGGGATTCGGGAAACAAAACGTACCACAATCTCTCAGGATCAAGATTCCCACCCTTCGACAAGCTCAGGGCAGGCTCTCTCCCAAAATCAGGGAGAAGTGGGGAACCCAAAGTCCTCCATAGCCGAGCGTAAACCGGAGGTAGCTGCTTCTTCTTCGGGTGGACAGCTGCCCGGTGCGTTTTATCTTGTGCTCGCTGCGGTAACTTTGTTCTCAGTGGGCAATTCCAGCGATATGTTCCTGGTCATGCGGGCGCAGAACGTTGGGATTCCTGTATCGCTGGCGCCGCTGCTGGGCCTCGTTTTCAATGTGACGTACACGCTGGGATCGTGGCCGGCGGGATGGTTCAGCGATCGCTTCTCGCGTCGATGGATTGCGGCTTTGGGTTACTTGATTTTTGCCGCGGTGTACTTTGTTTTCGGTCGCGGGCCTTCGACCTTGGCGATCTGGTTCACCATGGCTGTTTACGGAATCTATTACGCGTTGACACAACCCGTGTTGAAGGCGTTGGTCGTGGATACAGTCGCAAAGGAAACTCGAGGTCGCGCGTTGGGTGTGTATTTCTTCATGACGAGTGTGGCGACCCTAGCGGCGAGCCTGATCACGGGCGAGTTGTGGAAGCACTATGGGGCGAGCGTGCCGTTTTATCTTTCAGCGGGATTAGCGGTCATATCCGCAGGGTTGCTATCGGTGAGCGCCTCTCAGCAGAAATCCCACGGGGCCTGAAGGCCGTTCTCTTCAAAGGCGGGAACGCGGCCGTTGAGGGCCGTTCTTCCACGATTGCTTTCTACACGGTTGCTTGTTGAATGACATCGTGGTATTTGCGCGATGTCGAGCATCCGACGCGCTTAGAGGCTTGCGCCCTGTAAGCCGTTCCGCTCCGGGTGCGCTTTGCCGTTCTTGATCGCTTCGTCAAGAAGCGCTTTCATTTTGATGGAGGCTTCGCGCGCCAGTTCGCCTTGGCGGCGGCCCAGTTCTCCTTGTTGTTCGCCGAGTTTGCCCTGCTCTTCGCCTAACTTACCTTGCTCTTCGCCGAGCTTGCTTTGTTGCTCGCCGGCGCGTGACTGGATATCGCCGATCTTGCTCTGTAGTTCCCCGATTTCAGACTGGAGGTCGCCAATCTGATCCATGGTCGCGCTGGGACCCATTTTCTGGAGCTTCGCCTTCAGCGCGTCGAGGGCGGCGGTCATGTCGGGGACATTCACCCGGACTTCTTCCATCTTCTTACCGAGTGCTTCCTGTTTCTTTCCCAGTTCTTCCTGCTGCTTGCCCAGCGCTTCTTGCTTCTTACCGAGTTCTTCTTGCGGAGCCCAGAAGCTGCGAGCGCGATCGACGGTCGCCTGGTCGCGGATGATGTAGGACTTCTCGTCGCGCTGGAACCAGATGAAGGCTCCGGGGATTTGTTTCTTCAAACGCTCAACGTGACGAATATCTTGCCTCGATCCCGACATGGTGTAGGAATCGGACTTGCCGGAAGTGATGATGAAGCGCTCGTCATCGTCGTCGTAGCCATAAGAGTAGGAATCTCCCGCGTCGTCGGAGTGATCAGCGTTGGACGAAAGCGGAGCTTCCGACATCGCGGGGGCGACTGGTGCGATGGATTCAGGGGCAGTATTTACCACGCCTCCTGCCGGCGCGGTGGAAGGAGGAGCAGGACTTTGAACGGAAGACGAGCCGGTGGGCTGCGCTTCTTGCGCCGCATGGACCGATGGACGGGCCGAGGCGACGAGATAAACCACAGGAACGGCGAGTACGATAATTGCAACCGCAAAGGACTTTTTCATATTCATAGAAATTGCTCCTCTCCACGCCAGAACTTTTTCTACTCGCTCTTCTGCTTGACCGTGCTGTGCCATGGAAACACCCTGCCACCAGACACGTCCGGGAGCCGCTTGTACGGCCTCAAAGAAGTTCAGCAGCGTTCGCGCATAGTCATGTCGGTTTGCACCACCGGCCAGAGCAGCTTCGTCGCTCGCTTGCTCAGAGAGTGCAGCAAGATGTCGGTCGAGCCACCAGGCGAGCGGACTGAACCAGAAAATCGCCCGGTGCAGTAACGAAATGTGTTGTATCAGGGCGTCACGGCGGAGGACGTGCGAGACTTCGTGGGCGATGACCGCGTTCCGCTTCGAGTCGTCCCACTCTCGCCAGCCAGCGGGAAGCAAGATAGTTGAACGAAACATCCCGATGGTGATTGGAACCGAAATTAGTTCCGACTCAGCGATATGGATGTCTTTGACAGTTCGGACTTTCGCAGACAGGTGTGGCTCAGAGATCTCGCTGGAAGCACGGATCAGGCGCCGAGACAGAGCGACGCCGACACCGTAGCGCACCAGCAGAACAAACGTAATGCTCAGATAGATGAGCGCCACGACGAGATTCCAGTTGATAGGCGTCCACTGAATGTCAGACTGCAGCTGCGGCAACGCCCGCACCGCAGCCCGGACGCTCGTGGCGGAAGATTGCGACCCTGCAGAAACATCCGTCAGAGTTCTGCGGGTGAGTGGGCGATTCGGAGATGAAGGAATGATCGACGATTCAGAAGGCGGCACGTCCCCCGTCAAGGCAGTTGCGGTGCGGAACAACTGAGGAGCAGGGATCGGTAGAGGCGGTAGCAACCGCCCCAGAAACGGCATGGCGAGGGCGACGCACAGAACGGTTCTCCAGACGAACAAGCGCACGGCGTTGGATTTCACGCGGCAGATCTTGAGTCCCAGGCCGGCCACTACTGCCAACAGAAGGCTGCGGAGAGCGGAAGCACCCAACACGGCGAGGACAGTGTTCATCATGTTCGTCATGACTTTCTTTCCTTCTTTCCCGGCAGGACATCGTCGGCCGGTTTTCCTTCGGCGATTTTGCGCGCCAGGCGTTCGAGTTGCTTACGATCAATGACGGCGCTGTCGACCATGCCCAGCACAAGCGCTTCTGCCGAGCCTCCGCAGAAGCGGTCAATGATGTTCTTCACGGCGCGCACTGCCACATTCTGGCGGTGGTCGCAAGGCTTGTAGACAAACGTACGGCCCTTGACCTCGTGCGTGAGATATCCCTTTTCCTCGAGCCGGCGGAGCACAGTACGGACGGTCGAATCTTTCATGGGACGAGTCGCGGCCAGCGCCTCGCGACACGCTTCCGCAGTAGTTGCTCCGTGGCTCCAGATGTAGTCCATGACACTCTGTTCGACATCTCCCAAGTTCTTTAGACGGGTTGGCCTTGTGTTAGTCATTGTAGCGTTACAACTTGTAACATTAGACGAGAAGGCTGTCAAGAAGTAAGCAACCAGAAGAATTGATCGCACGAGAACGTCTGCTGCGGGCTATTTTCGTTTCTTGGAAGAGGCGGGGAAGCGTCGGGCTGCCAGTTTATGGAAATAGCAATCTTCGTGGACGGCATGGCCGTTTTCATCGATCTTGCATTTTTCCAGCACGACAGGTTTGGCGCAAATGGCGCAGGAAATCAGGGCTGGTGTTACCGCTTCTTCGGCTACCTTGACCAATTCCAAGGGAACCTGCTCGAAGTGTGTTTTGGATTTTTTCATGACCCCATCCCCCTGTGGCGCTCGTTAGGAAGAAAGGTAGCAGGTTCAGGAGGCTACGGGGAATCTCCTTAAGGTGGGTGCTTTACGGAGGATTGCGAGAGGAATGGCGTCGGGGAAGCCATTGTAAGGATAAGAGAGCGATTATTTTACGTTTGCTATAAAATACTTCTTGATACGTTAACGATACTATTATTTAATGTTAGTGACGTAAACAACTACTTCCTTGGAGGAGGCCAACATGAGCGCGAAACGTGTATCGCCGCCCATGAACTTCAAGACTGTGGGTGTTCCGGAAGTTCCTCAAGGGCGGAATGGGAAGCACAAACTGATTGTGATGCGTATTCTCTCGGACCTGGATCAGGTGCGCGAGGGGGTCGCGATCAAAGTTCCGCTGGCGGACTTGGCGGAGAGCAAGGAAAAGGTACGTTCTGCCTTGAATCGGGCGACGCGAAAAGCACGGCGAACCGTGGTCACCGCGAGCGACTCGCAATTCCTCTACATATGGAATGAGAAGGCTGGAAGTTAAGAGCCAGCAGGACGTTTCAGTCGCTTCTTGTAGTACAGATAAATTGCCAGTTGAGCGAGGATTCCCGCCGAGGTGTCGAGGATGACGTCGCGGTACGTCCCAGTACGCGAGGGCAGGTAGCTCTGGTGCCATTCGTCTAGAGTGGCGACCAGCGCGGTGCCGAACACCGCAATCGCAGCCCATCGTGGAGTCCATTTCAATCCCAGCGGTGAAGGCAACGTCTCACGCCAAGCTCTGAACAAGAGAATGCTGAGCAGGGCGTAGCCGAAGACGTGTCCGCACTTGCGGAGAAAGTGATGCCACGGCTCAAACTGTGCGTAGTTGATGCCGAACAGAAAGTGGAGGATGGGGTAGAGAATCCGGCTCGTCTGCTGCGAAGAGAGATAAGTCGTCGATTCAATAGCGATGACGATGAGCCAGAGAATCAGAGCGATCCACGCCTTCAAGACATGGTGGCGATCGCGGCTCAAGCGAGGCGGATATTTCGGGTCGGTCTGGGTGGCAGTTTTGTGCAATTTTCCTTTTCTGAGTGCATGTTGCTGGTAGGGATCCCTTCGGCAATCGCCTGAGGGCAGGCTCTTCTACTGCGTGACTGGTGCGCTCTGCACCAGTCACTTCGCTCAGGATTACAGTCAAAGTTTATTCGATGGCATAGTTCGGGGCTTCGCGGGTGATCATGACATCGTGCACATGGCTTTCGCGCAAGCCGGCACCGCTGATGCGGACGAAACGAGTTTTTTGCAGGAGTTCGGGAATCGTGGCGCAGCCGCAGTATCCCATGCCGGACTTCAGGCCTCCGACCATCTGGTAGATGATCATCGCCACTGAGCCGCGATAGGGCACACGCCCTTCAATGCCTTCCGGAACAAGCTTTGCCATGCGATTCGACTCGCCATCTGGGGCCGAAATTGAAGTGGATGAATCTCCGTCGGCGCTCTGGAAGTAGCGTTCACTGGAGCCCTGGGCCATCGCACCCAGAGATCCCATACCACGATACGACTTAAACGAGCGGCCTTGGTAGAGAATCAGTTCGCCCGGACTCTCGTCGGTGCCCGCGAAGAGCGATCCGATCATCACAGCGCTCGCTCCAGCGGCTAAAGCTTTGGTCACGTCGCCGGAATACTTGATGCCGCCGTCGGCGATGATCGGGACGCCGGAATCTCTGGTCGCGCGGTATGCTTCCGCGATTGCGGTGATCTGCGGGACGCCTGCGCCCGTAACGACGCGAGTAGTGCAGATCGATCCGGGACCGATGCCGACTTTGATACCGTCGGCTCCAGCCCGGGCCAGTTCGCAGGCGCCGTCGAAGGTCGCGACGTTACCGGCCAGGAGTTCAATGTCGGGCAACTTCGATTTGACCAGCTTCACGGCCTCAAGAACTTTTGACGAGTGTCCGTGGGCACTGTCGATGGCGAGCACGTCAACTTTCGCCTCGGCCAGTTCCTGTGCGCGTTCCAGAAAATCTCCAGTAGCGCCGATTGCCGCGCCGACACGGAGACGACCGTGAGAGTCTTTTGCGGCGTTCGGATACTTCAACTTCTTCTGGATGTCTTTGACCGTGATCAGGCCCTTCAGGTTGTACTTGTCGTCGACTACCAGAAGCTTTTCGACACGGTGTTGGTGAAGGATTTTTTCCGCTTCCTCGAGGGTCGTTCCGACTGGCACAGTGATGAGATTCTTCTTCGTCATCACGCTGTCGATGGGAATGTCGAAGCGGGTTTCGAAGCGCAAGTCGCGGTTGGTGAGAATACCGACCAGCTTGCCCTTCTCCGTGATGGGCACGCCAGAAATTTTGTACTTGCGCATCACCTCCAGCGCATCACTGACCTTGTCGGTCGCATGCATGGTCACCGGGTCAACAATCATGCCGCTTTCCGAGCGCTTCACTTTGTCGACTTCGTTTGCCTGCTGTTCGATCGTAAGATTGCGATGAACAATGCCAATTCCGCCCTGCTGGGCGAGCGCGATGGCCATGTGCGATTCAGTGACGGTGTCCATGGCGGCGCTGACGATCGGAATATTGAGGCTGATGTTGCGCGTGAGCTGCGTCTGCGTGCTGGCATTGGCAGGGACTATATCAGAGCGGGCGGGCAGCAGCAGGACGTCATCAAAAGTGAGAGCCTCAGGAACAGGAAAATGAATCATAAATGTCTCGGAATTCCCATCGAAGTGGGTAAACTTTCATTCTAAAAGGGATAGGGGATTAGGGCAAATGCCCGCGTCATGACAATATTTGTTCGATTAACAATGCCATTATCCGATAATAATGCCGCCGGAACTTACGGCCTGTGTAGGTGTTAGCTCCGACTGATGATGGTTACGTGGAGGTGCTGGATGATGCGCCCTTCGATGGTGTTCGTTCTACTCTTCTCGACGCTCTTCTTATTATTCGTGTTGGCACACGCACAAAAGCAGGAGCAATCGGGATTGCCCGCCGGGCCTCAGAGCAACGAGAGCGAGATATCGACAAAGGAGACAGATGCGGCCATCAAGGTCGAGGTCAACCTTGTGCTGGTGCCTGTGATAGTCAAGGATTCCAGCGGGGAACCTGTTTCCGGTCTGAAAAAGGAGGATTTTCAGTTACTGGACAACGGAAAGCCGCAGACTATTTCGACTTTCAGTGTGGAAACGGCGGAAACTCGGGCCTCGAGCGCAACCTCGTCATCCGAAACGAAGCTCCCAGAGGCCAAAACGGAGAAAGCCACCGCGGACTTGTCGGGGCCGGTCGTGCGTAAACCACTAGAACTGCCACGACGATTTGTCGCACTTGTATTCGATGATTCGCACATGAAAGTTGCCGACGCGATGGCTGTGCATGCGGCGACGGAAAAGCTATTTGCAAGCCTGACTCCGACCGATCGTGTGGCGATCTACTCGACGCAAGGCGACATACAACAGGACTATACAGGCGACGCAGCGATATTACGAAAGACGCTGGCGAACATTGTTCCCCATTCCTCGAAGTACGAGGGACACTACGAGTGCCCGAATATCAGTTATCACCAAGCAGAGTTGATTTTGTATCAGCGCGATCAGGAGGCGATTGAGGTTGCGGCGGCCGATGCACGGCTAAACAATTGTCCAACCAATCTGGAAGCCACTGTGATCAGGATTTTGCAGCAAGGAGATGACTGGACGCGTGGTACTTATGATTCTCTCAACGATGTTCTCAGGAAATTGGCTTCCATGCCTGGGCAGCGAGTGTTGGTGTACGTTTCTCCTGGATTTCTGGTCGGTAACCCCCTACAGAATACCAATGCGGACTGGATCGAGCGGATGGTGCGCGCTGGGGTCGTGGTGAACCCGATTGATGCCCGGGGTTTATATACGCCGGAGGGACTGGGGGAAATCGACGCACCTCCGCAAGCAAATCCGGATCGGATGACGCAGGGGTGTGGTGAGCGATGCCTCGATTACCAGAGAATCGAGTCAACGTACCGGAAGCAAGCTCAATTCGACTCAGGCACCGTGTTGCAGGGCATGGCAGCCGGTACCGGTGGAACCTATTTTCATAATCGGAATGATCTGGATGTGGAACTGAGACAAGCTTTGGCTGTACCGAGCGTGACCTACATCCTCGGTTTCAAACCGCAGAACACCGAGGCGAACGGGAAACTCCACAACCTTAAAGTGCGGGTAGCCAACGAAAAGAACTATTCGATTCAAGCTCGGAACGGATACTACGCGACAAAGAAGTCGGCCGATCCGGAAGAGCAAGCAAAACAGGAAGTAACCGAGACGTTGTTCTCACGCGAAGAGATCACCGGCATACCGGTGCAAATAAAGACAGAGTTCTTCAGAAAGGATGACACATCCGCGCAGCTCAGCGTTCTAACCCGTCTGGACGCGAGGGGTGTGAAATTCCGCAAGATCGATGGACGAAGTTGCGACAACGTTGTTTTGGCGACCGGAGTGTTCGACGCGAACGGGCAGTTGATCGACGGCAAAATCAAAGAGATCACGCTCAAGTTGCAGGACTCCACGCTGCAGAAAATGGTCCAAACCGGAATCACGGTGAAAACGGTGTTCAAGGTGAAGCCGGGAGCGTATATCGTTCGAAGCGTTGTGCGCGGGGCAGAGGGCGGGCAGCTGAGCTCGCAGAATTTAGCGACGGAGATTCCCCGGTAGTGTACGAGTAAGAACGAAGGAGCCATTTCGTCGGTTGCCAATTTCGTAGGAGCGCGAACAGGCCGATTACCGGAATGTCTTAGAGCCCTACTCAGCGCCCGGCCCGTTTGTCTTTTCCCTTGCAAGGGGCGTATATTAAGAGACTGGAAACTGCTGTGTACCGGCTTTTGGCGAAGCACACCAGTGGGCGCAAGCCCACTTTTTAGTTGGAGCCCCGTCGGTGTTGCGGCCATCCGCCAGTAAGTCATTGGATCCATGGCGCTTGACGTTGAACGTGTGCGGGCGATAGCGGACCGGGTTGCGGCCTCCAGCGGTCTCGAAGTCCTCGACGTTGAGTTCCTGGGTGGAGGCAAGGCGCGGATGCTACGGGTGTTTCTCGATAAGCCCGCGGCAGGGAACGATCCGATGGCGGGAGTCACGCATGAAGATTGTGCCAACTTCAGCCGTGAGTTTGGGACGATCCTCGATGTCGAAGACGCGATGCCGGGGTCGTACACGCTGGAGGTTTCATCTCCTGGGCTCGATCGCAAACTGGTGAAAGCGGCAGACTTTACGCGCTTCACCGGGAGCCGGATGAAGCTGACGACGCGGCAGCCGGTGAACAATAACCGGCATTTCGAAGGGCGGCTGGAGAGCTTCGAAAACGGCCGATTGACGCTGGATTTGAGCGTTGCCAGCCATAAGTCGCGCAAGAAGATGGGCGACTCGGCAGGCACGAAGATTGAGATTGAATTCGCCAACGTGGAAAAGGCGAACTTGGTACCTGAATTCTAAAGGCGGGCTTTTGGTTCTCGGCTTCAGGCTTCCGCAAACGGGTCTCGCGAGATTTTGCGAAAGCCCAGAGCCGAATAGCGAGAGCCGTTAAATCGGCAACTTGGGCACCGGCAACTGAGAACTGATTTTTATGGCTAGCGAGCTCTACAACATCATCGAAGGCGTGAGCCGGGAAAAGGGAATCGATCCGCAGATTGTGGTGAGCGCTGTGGAAGATGCCATTGTGATGGCGACGCGCAAGCACTACAAGTCGCAGGAAAATTTCCGGGCCAAACTCGACAAGGACAGCGGCAAGATCAGCGCCTATGTCGTGAAGAGCGTTGTTGAGACTCCCGAGCAGGTGGAGGATACGAACCTGCAGATCACGGTGGAGGACGCGCGTCGCGTCGATCCCAGCTTGGAAGTTGGCGGTGAGCTGCTGATCTCCAAGCCTATTGACGGAATTCTGGGGCGCATCGCTGCGCAACTGGCCAAGCAAGTGATCTTCCAGAAGGTGCGCGAGGCCGAGCGCGACACCGTTTACAACGAATACATCGGGCGCGTGGGCGAAATCGTCAACGCGACCGTGAAGCGTGTCGAAGGGCCGGATGTGATTTTTGATATCGGCAAGGCCGAAGCGCGCATGCCCCGCAAAGAGCAGTCGCGGCTGGAGTCTTTTGCGGTGGGCGAGCGCGTGCGCGTGGTAATTGCGCGGGTGGAGAGAGCTTCAAAGGGGCCGGGCGTTGTAGTGTCTCGCGCCGCGCCGGAGTTGGTGCAGCATCTGTTCCAGACAGAAGTTCCGGAAATCTACGATGGAACAGTTGTGATCCGTGCCATTGCGCGTGAAGCGGGCGAACGCACCAAGATCGCCGTCATGTCGAAGGACAAAGACGTGGACGCCGTCGGCGCGTGCGTAGGCATGAAGGGAATGCGGGTGCAGTCGATCATCCGCGAACTGCGCGGAGAGAAGATCGACATCATCGAGTTCCACGAAGATGCCGTCACTTTTGCTGAGAAGGCGCTGCAGCCGGCCAAGGTGAGCCGGGTGACGATAGTTGATAGCTCGGAAAAGCATCTCGAAGTTGTGGTCGATGACAGTCAGCTCTCTCTAGCGATCGGCAAGAAAGGTCAGAACGTCCGCCTTGCGGCGAAGCTGCTGGGTTGGAAGATCGACATTAAGAGCGAGGAAGAGAAGCGACAAGAAGTCGAGCAGCAGATGGCGGCGATGGCTCCGCAGGCGACAACTCCGCTGGAGAACGTTCCTGGGCTGGGAGAAGGCGTCCTGGAGAAGCTGACCGCCGCTGGTGTGACCACCGTGGAAGCCCTCGCCGATATGACCCCGGAACAGCTTGAGGCCATTGAGGGAATCGGGCCAAAGACGGTGGAAAAAATCAGCCTCGCGGTGAATAATTACTTCGCCAGCCTGGAGCAAGGCGCGGAAGAGGCTGTAGCGGCGGAAGGCGCCGAGGGAGAGGTCGTTGCGGAAGAGGCGTCGGCCGAACCTGCCGAACCGATGGAAGCTACCTCAGAAGAGGCAGCAACCGAAGGCGTGACAAACGAAAATGAGCTTGAGTCTGAAAAGGGCCCAGCTCACGAAACAACCGAATAGTTATGGAACACGCAAAATATTTCGATTGCGTGCGAGTCCAAGAAGCTGACTCCGTGAGGCTGCGATGAAGACCTAGCACAACGCGGAGAAACAGAAAGGCCGGATGAGTAAGGTTCGAATCAACGATCTCGCCAGGGAGCTGGAAGTCAAGAGCAAAGCTATTCTCGATGCGCTACCGCTCGTCGGGGTGACGGAGAAGAAGACCCATTCCAGTTCGTTGGAAGAGCACGAAGCAGAAAAAGTACGGGTCCACATCCGCGGCTCGGCTGAAGCGCAGTCTCCTTCTGCGCGCACCGCGCGTACGCTGCGCGGCGAAGAAGAAATCAAAACCAAGATTGACTTGTCGCACATCTCCCGGCCAGGCGATGTGCTGAAGGCGATTACACAGAAGAAAGAGGCTGCGGCCGCACCACCGGTACGTCCACCGGCACCGGTTGCGCCTCCGCGACCTGTGGTAGTGCCACCAGCGGCCAAACCGGCAGCCCCGGTTACGCCGCCGGCTTCGGTGGGAGCTCCCGTCGCACCGCCTCCTGTCACGCGACCTGTGGTTGCACCATCGCCTGCTGCCGAGAAGCCTGATGCTCCCGTCGCACCACCTGCTGCGCCTGCGGCGACCGCGCCGCCCGTGCGCCCGGCGACTCCGCCACCCCCGCCAGCCGTGGCGGTCGTGACTCCGCCTGCACCGGCACCACCATCGATTACTGCTTCAGCCCCACCTGCCGCGCCGGCGGCACCAAGTGCTGCCCGTCCGCCAGCGCGACCTGTCGCAACTGCGCCGACAACGCCGGCTCCGCGCATGATCGTTCCACAGACCGGCCCGCGTCCTGTTTACAAAGCGCCACCACCGCGTCCAGCACCGCCTGCGCCGACTGCGCAGGCTGGAGCGCCAGCCGGCATGCGCCCTGCACCGGGTCGCCCCGCGCCGGGTCGCCCCGTACCGGGACAGCCGATTTTCCAGCGCCCGCGACCGCAGGGGGCGCCAGGTGTTGGTGCGCCACGTCCAGCACTGCGTCCGGGCGAGCGCCGTCCGATGCATCCGACGCGTTCGGCTCCGACTGGCCCGCGTCCGATTGGTGTCGGTCCGGGGCTTCCACCTCCGGGACCGGTTCGTCCCGGAAGCCGTCCGGGTGCGCCCGCACGACGGCCAGGACAGCGGTACGTTCCGCGTGGCGTAAAAGAAGGACCGATGAAGGGCTATGTTCCACCACCACGCATGGTGGTGTCGAACGAGCCGATGCCGATCACGCGCAATATCACGATCACCGAAGGCATCAGCGTAAAGGATCTCGCTGAGAAACTCGATATTCGCGCGAAAGACTTGATTTCGCGTCTGCTGGCTCGCGGCGTCTTTGCCACGATCAACCAGACGTTGGATGCTGAGCTCGCCAGCGAAATGGCTCGCTTCTTCGGTGCGGACACGAACGTGATCACGTTCGAAGAGCAGGCTGCGAAAGACATCGATGAAGCCGCTGCAGGCGGAGAAGAATCCGCTGCCGAAGCTGCTTCACGTCCACCCGTGGTCACGATCATGGGCCACGTCGATCATGGCAAAACGACGCTGCTCGATTCGATTCGTTTGACCAACGTCGCAGAAGGCGAAGCTGGTGGCATTACGCAGCACATCGGAGCGTACAAGGTACGCATCACGGATCAGGAGTCTCCGGCTTATGGGCGTGAGATCGTGTTCCTCGATACACCAGGTCACGAAGCGTTCACTCGCATGCGTTCGCGCGGAGCGAAGGCCACGGACATTGTTGTGCTCGTGGTTGCTGCCGATGACGGAGTGATGCCGCAAACGCTGGAAGCCATCGACCATGCGCATGCCGCGGAAGTGCCGATCATCGTGGCCGTAAACAAGATCGACAAGCCAGAAGCAATGCCGGATCGCGTGAAGAAGCAGTTGGCCGATCGCGGCTTGATGCCGGAAGACTGGGGCGGCAAGACCGTTTTCGTTGACGTTTCGGCGAAGAAGAAAACGAATCTCAACCTGCTGATGGAAATGATCTGCCTGGTCGCCGACCTTGCGGAGTTGAAGGCGACCCCAGATCGCGCCGCCACGGGTGTTGTGCTGGAAGCGAAGCTGGATCGTGGGCGCGGACCTGTAGCTACAGTCCTGGTGCAAAACGGTACGCTTCATGCCGGCGACAACTTTGTTGTCGGTAATGTATTCGGAAAAGTTCGCGCCATGTTCGACGACCGCGGCCTGTCTCTCGAGTCGGCTCCGCCGTCGACTCCGGTCGAAATCCTAGGGCTGGAAGGATTACCGCAAGCTGGCGATCAGTTCGTGGTGGTTGCCGATCGCGACAAGGCGCGAGGCATCTCGGAATACCGCGAGCAAAAAGCGCGTGAAGCTGCGCTGGCCAAGAGTTCGCGCGTATCCCTTGAAGGATTGGCAGAGCAGATCAAGACTGCCGGTACGAAGGAACTCAATGTCATTCTCAAGGGCGATGTGCAGGGCTCCGTCGAAGTGCTCAGCGATCTGCTCTCGAAACTTTCGAATGATAAGGTTCGCCTGAAACTGCTGCGGTCGGGCGTAGGTGCCATCACCGAAACCGATGTGCTGCTGGCTTCGGCATCGAACGCCATCATCATCGGCTTCAACGTGAGGCCTGAGCGCAAGGCGCAGGAACTGGCCGAACAGGAAGAAGTCGACATCCGGCTGCACTCGATCATTTACGAACTGCAGGATGAGATCAAGCGTGCGATGAGCGGCTTGCTCGAGCCGACGATCAAAGAAACCTACCAGGGACGCGCCGAGGTGCTGGAAACCTTCCGTATCCCGAAAGTGGGAACTGTGGCCGGTTGCCGCGTGATCGATGGTTTGATCAAACGCGACGCCGAGGTTCGTTTGCTGCGCGACAACGTGGTTGTCTTCAAAGGCAAGATCGGATCGCTGCGGCGCTTCAAGGACGACGCCAAGGAAGTCACCAACGGCATGGAGTGCGGCATCTCGATCGCGAACTATGGCGATATTAAGGTTCACGACGTAATTGAAGCCTTCATCACTACGCGTGTTGCGGCGGAAGTGATTGCGTAGCAGTTTCAAGTTTCACGTTTCAGGTTTCTAGTATCTTGGGAACTGGTCGCAGTTGTACTTTCCCGAAACTCGAAACCTGAAACTCGAAACTGAATGCCCATTGCTTTCCTCACCCTCGAACTTCATATCGAAGCGGCGCAATCGATCAAAGACCGGCGTCAGGTGGTGCGTAGTTTGAAAGACAAGCTGCGCACGAGCTTTAACGTCTCTGTTGCCGAATTGGATGGAGCGGAGCTTTGGAATCGTGCGACGGTCGGCGTAGTCAGCGTCTCGCATTCCCGTGATTACCTCGATGGATTAATGAAGAATGTAGAACGGGCGGCGGCGCGCATTGCCAACAATCACGGCGCGGACGTCGCCGACTCATTCGTCGAGTATTACTAGCTTCCCGCCGGCACTCTTGGTTCCTGTATTCCTGACAGACGTGATGCCTTCTGCAACATCTCTAAGCTGCTGTTACCTCCGTACTTACAGGAACAGTGAAAAAGAGAGTCAAAATAACCCTGTGTGGCGTATTCCGGCAGCACACGGGCATCCAATTTTCTGATATTCTCAACCGTTTTACCCGAGGTGGAGTCTTGGAAAGGCGGGGGCTGAAGCATCATCGTGGAAGGGTCGGCGAAGCCCTGCGCGAAGAGATCGAAACGTTGGTCGAAGGCGAACTGGCTGATCCCCGAATTGGGTTAGTGAGCGTAACCGCGGTTCATGTTGCCGACGACGGACGGTCTGCAGAAGTGTGGGTGAACGTGGAGGGAGACGATCAGGAAGCCGATAAAAGCCTGGAAGGCTTGGAAGCAGCGCGCGATTACATTCGTCACGAACTGGTGGAACGGCTGCGAGTCCGGCGCGCTCCCGAATTATATTTCCGGCTCGATCGCGCAGAGCAGGACAAGGCACGGGTGGAACAATTGTTAGAGCGGGCGAAGAAACGAAGCAAGGCCCGCAAGGATGCAAGTGGAGATAAGGCATAGTCACATGCTGGAGGATGTACTCCGGCACATCGGGCAGCATGATCGGTTTGTGCTGACGTCACACGCCCGTCCGGATGGCGACGCGGTCGGATCCGCGCTTGCGTGTTGCCAGGTGCTGCGTGAGTTGGGCAAGCAGGCCGATGTCGTTCTGCATGACGGGGTGCCGCGCATTTACCGTTCTCTTCCCTTCGCCGATCAAGTCCTGCAGTCTGATCGGGTCGTGGGCGGATATGAGGCTGCGATCATTCTCGAGTGTGACAGCATTCATCGCACGCGGCTCGAAGGCTTGGAAAATCGTTTTCTGATCAGCATTGATCACCACGTTAGCGGAAGACCGTTCGCGCATGTGAATTGGATTGATCCTCATGCGGTGGCTACAGCGGAGATGGTTTTCCGCCTGGCGCGTGAGGCTGGCGTAAAGTTCTCACCTGAGATTGCCACCTGCCTTTACACCGCGTTGATGACCGATACTGGTTCGTTCATGTTTCAAGGTACAAACGAGAATACTTTCGCGCTGGCACGCGAACTGGTGCTGGCGGGGGCGGATCCGGCACACTGCGCGCGCGGCATCTACTTTGCCCATTCAGTCGCGAAGATTCGGCTGCTGGGGGAAGCTCTTCGCAATTTGAATTTCGAAGGACACATCGGCTATTTCTGGGTAACTCGCAAGCAGATGGAGCGCTGCAATGCCATGGATGAAGACTGCGAAGGGCTGGTGAACTACGTTTTGTCGATCGGCGGCGTCGAGGTCGCGGCTTTTTTGCGCGAGTTGCCCGATGGCCGTTATCGCGTAAGCCTCCGCAGCAAGGGCAAAGTGGATGTCGCCCACGTCGCCGAGAGCTTCGGCGGCGGCGGTCACGAGTGCGCCAGTGGCTGCTCGATCGACGGACCTCTGGCCGATGCAGTCCGTGCGGTAATTCTCCAAGTGGGCCGCGGACCTTCCGTACAATAAGAAATTGCTGATTGTTGATTTGTGATTGTTGATTGAACTCGTGGTTCAGGAGATTTTCAATCATCAATCAACAATCATCAATCAACAATTTCGTTCATGACTGCTCGCACCCGCACGGACGTTCTGCTGCTCGCCGGATTCTGCGCCTTCCTCTTCTTCTACGGAATCGGCCAATTCGGGTTGATTGGTGCTGACGAGCCGCGTTACTCCCAGGTCGCACGTGAGATGCTCGACCGGGGCGATTGGGTCACGCCTGTGCTCGGTGGCCGCGCGTGGCTCGAGAAGCCTCCGCTGTATTACTGGCAGGCCATGCTGGCATATTCGGTCTTTGGGGTAAGTGATGTAGCTGCGCGAATTCCGTCGGCGGTCGATGCCACATTGCTCGTCGTCGCCGTGTATCTCTTTTTTCGACGATTCCGGCGAGGGGTCGAAGTCGATGCCGCCCTCATCACGGCATCGTGCGCTGGAATCATCGGATATTCCCGTGCTGCATCCATGGATATGCCGCTTTCCGCCGTGTTCGGCGTCGGAATGCTCGGTTGGTGGGCTTGGCGGGAAGGCGGGCAGAGAGTTTATCTTGCCGGGTTTTACGTTTGTATGGCACTGGGAATGCTCGCGAAGGGTCCGGTAGCGCCGCTTCTCGCTGCGATCATTATCGTGCTGTGGGCAGTGGCGACGCGCGAGATGCGAATCGTACTGCGAACGCTATGGTGGCCGGGCTTTCTGCTGTTCTGCTTGGCCTCATTGCCGTGGTACGTTGCCGCGCAGATGCGCAATCCGCAGTTCTTTCGTGAGTTCATTCTCGAACATAACCTGGCCCGCTTCTCGACCAATCTTTATCATCATCCGGAGCCATTCTGGTATTACGTTCCGGTAGCGGCTCTCGCCCTGGTTCCATGGATCGTTTTTGTCGTCGCGGCTCTGGTTGAATCGCTGCGCGCGTGGTGGGGTGAACGGAAGTCAGGGCGTCCGGACCTCGACCTGGAATTGCAGTTTCGCCTGTTTGCCTGCTGCTGGCTGGTTGTTCCGGTCTTGTTCTTCTCGATATCGCAGTCGAAGCTTCCGGGGTACATCCTTCCGGCGATCCCGGCGGGAGCGATCTTGTTGGCCGATTATCTGCGCAGACAATCCGAGGAGAACTCCGCCGTCTCGAAACCGTTGGCGGTGTTGCATGCACTAGTTGCTTCAGCCGCTATTGTGCCTGCTGTATTGGTTGGTCTTATTGTCAGCCAACATCGACTGCCTACGGGACGGCCGATGATTTTTGCAGTGGTCGTCGCTTTTGTCGTGTGCATTGCGATTGCGCTGACTCTCATGACCCGGGCGCGCTTCCGGATGTTCCGTTTCGTGACGCTTATTCCCGTTGTGCTGGCGGTTGCTGCCGTGCTCAAGATGGGAACCGTAGCCATTGATCAGAAGCTGTCGGCTCGCCCGCTGGCGATCGAGTTGGCCAGCATTGAGTCACATAAACTTCCCGTTGCAGTCTGCGGGACGTCGCGGGAAATCGAGTACGGTCTGGCCTTCTATCGCAATCAAATCGTTGCTCGTTACGAAACCGGAAATATTCCTCTCGAACAGCATCTGGTGGTTGTCGAGCCCGCGTGGAAGTCGAACGTAATGGAGTGGACCGCAGGCCGCCGCGTGACATTTCTTGGACACTACCTACCGCAGAATCTGGACTATTACTGGGTTTCTGCACTCAACACGAGATAGGAAGATTCTTGTTGGCGCAGTTGTCTCCGGCGGTGTAGAGTCGTCGCCAGTCTTTATCCTCGGTTCTCGGGACGGAGGAGATTATGTTTCGACGACAGCTCCTGTCGCGGCTCCCACTATTCGGCCTTGGGCTACTCACAATGCGTTCTGCTAGTGCGCAGGAGGCGGTGGGTCACAAATCACTGAAGATCATGATCAAGAGCGCTTGGGGATCAGATGATCCGACCAGAGCCTCTTTCCCTTTCGCGCACGGGTTGGCATTGGCGGATGCCGGCCACGAAGTACAGATTTTTCTGACGGGAGAGGCGACTTACCTCATGCGCAAGGCCACGAGTTCAGCCATTCAAGCTGTTGGTTGGCCACCTCTGAGCGAGATGCAAGAGAAGATCGTCGCAAAACACATTCCTGTATTTTCTTGAGGGGCTTGCTCCCGGGCCCGTGGGGTCACGGAAACAGATTTGAAGGATTGGGGAGCGAAGTTCGGTACACCCGCTGTTTTTGTGTCACTAGTCGAGTGGGCAGACCGGATCATCACGGAGTAGGGAAGATTAGCTCGTACGCCGCTATGAATGAACCCGACGAGCTAGAAAGAAACCTCCTCGCCACGCAAATGGACGAGTGTAGCGCTCCCATGTTTTGTCATCCTGATGGCCTGCGTTTTTTGCAGGCCGGAGGACCGATGCAAGGCCCGGTCTGCACAAGCGCTGCAGGCGAGTTGCATGGGTCCTCCGGCGCCAAAGAACGGCGCCATCAGGATGACAAGGTTTTTCCATAAACGTATTCATCCGTCACAAACTTCGGCCTTCGCCTGCATGGCGTGAGCGAAAACTTTATTCCAGCGAAAACGTCATTCTTTTGCGTAGCCGACTTCTTCTAGTTCGGGCGGAGCGCCGGCTTTAGCGGTCAGGCCGTATTCATAGCCCTTGTCGAAAGCTTTCAAATTCAGTTCGCGGAAACTCGAAGGAACCGAGTCGGCCACGGCTTTACGTACTGCGTCAGCGCTGAGCAGTTTTGTGACGGCGGTGAAGAATCCGACCATGACCGAATTCAGCACCATGCGCTTGCCGAGCTCTTCGGCGAAGCGTGTGGCGGGGATCGCATACACTCGCGGATCGCCCTTGAGATCGGAAACTCGCACCAGATCCTCTTCGATGATAAGGAGGCCTTGCGGCTTAAGTTCGTGGGCAAAGCGGTTGTACGCCTCCTGCGACATGATCACCATGATGTCGGGCTGGGTCGTGTAGGGATATAAGACAGGCGAGTCCGAGACGACCAACTGGGCGCTGCAGGCGCCGCCGCGGGCCTCGGGACCGAAGTTCTGCGTCATAGTGGCGAAACCGTTCTCGTAGATAGAAGCAGCTTTTCCCAGGATGATGGCCGACAGAATGACTCCCTGACCTCCGAAGCCTGCGATTCGAATCTCGGTTACTCGCATACGCACTCCATTTCGGGCTCTTCGATGTACCGGTCCCCGAGCGATTCCACGTACTGCGCGCGCATCATTGATTGATAATCGGGCCGGTCGCGATCGACGAACTTGCCGACAGCGATTTCGCCATTCAACGTGAGACCGACCTCGTTGGTGGGCGCCCCGTTCTTCACCTTGCTCTTTTCTTTGTAGTACTTCATCGTGTCGAGGCCGTCGCCCATCTTGTTGCGCCGCTGATAGAGCGTCGGACACGGCGAAATGACTTCGATGAACGAGAATCCTTTCTTCTGGAACGCTTCGCTAATGGAGCGGGCCAGTTGCCGCACATGGAAGGTTGTCCAGCGAGCCACGTAGACGGCTCCCGCGGCTTCAACCAGATGTGGCAGGTTGAATGCGGGCTCGAATGTGCCATAAGGGTTTGTTGATGTCGTCGCGTGGCCGGGAGTTGTCGGTGCAGTCTGGCCGCCGGTCATGGCATAGATCAGATTGTTGACGCAAATGACCTTCAGGTCGATGTTGCGCCGCGCGGCGTGGATCAAGTGATTGCCGCCGATTGCCGACAGATCGCCATCGCCCGAATACACCACGACATTCAATTTCGGATTAGCCAGCTTCAATCCCGTAGCGAAGGGAATTGCTCGGCCGTGGGTTGTGTGGAACGAATCAAGCTTTACGTATCCTGCCACGCGGCCAGTGCAGCCGATACCCGAGACCAGGGCAAGCGTTTGCAGATCGACATTGGAATCGATCAACGCGCGTGCGAATGAATTTACCGTCGTGCCGATGCCGCATCCCGGACACCAGATGTGCGGCATGCGGTCGGTGCGCAGGAACGGTTCAACCGGATTCACGGTGTCGTCGATAACGTTCAGCATCGGGTTGCCTCCACGATGGCTCTCAAGATTTCGTCGGGATTGTGAACTCCACCGCCGGCATGGGGCACGGCGACGGTTTTCGCCTTGCCACCGGCGGCGCGCTCGACTTCGCGCACCATTTGTCCGAGGTTCAATTCGGGCACGATAAAGGCCTTCACACTCGAGGCAAGGTCAGCGATCTTCTTATCGGCGAAAGGCCAGGCGGTGATCAATCGCAGCTTGCCGACTTTCAGTCCGCGGTCGCGTGCGAGATCGATGGCACGTTGTGCCACGCGTGACGTAATTCCGTAGGAAACGACCACGACATCCGCACCATCGAGCCGATCCTCCTCAAACAAGCAGACACGGTCGGCAGCCGCCCGAACTTTGTTTTGCAGCCGCTTCACGAGCTTGTCTTGTGTCTGCGGCGTCATGTTGGGATAGCCGCGCTCGTCGTGCGTAAGGCCTGTGACGTGGAACTTGTAGCCCTCGCCGGCATGCGCCATCTCCGGGACCATGTCACCGTTTGTTCCATAGGGCAGGTATTCTTCGATCGATTTACGCGTGTGCTTGCGGGGAACGACTTCGATCTGGTCTGCGGACGGAATCACGACCTTCTCGGTCATGTGGCCCACGACCTCGTCCATCATGAACATCACGGGGACGCGGAACTCTTCTGCCAGGTTGAAGGCCTTGATGGTGAGGTCGAAACACTCCTGCGGCGAGTTTGGGCAGAGCGCGATGATCTCGTAGTCGCCGTGCGATCCCCAGCGCGCCTGCATCATGTCGGCCTGAGCTGGTAGCGTGGGAAGTCCGGTCGATGGCCCTCCCCGCTGCACATCTACGAACACGCAGGGTGTCTCAGTCATCGCCGCGTATCCGATGTGCTCCATCATGAGCGAGAAGCCGGGGCCAGATGTGACGGTAAAAGCTTTGGCTCCGCCCCATACTGCTCCTTGCAGAGTGATCGAGGCAGCGAGTTCATCTTCCATCTGGATAAACGTGCCTCCGACGGTAGGGACGCGCGACGCGAAGCGTTCAACAACCTCGGTCGATGGGGTGATCGGATATCCCGCAGCGAAGCGCGCACCGGCGGCTAACGCTCCTTCGCAGCAGGCGTGGTCGCCGTCGATGAAGTGGGTTCCGGTCAGCACGCCACGAGGATCGGCTTTCATTTCACACCTCCACTCGCGGGTGGCGTCTTGGCCGGATCTGGAGACTTTGCTTCGGCCGCCTTCGTTCCGTAAATAGCGAAGTCCGGACAGTACATGCCGCACAAATCGCAGCCGCTGCACTTTTCCGGATGCACCACATGCGGCGGGTGATAGCCCTTGGAATTGAAAGCCGATGAGAGCGCCAGCACATGCGTGGGACAGAACTCCACGCAAAAGCCGCAAGCCTTGCAGCGCTCAACGACGATGGAAACGCGTCCTTTTGCCACGAGAGCCCCCAGCCAGGAGTGATCGACACTCCAATGTTTCAACTGCGGAGGATGTGATTATGCGTGGGATCACAGGAGAAGTGTGTGATGACGATCACATGCCGTGGTGAGGTGGAGCACCGGTTGGCTTGCTCGGGTCGCTGCAACTTGTTGATTAGAGGCGGGTTGCCTAGTTATGCGGATGTCGATGCGCAATTTGCCAAAGGCAGAAAGTCGAGCGTTCGAGAGCACGATCACGTTCGCCTTGAAGACAAGGTCGCTTCTTGTCGCTATTGCTGCTGCGTGTTCCCCTTGGTTTGCCTCATTCGCGGCGGACCATCTACACTCGGATTTCAACTACGGTTGCTGCCGCCGTCCACCAGCGCATGCCGCTGCAGGAGCCCTTTTTGGAAATCCTCGACCTCAGGCATTTTTCCTCCCTGGATTTGCGTCCTCTGCTGGATGACGAGACGCAGATCTGGTCGCGCCTGCTCTCCTGGGATTACTCCAGCTCGGCGGAGATGATTCTTCGCTACGTCGACGCGAAGATCTTGCCCGGTTACGCTGCGGTCGATCGCGGACGCGTTTTCGGATATTCATTCTTCGTCTACGAAGGGAGCAAAGGTGTAATCGGTGACCTCTACGTAACCAACGGGACGCGCCTACCCGAATCGCGCAAGGTTGAATTACGTCTGCTGACGCATGTGATCGAGACGCTGCAACAGTCGCCGGGAATTCATCGGGTCGAAGCGCAGCTCTTGGCGCATGAAGCGAATGCCGTATCACGGCCGTTTCTGGAGACGGGGTTCCAGCGGCATCCGCGACTGTTTATGGTGCTGACGCTCGAGAAGAGTGAAGCCGGTAAGTTACCGGTACATCCCGATGTAGAGATACGCCCTTGGTCCGAAGCGGATTATCAGCACTCGGCGGCTGTGATCACAGCGGCCTATCGCGGCCATGTCGATGCGCAGATCAACGATCAGTACCACACGCTGAGCGGCTCGCTGCGTTTTCTCAACAACATTGTGCGATTTCCCGGATGTGGGGTATTCGACGGCGAATCTTCATTCGTGGCCTTAGATCGACGGGCAAAGAACTTGATCGGGATCATCCTGTGCTCGCGCGTGAGAAACGATGTCGGACATGTCACTCAAGTGTGCGTGCTGCCGGAGTATCGCGGCCGAGGCATTGGGGAGTCGCTGCTTGCTGCGAGCCAAGGCAACCTCAGGAAACGAAACTTCTCGATGCTCTCGCTGACTGTGACGGAAGCGAATGCGCGGGCCGTCGCGCTTTACCGTCGCCTGAATTTTGATACCAAGAGAGTGTTTGACGCGTTTGTGTGGGAAGGGTGAACTAGCTTCGAGCTCCGAGTGATGAGCTTCGAGTCAGGACGCATGTTGCTCGTAGCTCGCGGTTCGCAGCTATCTTCTCAGCACCCACATGGCCCATCCGGCCACGAAAACTCCGCCGAGAAACATCGCAAAACAATAGAGCCCGTAGCGGACCATGTCGCGCGTAGTCTCGCGGTGCGTGATGCCAAAGACGATGGAGGCGAAGAGAGAGAACACCAGCGCCGCGCTGAAATGATTGAGAGTAATGGTCAACGGATTCTTTTCCTTCGAGGTTTCAAAGTTTCAGAGTTTCAAGGTTTCAAAGACGCATTCACAAGATGAACTTTGAAACTTTGCAACCTTGAAAATTTGAAACTTGTCTTTATTTCTTCTTTCCAATCGCGATGTGATACGCATCCGCGACGGCGATGAAGTTCAACAGCCCAGCAACGATCATGAACTTGGTGCCATAGTCCGCCGTTGCAAAGGCAATCGCACCTTGGCCCCAGTCCTGAGCCAGCGTAATGATGTAGAAGGCACCCGCACCAACGTTTCCAATAAAGCCCAGAATGTCGAGAATGTCGCCGCCGTTCGCCTTGTAGATGCGGCCTTGCATCGCGAGTCCCAATAGGAATAACGATGCGATCGAGATGAAGAGCAGAGCGCCGCGGATCCAGCGTCTCTGGATCATGTGTCCCGCACCCGGAATCAGCCAGCCGATCGCTGGCGCCAGCACGCTCATCACCGTCAAGGGGGTCGCCTCGGCTGCCTTTGCTTTCTCTGTCGTGGAATTTGCCATTTAAATCGTCACAATCTCGCGTTGGATTTTCCCAGTCACTTCCGCCGATTTGGGGCGCACCAGCACATTGACCTCGCTGCGCACGCCGAATTCCGGCAGATAAATGCCGGGCTCAATCGAGAAGCAGGAATTGGGAAGAATCTGCCGCTCGTCGTGAATTTCGAGATCGTCCATATTCGCTCCATTGGAATGGACGTCTGTGCCGATGGAATGTCCGGTGCGATGGATGAAATAGTTGCCGAACCCGGCCTTCTGAATGTGGCCGCGGGTGGCGCGATCGACCTCCCATCCCGCAATGCGGCGGCCGGCGTTGATCGCCTCGGTCACGGTTTTTACGCCCGCGTCGCGGGCGTCGCGCACAACCTCAAAAACTTCGCGCATCCGATCAGATGGAGCCTTTCCGACGAAGCCCATCCACGTGATGTCGTAGTACACGGCATTCGGAGTGTTCTTCTTGGCCCACACGTCGAGCAGGATGAGATCTCCTTCGCGAATCGGTACCGGACGGCTGGCGTGGGGTTCGTAGTGCGGGTTCCCGGCGTTCTGATTGACGGCCACGATTGGCGGATCGTCGGTCAGCAGGTTCTCGCGCTTGAAGGCTTCCATGAACCACTGCTGAATTTCGTGCTCTTTTGCGCCGCCGTTGCGTACGCGGCGGCCGATTTCCTTGAAAGCCTCGGCGACGATCGAATCCACGCTGTCGCGCGCGGCAAAATGCGATTGGATCTGCTCGTTGGTCCACGTCGATTCGAACTGCGCCACAAGATCGGCGGAACTCACGATGTTCTTTCCCAATCCGCGCAGCAGGTCGACCGTGCCGGCATCCACGAGGGAAATCGTGAACACGCTATTGTTCGGCGAGTATTGCATGGCCAAATCGAGGTGCTTCGCCAGCATCGACTTCAACTGCTCGAAGAGTTCCTGCCATCCGGAATACTGATTCTTCTTGCCGGGCAGGGAATCGAGATGTCCTGCCTCGATTTTGTGGACCAGTTTGAGCGGTTCGCCCTCAGCGGGGATCAGATAAAACCAGCGCCGGGTCACCATCAGGCTCGTGGGCAGCCCTAGAACCCGATACGCGATGTGATCCCGGTGATGATGATCGTAGAACAGCCAGGCGTCGATGTTTCGTTCACGCAGCGCGGACTGGATGGCAGGTAGGTTCATGGACAAACTCCTATTGTAAACAACGAGATGGAGTTTGGGCGAATCGCTATCTTTTCGCCATGGGAAATGCGGTGGAGTATCAGAAGCCAGGAAAATAGCCGAAAAGCAAATGACCCCGACCAGACGGGGTCATTGCAAAAACCGTAGTGTATGCACTCTGCCACGATCAGCATCTAAAGTGCGTGAACAGTTGTCGAATTACGACAGAAGATGTGATGCCCGGGTCCAATAGGTTCTGGATTGCTTAGCGATCTCCGCGGCCTTTCTTAGCGACCTCCGCGGTAAGAAACTAGCGCAGAGAGCACAGAGCGCCGCCGAGAAGCCCAGTGGATGCAAACCGGGACGGCCGTGTCACTCTGTTTCCTTGCTAAAATGCGCGGATGTCGTTAGCGGTACCAGCAGTCGCTCCGGTCCAGCCTGCTTCGACGAAGCGCGTGCGCCTGGAAGCGGTCGACGTTGTGCGGGGCGTGGTCATGATCCTGATGGCGATCGATCACACCCGTGATTTCTTTGGAAATACCGGCGTTAATCCCACAGATCCGGCAACAACGACGATTCCTTTATTCTTCACCCGCTGGATTACCCACTTTTGCGCGCCGATATTCTTCCTGCTCACGGGCACAGGAGCGTTTCTCGCCCGGCGGCGGAAGTCGACGAAGGAGTTGTCGTGGTTTCTGTTTACTCGCGGGATCTGGCTGATTTTTCTGGAACTGGTCGTCACACGCGGACTCGGTTGGCAATTCAATTTCAACTATTACGTCGTCGTCCTCATTGTGCTGTGGGCGCTCGGATGGTCGATGATCACGCTTTCTGCACTGGTCTATTTGCCGCCGGCTGTGGTTGGCACAATCGGCCTGGCAATGATTGCCGCTCACAACCTGCTCGATGCCGTGCCGTGGAGGAATTGGTTCTGGTCGATTCTTCACGTTCCGAACGTTCTGGTATCGACCCCGCGGTTTTCGTTGTTGGAAGGTTATCCGCTGATTCCTTGGGTTGGAGTGACTGCTGCCGGCTACGCCCTCGGGCAGGTCTATAGCTGGCCATCCGAGAAGCGCCGGAGTTTTCTCCTACGTACTGGCTTAGCATGCACCGCATTGTTCTTCGTGCTTCGGTTCATCAATGTATATGGCGATCCGGTACGTTGGAGCCGACAACGGTCGGCGGCATTTACCGTCTTGTCGTTTCTGAACACGACCAAATATCCGCCTTCACTTCTTTTTCTGCTGATGACTCTGGGACCGGCGATTTTATTGTTGTGGGCAATCGACGGAGGAACGCCGCGCTGGATGAAGCCCGCTCTCGTCTTCGGCAGGGTACCCATGTTTTACTACCTGTTGCATATCCCGCTGATCCATTTGCTGGCGATTGTGGTCTGCTACGCGCGTTATGGGCAGGTTCACTGGATGTTCGAGAGCAACGATCTCGGCTCATTTCCGATCACTCCGCCACCTGGCTGGGGATATGCGTTGCCGGTAGTGTATTTGGTCTGGGTGGTGGTGGTTCTGGCCTTGTATCCGGTGTGCCGATGGTTCGCCGGGGTTCGTCAACGTCGCAGCGACCCCTGGCTTAGCTACTTCTGAGACAATATTCTCTTTTTCGTAGGGAGTGGCAGCGTTTCGCAAGCCGTGCGCAGCACAAGCCGCGGAGCGCGATCTCGGATTTTCATCAAATAGGGGACAGTTCGTTTGGCGTCGAACTTCGCTGCCTCGCGCAGCAGCCAGCCCAGGCCCTTTTGAACCATGTCGTCCTGATCACTGAGCAGCTTGTCGGAGAGCTTCATGACTTCTGGAAACAACATCTTGGCCCGCGCTCCGCGAATCAGAGCCACGCAGGCGGCTCGGCGATGCCAACGATTCGGCGACTTCGCCCACTTGAAGACTGATTTCGCTCGTGAAGGCTTCGCCGCCACCATAGGAGAGATCAAGTAGTGCACCAGCCCATCGTGGTCGGCCCAACTGCTGATGCGGTCGAGCCAGCTCTCGAATAAGTCGAACTCACGATCGCCGCACTTGCCGGTCAGATTCTCAAGCAAGAAGATGCCGGCCACTTTTTCTTCCAGGACAAGACCAGAGAAAAGCTGATCGGCAACTCCGACGAGAAAATCGAAGTCGTGCTCTCGCAGGATGTCTTTCCGGCATTGGCGTACGGCGCGGCGCAGATCGGCTGTGTACCACCCATGCGATTTAATCTCTTCTTTGAAGAACCATTGCACTCCGGCGGCGTGCTCGGCTGAACCGCCATCTTTCAGAGCACGCCGGATTTGCGTTGCGACTTGTGCTGGGGTGTCTTTCTCTGTCGGCATCGAAGTGAGTCCAGGAAAAAGAAAGGCGGCCATTTCGCGGCCGCCTCTCGTTATCGAGTCTGCTTCATTCGCTATGCGGCACGGCTCGTGGCCGTTACTGGACGATATCCGCATTCTTTCGCCTTGCGCAACGCTTGTAGTGCTTCATCGGGTGAAATCAGCGGAGTGGTTTGTACCGATTTGCAAGCGCCTCCGGCGGCGAATGCCATCGCGATCGCCGCTGCGCTGACGTTGTCGGGCAGATCGGTGATCACTACGATGTCGTAGTCTCCGAACGAGAACCACGCGGCTTCAATTTTCCCTCCGAGTTGTTCGATCGCGGGCCGGACAGCTTCAATGCGATTCTGCGGGTTCGCGACCAAGGCCTCCCAGCCTTGCTGGGAATACGCAACCTGCTGCAGGTAATGTGGCATAGAGCCTCCTTGCACTTCGCTAACTGCGGGCGAATCATGCTCCTCGGCAGGGCCGAAGTCAAGCGTCTACCGATTCAGCCCGCACCACCCGGTCGTAGATCCAGAGAAGAATCGTCGTTGCCACACCGACACCGATGACCCACCACCAAACCATCTGTGGCTGATGTAATTCTTCGCCGTAGTGGCGCATCAACCACCCGCTGAACTTTCCGGCGACAAACGATCCAATACCCAGGGGCAGAAAGGCAAATCCCATGTACGTGCCTTGCTGATCGGGCGGTGCTAGGCGGGAGATGTAGTCGTAGTAACGCGGCTGCTGGATAATTTCGCCGATGGCAACTACTACCAACGTTGCCACGGCCATCCAGACCGAAGGATGCACAATCAGCAGAATCCACGCGACGCTCGAGACCAGCGTCCCGAGAACGATCGCATGAAAGGCGTGCATGCGCTTGGTGAGAAAGCCTATGAGCATGGTGAAACAGATCACGACGATGGGGTCCACTGCCAGGATTCGTGCCGTATTTGCATTGGGATCGATATAGGTGGAGATGAACAACGGCAGCGCGATAAATTCCTGCCAGAAGACGACCCAGTATCCAGTGAAGATGAGCAGAAAGATCATGAACCGCGGATTAGAAATGACCGTAAGGAAGTTTTTTCCGACCTGGGCGAGAGTGGCTGCAGGGGCATTGTCTGCGCGCTGCGGTTCTTTGAAAAGAAGCAGCACGAAGAAAAGCATCGCGAATACGCTCATTGCGGCGATGCGAAAGACATTTTCCGCGCTGCCGTGCTCTTGTTGCCATCCGGCGAGCAAAGGTCCCAAAGTGCTGCCTACATTGACCAGCGTGTAGTAGATCGAGTATCCCACCGAGCGAACGTTTTCTTTGGAAGCCCGTGCTGTGGTTCCAACGACACTCGGTTTGACGAGCGCCACGCCCAACGCTGGCAGCATCAGCACGAAGGCAACGAGCGTCACCAGCGGCACAGCATTACGGATCGGAGCGAACCAGTCCGAGCCTATGGATCCCAAGGAAAAATACGCGATGCTAAGGAAGAGATATGCGAGCGAAAGGGCGCGGCGGAAGCCGAGGCGATCGGCGATTGCGCCGCCAACGACCGCCAGAAACCAGACCCATCCGCCGAACATTCCGGTGAGGCTGCTGGCACGCTCGACATCGAAGTGCAGGTTCTCGTGCAAATAGCGAGCGAGCACGGCAAAGACCGCGTAGTACGAAAGGCGCTCAAAAAGTTCGCTGATGTTGGCAATCCAAAAAGGCCGCTCGAATCCCTCGCGGATCTCGCGAATACGTTCAGAGAAAGTCAACCTCGGCTGCTGGGCTTCTATGGGTTCAATCTGCTTCATATAGACGGTGCCTTAATTCCTCAAGGGACAATCCCACGACGCGAATGACTTTGTTGCGACTGGTCTGGCCGGACGCAATGGTAACGGAAGATCGTGGCACCTTCAAAAGTTTTGCCAGGAATTCGACGCAGGCGTTATTGGCGCGGCCTTCGATGGGAGGAGTAGTGAGGGAGAGCTTCAATGCATCACCGACCTCCCCTGTAATGGCGTTCTTTTTGGCGCGCGGATGGACTTTGACGGCGAAGGTTGAACCCTGGTTGCTGTCCTTGATGGGAATCATCATGGTCGGATGCTCTGTAATTCTGAGGTACAAGAGGAACCTGCGCAATCGGAACCCGGAGGCTATGCTCTGGAACCACCAAAAAAGCGATGTCATCCTGAAATGGCGGCGGAGACGGCGTGAGGGACCGTACGTGCGCGTACGGTGCTGCTGACGTGGATCGGGTTGCGTACGGTGCGTGCAGTGTGGGGTGGTCTTTTCGGCTGCATCGCTGGTGCATAATGACGTACGGTCCTTCGGAGGACTTACGGCTTCCTCGGGAGGACATCATAGTGAGAGATGAATCGCCGTATCCAGGCTGAGTCCCTTGTGTTAAGCCTTGAAAACTTGGAACCTTGAAACTTTGAAACCGCCTTTTCTAAACCTTCTTCCCCGGCAACCTCCTATGCGGGAGGGCATCCAAGAGTGCGGCAGAACTGCAGCACCCTCCCTCCAGCCTCACTGAGCGGAGAGGGGTTGGAGGGAAGGGTCGCCGCGGTATCTGCCCGTCTTCCCCTCACGTTCTAGCTAACGCGGCGGCGTCGGAGTGCATCACAACCATAGTCCGGATTCCGATAAACTAAACAAATGAAGCTCCGTTTTCTGCTCTGCCTCGTGCTACTGGCTTGCGGACTGGGTCCATCTGCCCTCGCTCAGGAAGGTCCGCTGGATACCGCCCAGCCCAAAGACACCACGCCCGACGAGATCATCAAGCGCTTTGCCGCGAAGGAGACTGAGTTTGCGAAGGCACGTGACCAATACACGTTCCGGCAGGACGTTAAGGTGCAGACCGTCGATGGTGAGACCGTGGACGGCGAGTATCACGAAGTATTCGACGTCCTTTTCGACGACAAGGGCAAGCGCATGGAAAACGTGGTTTTCGCGCCGCAATCCAGCTTGTCAAGAATCGCGATGTCGCAGGAGGACCTTGAAGACATCCGGCATAAGTTGCCGTTCGTGCTTACCGATGCGGAGATTCCCGAATACAACATTCTTTATGTCGGTCAGCAGCAGGAAGACGAGTTGCATTGCTACGTGTTCGACCTCGCACCGAAGAAGATCGAAGGCAAGAAGCGCTATTTCCAGGGACGCGTCTGGGTGGACGACAAAGATTTCCAGATCGTGAAAACCTACGGCAAGACAGTTCCCGATCTGTGCAATGGACGTCCGTGCAACGAAGTCAAAAAACGGGGCGACCAGGAAAACCTGTTTCCCAAATTCACGACGTGGCGGCAGCAGATCGATGGGCAGTATTGGTTCCCGGTTTATACGAAGGCAGACGATGATCTGCACTTCAAGATCGGAGACGTTCACATCCGCGAGATCGTGAAGTACGAAGACTACAAGCGGTTCGGCTCCAACGTGAAGATCTTGTACGAGGGGAAAGAAGTTCAGCGCGCGCCGGGACAGAAGCCGGATCAGAAGCCGCCGGATCAGCAGAAGCCCCAGTAGCAGGTTTCAAAGTTTCAAGGTGTAACCACTCGCCTTCGACGCAGAGACTCGATCAAGCTATTTAGCAGTCCAAGAACTTGATAGCTTCCAACGAGACGCGTCGTTGTGAATCCAAATACGCGAGGTCGTACGCTATTTCAAGCTGACTATCCAATTCCAGCAAAGAGCCTCGCGCTTGTCCCAGAAAGTGGAGGAATTCGCCTGAGGTGAGTCTTCCTTGCCCCTCGGCTATGTTCGACACCACTGAGACTGCGGCCCGTCTAAGTTGAGACGTGAGACCATATAGCTCTGACCTTGGAAAGCCATCCGTTCCTTGGTAGATGTGGACAGCTAGAGACTTAGCTTTCCGCCAAACCAGGAATTCGCGATAGGAGCGGGCCACACGATAGTCTAGATGGCAGGAACGTCGGTCTCAAAGGAATTCTGAGAATGGGGAGAACTGGGGTTCCACTTTGAAATGTTGAAACCTTGAAACTTTGAAACCTAACCCCAACCCCAAAACCCTCGAACTCTAATAAAACAGATACTTTCTCCACTTATCGTCAGACCGTCCCATGAGGCGCATGATGTGGCGGCTGGTGTGGAGATTGAAGGCGCGTGGTTCGCGCATTAGCTTCATCCCAGCTTCTGCGGGGGATTGATTGCCCTTGCGCCGGTTGCAGGGATGGCAGCAGGCGACGAGATTTTCCCAAGTAGACGAACCCCCGCGCGAGCGGGGGATTACATGGTCGAGCGTCAGTTCGCCAGAAGGCAGAACCGTAGCGCAATACTGGCATGTATTGCGGTCGCGCAGCAGAATGTTCTTTCGCGACAAAGCACGGCTCTGGTGCGGGATGCGGCGATACTCCAGCAGCCGAATCACCGACGGCAGCCGCATCGCGACACGTGCGGAGTGCAGAAAGTGACCGTTCTCTTCCTCAGTCATGGCCACGCCCTTCAGCACCAGCACCAGCGCGCGGCGCGCCGCGCACACATTGATGGGCTCATAGGAAGCATTCAGCACGAGAACGGGCGCCAACAGGGCGTGGCCATCCCCGGGCCGATGCGGTGCCGCCGGCGCGTACATGCCGGCGGCATATCGGGGTCCGTCGTGTTCCATCCTTAGGGACATAAAATCGAGTTTCAAAGTTTCAAGGTTTCAAGGTGTTCCGACTCTAGCGGCTCAGCAGATTCTGGGACTTCTTTGAAACCTTGAAACTCTGAAACTTTGAAACCTTCCATATTAGATGCCAGCTTGAGCGTGCGTGCCACTGTGGCGACCCACACTTTGGAGGCGCCGGCACGGCGCAATACGCGGGCACACTCCGACGCCGTTGTTCCCGTGGTATAGACATCATCCACAAGAAGCACCTCGCGGCCAGTGACTTTTGCGGCACGCACCACGGCGAAAGCTCCACGTAGGTTCTCGCGGCGCTGATGGCTGGTCAGGCCGATCTGGGAATGAGTATCGCGAGTACGCAGCAAAGCGTCGGGAGCGAGTTGCAGCCGCTCATGCGCCGCGGAGGACTTGATCGCGGCTCGCGCAATCAGTTCCGCTTGGTTGAAGCCTCGCTGCCGCCGCTTCGCTCGATAAAGCGGCACCGGAATGACAAGGGCCTTGTCCACAAGATCCAGCTTTCCGATGGCCTCGCCGAGCATCCGGCCCAGCACGTCCGCGGCAGGTTTTACGCCGTGAAATTTCAGCAGGTGTATCAGTTCCCGCAAACCACCGTCATAACTCCCGTAAGCGGCGGCGCGCTCAAAAGGACGGTCGATTCGACGGCATATTGGGCATCTGCGGAAGCCGTCGTCATCGCAAACGGCATATGACGACAGCACTCTCTCGCCGCAGATTGAGCAGACTTTTCCACGGATGGGTTCGATCGAAGCGAGGCACTCCGGGCAGACGGGCAACCGGGAGATATTGAGCAATGGCAAGCCGCAAAGACGGCAATCGGACGGAAATAGTACTGAGAAGAGACCTTCTGCGGTGCGACGAAGCCAGCCTGGATGGTGAACCGGCCCGATGACCCCGGAAGCAATACTCGGGCTCACTACTGCAAGATTGGCCGGAGTGGCCCGGATTCGGTCCTCACTACTGCTGAAGACGGCCTCCTTCAGGGCTCCGCGGACACTTGCAACCGCGGCCGCTACTGCCTCTCAGTATAAGCGGCTTACTCGTTCCTAGGCAACGTTTCGATTGGCCGTAGCCGCGTGCTTGGCGGGGGTTATGCGAGGCGTGTCGGAAAGTCGGTCCCGTACCGGTGTGAAAATCAGCCGATAATCGCGACGGAAGCACTCCCCGCAACGCACCGGCTGCAGCAGCATGATAGGCAGCAGATACCGCTCCAGGAAGTTGCGGCGACGCGAACGGAACCCCACTTCGCTACCGCAGTCATGGCACATGTAGGTATGGGCAAAACCGGAATCGGGGGAGTTACTCATCGTGACACCTCAAAAATGACGGAGATCCGAAAGGGCTAAACGATTAAGACTATTTTACACTTCCCCGGTCTCTCGCAACGCCCCTCAGGTACATGGCGCAAGTTGGCATTGGGCGTATACTGGCATCGGCTTACAGGACGCCACCCGTCCGCGGAGAGGACCGAGTCCACCTGAGATACCTTAAAAATCAGTGCTTTAACGAATCTCCTTTTCGCCCGCCGCTGCGGACCTCGGGCACGACCTAGAAGGAGGTCCGTTATGCCAAAGCAGTTCCACGATCGTCACTTTCCCGTCCGTCCTGACCTTGAACAACTCCGGCACCAAGCCAAGGATTTGCTACGCGCCATCCGGGACAACGAACCGGCGGCTGTAGCTGAACTCCGTAAACACCATCCCAAAGCTGCGGGTCTGCCGGAATTGAAATTGGCCAATGCCCAGCTTGTGTTGGCTCGCAGCTATGGACTGCCCAGTTGGGCGCGGCTGGTGACCGCTTGCCGAATGACCGACGCAATCTGGCGGGGCGATGTTCGGGCGGTTCGCGAACTGGTTGTTAAGAATCCCAAGCTGCTGTACGAGGCCGCTCGTGGCTTGCCCGACAGCAACTGGGGACCTCCGATGTCCTATGCAGCCAATGTGGGGCAGGATGCGATCATCCGAATGTTGCACGAGTTGGGAGCCGCCGATGTGCAACATGCGTTCGATCGCGCCTGCCTGCAAGGAAAGATCGAGACAGCCAGGCGCCTCTACGATATGGGAGCACGGCCTGCGCCGGGATCGATTCTGGGAGCGTGCGAGACGCTGAATGACGCCGGAATGACATTCTTGCTGGAGCTCGGTGCGGAACTGGCCGACGACAAGGGCGATAGACTCGCTCCTGTGGCCTTACTTCTCCAAACCTACTCGCGCTACCCGAAAGGGAAGCATCGTTGCCTGGAACTGGTTGTGGAACACGGAATCCAACTGCCTGATACGCCCGTAATGGCGGTGCATCGCGGACGCATTGATCTGCTTGAATCTCATTTGCATCGTGATCCGCAAATGACCAACCGAACTTTTCCTCTCGCGGAGATCTATCCGCTCGAACTGGGCTGTGGTCCTGACCTGTCTTACGGACTGCATGGCACTCCGCTGGCGGGGACGACACTACTTCATATCAGCGTCGAGTTCGACGAGATCGAAATCGCCCGCTGGCTGATCGAACACGGCGCTGACGTGAATGCGCGGACCGAGATCGATGCAGACGGATTCGGCGGTCACACTCCGTTGTTCTGTTGTGTCGTGAACAATTCTTATTTATGTGGAAGGCAGCGCGACGGGGCATTCGCCCGTCTGCTCCTGGATCATGGCGCCGATCCCAACCCTCGCGCCTCGATCCGCAAGCAGCTCCATTTCGTCCCGGATGAGTCCATGCATGAATATCGCGATGTCACCCCGCTGGCGTGGGGAGAGCAGTTCCACGGCCAGGGTTACCACGGCCACGACTGGGCGAGTAAGCCGGCGATGCAATTGATCGCAGAGCGGGGCGGACATCCCTGAACCTGAATTTGACCATCCCGGTTGAGCGAAACCTTCATCCTAGTTGCCTATGAATACACAAGCTGTACTTGATAACAATGGCTTCGTAACCATCAGTCCAAAGATTCTCTATTTCGGAACGCCGGTAGCGTTGATCACTTCGATCAACGAAGATGGCTCGCCGAATCTTGCTCCGGTCTCTTCTTTCTGGGCATTGGGCTGGACGATCACACTCGGCCTGCTGTCCGACACAAAAACGCTGGAGAATCTGAGAACGCGTCCTGACTGTGTTGTAAACCTTCCCTCACCAGAAATGTGGCGGCAAGTAGAGACATTGGCCCCTCTGACCGGACGCAATCCTGTTCCCGAAGACAAGCAGGAAAAATTCCGTTTTGAGAAAGACAAGTTTCAAGCCGCAGGCTTCAGCTGTTGGCGAAGCGAAGTTGTCTCAGCCCCTCGCGTGCGAGAATGCCCAGTTCAAATGGAAGCAGTCGTCCGCAAGATTCATCATCTCGAGGGTGACGCGAAACTTCAGAAGTTAGGCGGGGGAGCGGCGGTCGAAGTCGAAATTCTGAGAGTTCACGTTCGCCACGATTTCATCCTGAAGGACCACTATATTGATCCCGGCAAATGGCAGCCGCTCGTTTACAACTTCCGGCATTATTTCGGGCTTGGGGAGGAACTGGGCAGCACGTTCCGTGCCGAAGTGTAATCCCCGGGCGGCGAAATCGCGCTTGTCACATCCCCTTGGCGCGTGCTAAGGTGCGCCGTTCCCCTGTTTGGAATGTGCCCCTTGAGGCAACGAAGACGACCTTAATCCCATCCCACGCCCTAAAAGGATTCTGCCCATGAGCAGCCCCACTACAGAGCTTCCTACAAAGACGAAATACAAGCCCTACGTCCCCGAAACGATGGAGATGAAGGAATTCACCCTTCGCGCCCTCCTGATCGGCCTGGTGATGACAGCGATCTTGGGTTCGGCGAATGCCTATCTCGGGCTGAAGGCCGGTATGACGATCGCCGCAACCTATCCGGCAGCGGTGATCGGCATGGCGTTGCTGCGTCTGATGGGGGGCTCGCTGCTCGAAGAAAACATCGCCCGAACCGTCGGATCGATCGGCGAATCGGTCGCGGCCGGCGCTGTGTTCACAATCCCCGCCTTTGTCATGGCCGAAATCTGGCCGGGGCTCACCCGTGACCAGTATTGGAAAGCGGTTGCTCTGATGGTGATCGGCGGCACCTTGGGCATTCTGTTTGTGACATTGCTTCGCCGAGTGATGGTAGAAGACCCTGAACTGCCCTATCCAGAATCGGTGGCAGCGTCGCAGATCCACAAGGCGGGGCAGCAGGGCGCAAAGGCCGCGAAGATCTTATTTGCCAACATGGGATTCGGCGGCTTCATGTATCTGTTGGGCGCGGTCAACGTCTTCTCCGCGAGCAATACATTTCCCGTTCGAATCAGTGAATTGGGCAAAAAGCTGTTGTTGCGCACCGGCACGAATCCAAATGTCACCACAACTGTCACGGGCGGGACGACTCTATTCACCGGGCCAGACGTCAGCCCGGCGTATCTGGGCGTCGGTTATATCATTGGCCCGCGGTTGGCAGCGCTGAACTTTGCCGGAGGATTGCTCGCCTGGGGACTGCTGGTCCCGCTGCTAACCTTCACGATCGGACCTTACATTCAGGCGGCCCAGCCCGCTGGACAAACACTCTCGTGGTCGCTGCTGGCCGGGGCGATCTATTACTCGGTTGTGCGCCCGATTGCCGTTGGAGGCATGCTCGTGGGCGCGACTTACACCCTCTTTAAAATGCGCAAGCAGCTTGCAGTCGGCATGGCCCGGGCGATTTCGGACCTGAAGAAGTCCGCCGCGGCGCACGCGGCGACAAACCGCACTGAGCGCGATCTTCCCTCGAAGGCAATCTTCGCCGGAGTAGCGCTGGTCTTCGTTGCCATGGTCATCCTTTATTACTACTTCATCGCTGGCGCTGGCGGGCTGAGCAGTTCGAAAGTGTTGTCGGGATCCTTGGTAGCGGCAGGGGTGATGATCGTCGTCGGATTTTTCTTCGCAGCAGTGTCGGGAAATCTGGTGGGAATGATCGGATCGTCGAATAATCCGGTATCGGGGCTGACGCTCTGTACCCTTGTCATCGCTGCGCTGCTGATGGTCGCATTGGGAGTTCAGGGAATTGGGGGAGTGGCGGCGGTATTGGGAGTGGCAGCCGTCGTATGCGTGTCCTCTGCCGTGGCCGGCGAAATGTTGCAGGATCTTAAGGTCGGGCACATCCTCGGTGGAACCCCGGCCAAGATGCAGATTGGCGATCTCTTCGGGATCGTGGTTGCGTCGCTGGTTCTGTTCTTTCCACTGGCCTACCTCGACAAGGCGTATCACTTCGGAAGCAACGCACTTCCAGCTCCCCAAGCGGGCCTGATGGCGATGCTTTCCAAAGGCATTGTCGGTGGCGATATGGCATGGCCGCTGGTTGTGGTCGGCATTGTGCTCGGTATCGCGATGATCATGATCGAAGTCAAAAGCGTGATGCTCTTCTCCGTCGGCATGTACTTGCCGTTGGGCACCACATTCGCCATTTTTGTCGGCGGTATCATCCGCTGGGCCACCGACAAACTTCGCGACCGCCGCGGCTTCAACGATGCGCAGAAAGCGCGAGTAGACAATGCCGGTGTTCTCACGGCATCGGGCCTAATCGCCGGAGAAGCGCTCTGCGGCCTGGTGATCGCCGGTCTTGTCGGCTCGGGAAAAGATGTCACGCTCGTTCACTGGACGCCCTCGATCTGGATGGCAGTCGCGGCCCTGGTCGTGCTCGTTTTGGTGATGATCCGAGTACCGCTAGCCAATGCTGGTAGTCCGGATGAACCGGCCCCGCCGACGGCGATCATGTAGGAGTTTCACCACCAAGGACACGAAGTAACACGAAGGACCTCTGTTTCCTTCGTGTCACTTAGTGTCCTTGGTGGTTTATGGTTTTAAAGTGTCGATCTCAGAAAACACTGCGCAGACCCGCGAACGAATCGCCAACGCCGCAAGACGAGCTGGGCGGCGGGCGGATGAAATCGCGCTAATGGCGGTCACCAAAACCCACCCGCCGGAACGAATTCGCGAAGCCTACGAAGCCGGCCTGAGGCTCTTCGGCGAGAATCGCGTGCAGGAGTTCGCGGGCAAGGCCAGCGTGCTCGCCGATCTGAACGGCGCTGAATGGCACATGATCGGCCATCTGCAGACTAATAAGGCCGCCAAGGCGGTGGAACTGTTCAGCGCCGTTGATTCTGTCGACTCGGTGAAATTGGCGGAGAAATTGAATGCAGCCGCCACAGCATCCGAGAAGAAGATGGCGGTCTTGATTGAAGTCAACGTCGGAGGAGAAGAGGCCAAAAGCGGAGTTGGTTTCGGCTCCGAGGAACTTGAAAACCTGCTAAAAGTCGCCCCTCGCCTCGAGGCCCTTGAATTTCGCGGACTCATGACGGTACCCCCCTACAGCAATGATCCTGAGGGCGCCCGTCCGTACTTCCGCAAGTTGCGCGAACTGCGCGATACAATCGCCGCGCGCAAGCTTTCCGCAATCCGCATGGATGTGCTTTCATTGGGCATGTCACACGACTTCGAAGTCGCCATTGAAGAAGGCTCTACATGCGTGCGGGTCGGAACATCAATCTTCGGCGAAAGAGCAAAACCGTAGTCCGGCCCAATTCCTGCGTGCAGCACACCAGCCGCTGTCATCCTGATGGCGCCGTTTTTTGGCGCCGGAGGACCCATGCAACTCGCTGGCAGCGATTGCACCGACGGGGATTGCATCGGTCCTCCGGCCTGCAAAAAGCGCAGGCCATCAGGATGACAGGCGGCGTTGCATTGCCTCCGCGTCCGGCTCAAACGGATGATGCTCAAACCATTCCAGACTCAAGTCGCGCCACGCCGGATTGACCGACACAATCAACGCGATCTTCTTGATTCGCAGCCACCGTTTGATCTCCTTCTCGCGTTCGATCGCTTTGTGCACATCTTCGAATCGCTCGAAGTACACAAGCCGATCAAGTTTGTATTTTGATGTGAATCTCGATCCGAAGCCTGCCTTGTGCCGCCGCACTCGCCCAATGAGATTACCTGTAATCCCGGTGTAGAGAGTCTTCGAGCGATTGGACATGATGTAAACGAAGTAAGTCTTAGGCTCGCGCATAGTGTCTCGAGTGTGACGCCCAAGCGAGGCCGAGGTCTGTGACGGATGAACATGAGGTTGTGGAAAAACCTTGTCATCCTGATGGCGCCGTTTTTTGGCGCCGGAGGACCTATGCAACTCGGCTTGCAGCGCTCGCGTAGACCGGGATTTGCATAGGTCCTCCGGCCCGCAAAAAGCGCGGGCCATCAGGATGACAGGCATGGGGCGGTACCGTTCATCGAGGTTCCTCTCATGCGCGGTTTTCTTCTCGCGCTTGTAATTCTTCCGTTTGGGTTGTTGGTGGCAAGTCAAGCCAAGTGTCCTTCACGATAAACATTGAGCTATGGGAAAAGCCTTGTCATCCTGATGACGCCGCTTTTGGCGCCGGAAGACCCATGCAACTCGGCTTGCAGTGTTCGTGCAGACCGGGATTGCACAGGTCCTCCGGCCTGCAAAAAGCGCAGGCCATCAGGATGACAGGCTAGGGAAGTGCTACACTCATCCGTTTGTCGAGGAGGTCCCTTCATGCGCCGTGTTCTTCTCGCGCTCTTTACTCTTGCGCTCGTAGTCCCCGCTCTTAGCCAGGCCAAACATCCTTTCACCTTCGAAGACATGATGAAGCTCAAGCGTGTCGGCGATCCGCAGGTCTCGCCCGACGGCAAGTGGGTGATCTTCAGCGTGGTTGATGTCGACCTCGCCGCCAACACCAAAACGCCGCATATCTGGATCGTGCCAACCGCCGGAGGCCAGGAAAAAGAGATTATCGCCGATCTGGACGCTGACCGCCCGCGCTGGGCGCCGGATGGGAAGCGGTTTGCGTTCTTGTCGACGAAAGACGGTGGATCCCAGGTTTGGATCGCCGACTTTGATGGTGCCGACGCGAAAGTGGCAGGCGCTCACAAGCTGACCTCGATCGCGACAGAGGCAAGCGGTGAACTCTGGTCTCCGGATGGAAAGAACATTCTGTTCACGTCGGATGTCTATCCAGAGTGCGACGGCGCGCCGGAGGCAGAGATCTGTAACGCGAAGAAACTGGAAGAAGCGGAGAAATCGAAAATCAAAGCTCAGATCCTCACGCACTTGCTCTATCGTCATTGGAACTCATACAAGGAGGGTAAGCGAACACACATTTTCGTCGTCGGAGTTCCTGCGCCGGTCGCAACTCGAACTGATAGCGCAGGCCGGCAATATGACACTTTCGGTTTTGCAGCAGCACCTCCACGCGATCTCACGCCCGGCGACTACGATTCGCCTGTCTTCTCGCTTGGAGGGCAGGATGACTATGCCTTCTCACCCGACGGCCACGAGATCTGCTACGCCTCGAATCGCGACAAGAATCCTGCGGCTTCGACGAATAACGATTTGTGGATCGTCTCGGTCAGCGGAGGGTCGGCGAAGAACATCACCGCCGACAATCCGGCCAGCGACACCTCGCCGCTCTATTCGCCCGACGGACGCTACATCGCCTACCGCGCCCAGCAGCGTCCCGGATACGAGAGCGATCGCTTCCGCCTCATGCTCTACGACCGCAAGACCGGCGAGAAGAGAGACCTCGCGCCCGATTTCGATCAATGGGTAGGAACATTCACATGGTCGCCCGACTCCAAGACGATTTACTTCGCCTCAGAGCACATGCGGCATTCGCTGATCTATGCAGTGGGCCCGATCGATGCCAAGGTGCCGGCAGTCCGCACACTAGTTTACGGCTACGACGATGACATAGCCGTGGTCGCCGGCGGCAAGAAGCTGGTGTTCTCGCGCATGTCACTCAAAGCTCCGGTTGAAATCTACACGGCGGATGCAACCGCGGAAGGATGCCCCGCCCGAACCGGCAACGTGGACAAGGGGCACGAGAGTTGTTCCCTCAGCAAGGATGCAGCTCTCACGCACGTCAACGATCAACTGCTCTCACAAATCGACATGTCGGATGGCGAGGCCTTCTCATTTCGCGGAGCGAAGGGCGATGAAGTTGAAGGCACAATCGTAAAGCCGCCGAACTTTGACGAGCACAAGAAATATCCCGTGAAGTTCCTCATCCACGGCGGCCCGCAGGGCGCCTGGGGAGATGACTGGTCGTATCGCTGGAATCCCGAGCTCTTCGCGTCACCAACTTCCGCGACGCCCAGCGGATACGTCGTCATCATGATCAACTTCCATGGCTCGACCGGCTACGGGCAGAAGTTCATCGACGCGATCAACGGGGACTGGGGCGGCGCTCCCTACGAAGACTTGATGAAAGGCCTCGACTACGCCGAGCAAACCTATCCATTCATCGACAAGACGCGCGAGTGCGCGCTGGGCGCGAGCTACGGCGGATACGCCATCAACTGGATCCTCGGGCACACCGACCGCTTCAAGTGCCTGGTATCGCATGACGGCATGTTCAATGCCGAGTCGGCCTGGGGATCGACCGAGGAACTCTGGTTCAACAACTGGGAGTTCAAAGGCACGCCCTACGAAAATCGCGAAAGCTACATCTTGTGGTCGCCGCACCAGTATGCAAAGAATTTCAAGACACCGACGCTGGTCATCCACGGGCAGCGCGACTACCGGCTCGATGTGAGTGAAGGCCTGCAGCTCTTCACGACGCTGCAAATGCTCGGTGTGCCCTCGGAGATGCTCTACTTCCCCGACGAAGGCCACTGGGTGCTTAAACCCCAGAACTCGCAGCTCTGGTACAAGACCGTCAACGACTGGGTGGATCGGTGGACGAAATGAGGCCGGCCGTCAGGCTTCCAGCAATTGGATCGCGGACCTTCAACTGCGGCCCTCGACCTTAGTAAGGTTTGCGTGGGCACAGCCGTGATCGGCTGTTCACCAACGTAGCGCGGTTTCTGAAATCTCGCTGCGAACCGCAACCTTCGATGTTGGCAACCGCCCTTCGCCAAGCGAGGAATAAGCCCAAGCCGCGAAGCGGCGAAAGAATGCAGCCCACAGCGCAAGCTGTGGGAAAAATATTCTAATAACTTGTCATCCTGATGGCCTGCGCTTTTTGCAGGCCGGAGGACCTATGCAATCCCCGTCGGCACAAGCGCAGCAGGCAGGGTTGCATGGGTCCTCCGGCGCCAAAGAACGGCGCCATCAGGATGACAGTGTTCGTCTACAACTCATGTTCATCCGTCAAGGATGTTTGGCTTGACCTGCCACCGACAACACAAACGGAAGAATTAACAGCGTGGAAAGAAGACCGCGCAGGAACGGGATCACCTCGACAAATGGGTGAGTGTAGCACTTTCATAATGATCGAGAAGCCCTGAAGGGGCGAAAGAAACATTACCGACTCCGCGGCCTCCCGCCGACGGTTGTCATTCCAATCGCGCTTACCGCGATTCCCATGGCACCGTCGCCACGCGCAGCCGATGCTGGCTCTGGGGAGGGGCCTTGGTTCCCGGCGGAGAGCTCTGCCGCGGCGGGGCCTGCAAGACCTGCAGCGGATAATCGAGACTCGCGGATACTCCAGCCGTAACGTACACATCGACTTCGACCGGCGCGCTGAAGCCTGATGGCGACGGGACGATGTTGGCGAATCCGTTAAAGTCCGTAGTCGTGGCTGTCTGGCTGACTTTCAGAATTACCGGCATCGGATTCCGCCCATCGTTGCCCGAGTTCTCCGCTACCCGAAGCACAGTCATGAGGAAGTTGATCGGAGCGGCCATTACCGGATTAGGAGGAGAGGAAGAGTCCGTCACGCGGACAATTACCGGCTGAAATGCCTGTCCCGTCGAGATCTGTCCTCCTC
Source organism: Candidatus Sulfotelmatobacter sp. (assembly GCA_035264195.1). GTDB lineage: Bacteria > Acidobacteriota > Terriglobia > Terriglobales > Acidobacteriaceae > Sulfotelmatobacter. Next base: position 35,395 of record DATFQQ010000010.1, on the reverse strand, counting down.
CTGAAACAGGCAGAAGCACTTGCTGCGCAAGCGGCACGACGTTCGCGTAAAACAAGCTGCAGGGAGCATTCGACGGAGCCACACATGCGCTGACTCGTAGGGCGGCATTGACTTGAGTGACGTTGAGCGTGACCGAAGCGTATCCGCCCGAGTTGGTCTGCGCGCTGCCTGCGCTCAGAGTTCCCGAGCCAAGCACGATGCTGAAATTCACCTGGACATTACTGCGTGGAGAGCCGTTGCTGAGCACCCGCGCCGTGATGGGAACTCCCACGGTTGCGCCTTGAGAAATCCATACCTGCGAGTTGAGCAAGCCGATATCGGTTGAGGACTGGACTGCATTCAGAGTCGCGGCCACAGATTTCGACGGACTGTACACACCCGGCGCCAGGGTGGCAGTGATGTTGGCGACGCCAACCGCAATCGGCGTCAGCCAGGTAGTGGCGTAGCCGCTCTGATCGCTGGTGACAGTGCAAGATTGCGCTCCTCCGCACGCTGAGAGTTGAACGTTGCTTGAAGCTGTCCATCCGATCGTCGCACCGCTGACTGGAGTGATTCCATCCGAAGCAAGCACACGCACGATCAGAGGATTCTGTGCGGGCACGCCGACCGACGTCGAGGGGTTCAGACCAGACAGCAAGACAATGTTGTCGGTGGCCGCTGCTCCATAGATGAGCGCATTGGTCATGGTGCTCGAGGCGCCGCTCACCGGATCGGTGACAGTGATGTTTTGTACGCCATCGCCATGCGTAGGTGCGGACAGAGTCAATTGTGTGGAACTGGTCGCGAGTTGCGGTACGCTCGACGATCCGATGGTTGAAGTAAATCCTGGAGCAAATCCGATTCCCTGAACGAGAACGGGCGCGCCACCAACCGGAATGCGGGATGGCGATACCGAGTCCGCATAAAGAAAGTGCGCGTGATAACGATAGTCGGGACGTCCGTCACCGCGAAGGTCAGAAAGTCCAACGATAAAACTCCCTCCGGTATTCACGACCACATCGAGGCGAGTGAGTGCGAACGGTAGGGCATTGAACGGAGATGGCGTATAGACCGGGGGCGCGGTGCCCGGTGGATCGAGTGCCGACCACATGCCAATAATCGGCTGCGCTTTGCTCACGCTGGCGTTGCTCGATTCATCGAGAGCGGTGACCCCCACCGACAAAGTCCGGTTGGCCTGTGCCGGGACTAAAAAGTAGCTCATGTCCCCATAGCTGGAAAACGATGAGTTCCAGTCGCCGCTCGCCGGTAAGGGGGCAGGCGTACTCCACGATGTCGCGATATGCGGCACTGGTTGCGTATTGCTGACCATCAGAATGTCCTGCTCGATATCGCTCCCTTGCGTCACCTTGATTGTGATCGGCGCAAAAGAACCCGATGGCGCGACCGGACCCGGCGAATACGAGCCGACTCCGGCCGACCATTTGGGATCGAGGGCCTCGATGCTCAATTGATACTGCGCACTGCCGCCCGGCGGTGCCAGGCCAGCCAGGTCAAAAAATCCTTCGACGCTCGAGTTGGGGGATCCCCAATCCGAGTATGGATTCCCCATCACGTCGGTGAATCCGGTGATGGGATTGCCTGCATTGCCCGTGAACAAAAATCCAGAGACCGAAGAAATTACATATCGGTGCGAGGGTTGGCCGGTATTGGGATCAATCCACCGAGCGACGACATTTACGCCCTGCATAGGCTGAGTTGCGTTGCCATGGGCATCGGTGAAATAGACCGATCCATGAATTCGTGCGGTGGCGGCGGAGAAGATCTGCTTGCCGGGGAAATTGCTTTGATTCTGTGACGTCACCGGATACAACCGCGAGATCGCAGCCGCGTCGTCCATCGCGAGCTGATATGCATTGGAATAGCACAGCGTGATCGGGACGCAATTCATCGGATCGCTGAAGTGCATCACCGGGAACCCGGCGTAGTCGTCGGCGGTCGGATGCGGCGCTCCGGTGATCACATTCAGATTAAGTTGCGACCAGCCGAGGCCGAGCACATTGCCGATCACGCGCACCAGGCGGTATTCGACGTCATTCAGTTGCGAGGACTGCTGTGCGCATTGGCCGTTGATAACAATCAGGGCGTGCTGGTAAGCGGCAAGCTGGCCAAAGTTATCGTCTCCGCCGAAGACGGCGTTAAAAAAGCACATGCTCGAGCCACCAGCACCTTGGCCCAGCAGGGCGTCGGTGACGGAGCCGTCATAGTCGTAGACGATGCCAACGGGTGTGCCGGTCGCCGAGGATTGGATATCGGAGGGCACAGAAATCGAGCCGTCGGCATTTCTGTAAACGTTCGTTCCATTCACGTCCTCGGCCAATGAGCCGCCACTGGTAGCCGCGATGGCCGCGGTGGGAACGGACGTCCAAACATTGAATGCGCTTGCGACGAAACTGTTGGCTGAGGTATTGGGCAACTGAGGGCTAAGATCGCCTCGATCGGTGTAATAACTGATCACGCCGTTCGGCCACGTCACCGGCTGTCCAGTGGTCGAAGGATCAAAGTAGCTGGATCCAGCCACATATTTCGGACCGCCCGCTCGCGACGACAATGCGAATAACAGTACGATCGCAGCCGCAACCGCCAGTCTGAGGAGGAAATAGCGCACGGTAAATGCCATGTCTGTTGTCATGGTCACCTCTTTCTTCACGCCTATTCCTCCTCACCGGCCCGTCGCACCGCCAAGGCGAAGTCGCGAAGAGGAACTCGCGACCTCCCACCGAGGACGGGGTCTGTACGGAAAGCAGAGAGATGCCGGGATGACAGCAACACGCGTCCCCGGGTGTCGACCGCGAAGCGTCCTATCTGGCCACCCACGCAACTGGTGAGTCCCAGCTTGCTCCGCGGATACAAGAAAAGCAGTACGCGCTCGCCCACGCGATAACGCTGTCCAGCGGACCACAGGCCGATCCACTGCGAGATGCTGAGATCCTCGCCGGGCATAACGCCGCGAATGGCGCTCTCCACATGAAACGTAACCGAGACCGTCTCGACCGGCGCCCCGCTAGTAGTCGCGTGGTGATCGATCCGTGTCACGGTTCCCGAAAAGATCGTCCCGGCCGCGCCCGAGATTTGGGGAAGGGCGGGAGAATCCCTACACAAGACGGGCCGACGCAGGGAATTATGAAGGGGGGACGCCGGCGTTTCAGGATGTTGCGGAAGCCGGATAGGAAAGTCTGGGAGCGCTTCGGACGATCGGACTTGCCGGTCTGTCTGACCCGCCAACGACGCGGTCAAAACGAATAACACCAGGAGCAGACATGCAGCACTTCTCCTATACATGGGAAGGCCTCAACGTGGAATGTCTGCTCGGAGAGAAACTGGGAAAACGGAAAAGACTAGTCCTGTAGGGAACGAAAAGATGTGACGGATGTCACAAGAGGCTGTGAAAATTACGGCAAAAATGTCTAGCCGGATGCCGAGGCAGTGCAGCGCCCATTTGTCATCCTGATGGCCTACGCTTTTTGCGGGCCGGAGGACCTATGCAATCCCGGTCTGCACGCACGCTGCCGGCAGAGTTGCATAGGTCCTCCGGCGCCAAAGAACGGCGCCATCAGGATGACAAGGTTTCTTTCACAACTCCATGTTCATACGTCACTGACCTCGGCCCTGCTGGAGCGTCAGACTGAACACGTTATGTGCGAGCCTAAGACTTTGACCACACAGTACGCGGAGCATACGTACATGATCACGCGGGAACCGGAATCATAACTTTAACACCGTAAAAGATATCAACCCCAAACTGTCTTGTTATGTACTATTACGCCTGAAATGGAGCCATTTGTCTCTATTTTCGCGCTTCCCCTTCGTGTTATAAGACTTCAGCGTTTTCGCAAGCTGTCCCATCCGAACTAAGGAGACCCCATGCCCAATCGTATTGTCCGCTGCAGCCGTGCGGCTGCAGCTTTCGTATCGATCGTGTTATTTGCCCAACTCGCTTCAGCCGCAACAGATACCTGGGTCCAACTTAATTTGAAGTCTCACCCCTCCGCGCGCGTGAATGCGCCCATGGCCTACGACCCAGCCGCGAAAGATCTTGTTCTCTTCGGTGGCTACGATGGCAGCACCTACAAGAACGACACCTGGATCTTCAAAAACAAGACCTGGGTACAACTGAACCCGCCGGTTGCGCCTCCTGCGCGAACCGCGGCGGCGATGTCATACGACGTCCAGCTCAAGAAGATCGTCATGTTTGGCGGCTTCAACGGCTCGCAGTATCTAGGAGACACCTGGATCTGGGATGGCGCAGCGCAGACCTGGACGCAGGCCAATCCGACGGCGAAGCCTACACCGGTAACTCTGCCAATGATGTTCACCGATCCTCTGAACGGCCATGCAGAAATGGTCGGCGGCTACGATGGCATGTTCTATCAGGACATCACGTGGCAATGGACAGGAACGAACTGGAAGAAGAGAAATCCGGCAACCTGGATTACGGCTCGCGGCGCCGCCGTCGTCGCCAATGACCTGGCCCACCGCAAGGTCGTCATCTTCGGCGGGCTTGCCGACGTCAATCCTGTCAACACGTGGACCTGGGACGGCATTACTTGGACAGAGGAAAGCCCGTCAATGCAACCGCCCTGGAGTTTCTACACTCCCGCCACCTATGATCCGCAACTGGGCGAGGTCATTATGTTCAGTGGAAGTTCCGGCACGAACGATACTTGGGTCTGGACGGGAAGCGACTGGACCATGCTAACCACGCAGCAGACCCCAACCGCCCGTGACTCGCACAGCATGGCCTATGACTATGCCAGCCAGCAGTTGATTATGTTCGGCGGTGAAAGTAGCACCACTTTGTTCGGCACGACCTACCTGCTGGTCGTTCACTAGAGTGGCTTCTGAGTCATCTATCCTTGTCATCCTGATGGCCTGCGCTTTTTGCAGGCCGGAGGACCTATGCAATCTCCGGCCGCACCGGTTTCACACGCAGAGTTGCATGGGTCCTCCGCGCCAAAGAACGGCGCCATCAGGATGACAACGTTTTTTCATAACTCCATGTTCATCCACGAGTTAGAAGTGTCAGTTGCCTCTTCGTTGACAACGAATTTAAGACCATATATTCTCCGGATTATCAGGGCAGTATCATGAGATCTTCTCGTTGGATTTTGGCGATCTGCACAGTCAGCGTGGCGCTGCTAATGGTAATGCCCGCTGCGGATGCGCTAGACACCGGATTCAATGAGGCCGATACGCCTGTCTTTCTCGCTGCCCCATCCTTGTCGCGTGTCCGGCCGTTGGTTCCTCCCGTGCGTTTCGCTTCACTACCTGCGGAATCGGTGATGCAACTGGCCTCTGGACCCACCCGCCTGGTGCATGGTTCTAAGCGTTCATTTCTGGTCCAGTTTTCTGATAATCGTCAGCCAATTCTCTGCACTTTCCTGATTTAAAAACCTATTCCCCTAGGCCTAACGAAGAGCGCTGTGCTTTGACGGGAGAAGTTGTCTCCGCGTCAGGCCGGCCTTAGCCCTACATCATTGAGCACGGGAATCAAGACATTGGTTCGTCAGAATCGCTGTGGACGCCACGTTTGTCACTGAGGTCCAGCGTTTTGACTTGGTTCCCATCACCGGGGACCGGGTTACGTTCTTGCCCTCGTCTCCAAGATCTGGAGTAAAGATGCTTGCTAAGTGTGCCAATCCTTCGTGTTTTGCGAGCTTCCGGCGCCTCGAGTGGGGAACTCTGTTTCGTCTCGAGAGCGACCTGGTCGGATCGCAATCGCGGCTCACGACACCGGAGTACTACTGGCTCTGTCCCGACTGCTCGCAGGAGATGACACTGCGTATCGACAGGATGAATGGAGTCAAGGTTGTAAGTCATCGGAACAAAGCTCCAGGTGAAAACGAATCGCCTCGCTTCGTTCCACTGGATCGTCACGACGGACTGCTGCTGAATGGGGTCAAGTTCGCTGGTCAGCACGGCCGCCGCCACCGACGAGTCTCGGAAAGAGGGGGAATCCGAATATGAATGACGACATGATCTTTGAAGCCGAGTTGTTAGCCGCGGGCACTACGTGTCCGTTTCCAGATTGCGGCGCCATGGTCATTGCGTATCGACCGGCAATGGTCGAGGCGTCAAATCCAAATGGTCTCTGGGAGTTTACCTGCCCTTGTTGCGGAGCTGAATTTGCCACTAACGATGATCTGCTCTTCCATGCAGTACCGGAAAAGTGGCTCATCGAAGGATTTCACTCCTCAAGCCTGGCGCCGGCGAAGACCACCTTCGACCATATTTCCGATGGAGACAAACATGATGAGATCCATTTTGAAAGCTGAAGTAACGCCAAAGAACCATGCTGAATTGCGCGACTCGACCCTTCTGCTGGAAGAGAGGATTCGTAAGCGAGCGTACGAATTGTACGAGCAACGAAAACGAGGAGACGGTCATGATGTAGAGGACTGGCTCGACGCGGAGTCTGAGCTTCGAGAGAATGCCGAGCTACTAACGAAAGCAACTGCCGCGTAAACAATGAAAAGTCCCCATCTCTATCCAGGAGATGGGGACTTTCTTTTAACGGTTGAAAGTTCTCGAACGACGTCACCGACTGACTACGGCCGCGTCAAGAAGATCGGCAAGCCGAGCTTGTGATCGTACTTCGGGCGGCATCGCTCGATATTGTACATCGATGCGATATCCACCTTGCGCGGACCTAGCTTCGGATCCGGAATCGGCTCCATGGCGTAGTGCCCTTCGTTGATCGCGGTCATTACTCCGGACTTGCCTTCTTCCAGCGCATCCATCGCCATGCCTGCGAAGGTGAAGGCCACCATGCGATCAACGAAGTCGGGACTGCCGGAGCGCAGATCGTAAGTCAGATCGCTCACTACGGTCTCTTCGCCCGTGGTCCGCTTGATCTCATCGCTCAAATCTTCGGCGACGCTCATTTTCTTGCGATGGCCGAATGCATCGGGTTCTCCATATTCCTTCACCTTGTAGCCCTGCCATTCGGCGCCTTCCGAGAGAATAACAAGCGAGTAGTTGCTTGGGTTGTGGCGCTTGTCCTCGATGAGCAGCTCGATCAGGTGTTTGAGTTCGACCTTGTATTCAGGAATGCAGCAACGCACCGTGGTGACGTACGCGGTGTAGAGAGCCGTGTAGCCGGCGTCGCGGCCGAACACGCGGAAAATGCCGATGCGCTCGTGTGATCCAACCGTGGTGCGTTGGCGGTCGATCGCATCCATGGCGCGCGTGATTGCTGTCGAGAATCCGATGCAGTATTCGGTGTTGCGGACGTCGTTGTCCATGGTCTTCGGCACGGCGATTACCTTCATCCCGTGGCGATCGAGCTCCGCCGCATAACTCAAGGTGTCGTCGCCACCAATCGCGATCAGGTAGTCGAGGCCCAATGTTTCGATGTTCTTCAGCACTCCGGGTGTCACATCAAATACGGTGCTGGTCACGCCCTTCTTGGTCGATTCTTTAGGTTCGAACTTTTGCCCCTCCATGGCAGGAGGCACTTTCTTCATCTTGGTGGGATTGGTGCGCGAGCTGTGCAGAAACGTCCCGCCCGTGCGGTCGATGGCGCGCGTATTGTCGCGATCCAGAGGAAGGATGTACCGCACCTTGCTGGCTGCGTCCTTCAGATCGACATGGGTCAATCCTTCCCAGCCGCGGCGGATGCCGACGACTTCGCATCCGATTTCTGCTCCGCGATAAACCACCGACTTGATAACCGAGTTCAGGCCGGGGACGTCGCCGCCTCCGGTGAGTATCCCGATGCGCTTCTTTGCCATGTATGACTCCTGTATGAGAAGTAATTTTGAGGGGGAATTCAGGAGCTGGTGTCAGCTACCAAAGCCGGTCCTCGTCACAATGGAAAACCTACTATTCTATCGGTCGCGCACTCATGTTCCAAGCACGGAAGTAATGGCTGATGCTAATGAGGTCTCAATTGTCACTAGAAGAGGCTGCTCCGCTTCGCGGTTCTCGAAGCCTGGTTATATCCATTGGCAACGCCGGGAGACTTTCCCGCTTGTTCTCGCCCTCGTGTCTGAAATCACCGAACTCCGCAACTCATTGAGGTACACTTCTGCGTCATCACGGAGGTGGTCGTTATGAGGAAAACCATTGCTGTCGTTCTGTTGTGCCTGCCCTTCGTCGCTTTTGCGCAAGATCAGAAAGCTGAGCAGAAGCCATTCACGCTGAGGAATCTCTTGCTCGAACAGCTAAAAGCGACGCACACCAATAAAGATTGGTTCGTGCCCGCCAACATTGCGGTGCAAGGAGTGACGCCTGAGCAAGCAAGTTGGACCGATGGCCACGGAAATCACTCGGTCGGCCAGTTGGCCTACCATCTTGCATTCTGGAACGCTCAGGAACTGGCCAAATTAAAGGGTGAAACACCTGCCAAATACAGCGGCAAGAACGACGAAACCTTCAGTGATTTCGATGCGAAGCGCTGGAGTGATGCCGTCCAGCAACTCGATCAGGTGATGCTGAATTTCGAAAAGTTTGTCGAGTCCGCCGATGAAAAGACCCTCGAGAAGGATGCTTCAACTATCGCTACCATCGCCATGCACAACGCGTATCACATCGGCCAGATCATCTATATACGCCGGCTGCAGGGTTCGTGGAATCCAGAAATGGGTGTGAAGTAACCAGAGGGCGCAGGGCATAAGCCGGCCACGGCGAGCCGGTTGCTAGGCAGGCCACGTTTGTCTTTGCTAGGCTGTTTGACGGGGCTTCAAGCGATCTTCGGTCGTCTTCAGCAACACATCGAGCTCTTCCAAAAGAGCGCAGAACTTCGCAGGATCTTTCTCGCTGACAACCTGCCTACACAATGCCTTCATCCTCTCGACTTCTTCTTCGGGACTCATAGGCTTATATCTTGGGGGGAAAGACTTCATCTTAAGCGGTGGCAAGAGAGCTGGAAGCGCCATTGTGCGCCACTAGAAGAATTGGGAGTCTGTGGGACTAAGAATGGATACAAAAAACGGGCGGGCAACTCAGACAATGAGGCGGTTGCCAGCCCGAAAAATTCTCTCAGTTTCACTCGAATCTATTTCACTCCCTGATGCGCTGCGAACGGTTGCGGGATGTTGTAACGGCCATCGGACCACGCCACAAACATTCCCTGCAGCGAGCCTGATATATCGATGAAGTTGTCGGTGTAGTCGCCGAAGTTGGGAATAATGATCGACCCAACGCTCAGCCAGTCCGATTGCACGCTGGTTACGCGAACATTGGATTTCGGCGTGCTCGTGGTTGTCGGGTCTACCATGAGCGCGGCGTATACATCAGTGTCTCCCGAGGTCGGATTCCGGCGCCGATCGTACCAGGAGACGTTCAAAAGCCCGTTTGCATCTGTGTTCCGCACTGCAGGAAGGAAATGCAACGTGCCGATCCCCGTGTCATTGTTCAGTTTGACTGGTGCGACCTGTACCGGGGCAAGGCTTACGAGTTGCAGACTCTGCAGCAAAATGTCTGCCATTGGATTCGAACGCGTGTCATTCCAGACAATGCTCACCGTTCCTTTCATGTCGCTAACCGCAATGCGTGGAAAATCATTGCCTACGCCTCGGTTATAACCGGGAATAATAGTCAGGTCGGTCGAGATGACCGGGATTTCGGTCATCGCAGCCGGACCGCAAGATGATGCCGGCAGGGTAAGGCATGCTTGCGGAGTGTACGCCACCTGCTCGAGATGTGCTTGAGCGCAGCCGTCTCCCCAGTTGAACTCGTTCGCGACATAGAGGTCCCCACCCGTGGTGGTCGCCGGGTAAGCTCCCTCGAGTTCGCAGAAGTTAATGAGGTCAGCGGGTTCGACGATCAAGTAAGGTGGCGGTGGCGTGACAGAACTGGCAGCCGAACCATTTTCACAAACTGGTACTGCCGGTGTCCCACCAAGCGGTCCCGGACCACCAAAGGCGTTACCAAGGTCGCAGCTTGCAAGTTCGATCTGTGAGCCAAAGGTGATGCCAAATTCCGTGTAACTGATATAGAGCCTTCCGTGCCCTGCGTCGATGGTGACGAACTCCTTATCCAGGAAGCTGCAGAAGCCGTTTTGGCATTCCGTACTGGCGGCCGCAACGATCGGCTGCCCGCAGCTTAGAGTTGCCGGGGAGCCAGGTTGCACCTGACACGCGTTGATCGCAATTGCGTTGTAGTCACTGCCGGTAACCGACGGATAGAGGCTGGCATAGTAGAAGTAGGTGTTCCCAGCTACTACGTATGCATCGATGCTCGGATCGCCGTCTAATCTCCGAATAGCGCAGTTAGCATTTGGGGGTGCGCCGAGATCGGAGAAAGTTTTCCCAATGTTGCTGGAAAAGCCAAGTCCGCTCAGTTCTTCCTTATTTCCCGGCGAAGGACATGGCGCGAAGAAGCCAGTCGAGTCGTTCCACCCTTCGACCACATATTTCCCCGAGGCCGCGATGGAAGTTTCCGATTCGCCAGACCCACGTTCTCCATTGTTCGTCACATCTTCGGAGAAGCTGGCGGCGTTCACGTTGTTGGACAAGAACCCTGTGCCTGCAGTCTTCGGGAAGGAACGGCGAATGTGCGGGATCGGTCCGTTCGGTTGTGGGCCGAAGCACCACATTTGCGCCCCCGAGGAAGCGAACGCGGTCCCGGCCGCGAGCGCCTGGCATAAGGGATGCTTGTTTGTGCCGGCAGTTGCATTCGGAGGTGTCACCAGCAGCAATGTGATTGTTGCCAACAGAAAAGCGACGTGAACGAGAACTTTCGGGCGTCCATTGGTGTGCATAGAATAGTCTCCTCTCTTGTGCAGTTCATGCCTGTTGACTGGATTGGGTAAGGCTGGATGGCTGAAGATGCGATCTGCGGAAAGGGATTCCGCGCGAGATGGTCTTCGTACCCAAACATCAACAACCAACCAATAGGGTTGAAGCGCCTGTGGCCCGAGAGATGAGGAACTGCGGCCGCGTTTGAGGCCGGAGTCTTCGGTTTGACGAAGGTTACTGAGTTCCTGTCCTAAGCCAAACTGGGACAGACTGAGATGGGCCCACTGCGGCAAGACGTTATCGGAGCAGCGTACTTGGGCCACCTGTCAAAATTGACAGGTCCAAACGACACCTAGTCTTCAGCGAATTTCGGCGGTCTTAGTTATTTCTCGGCAAATCTATACCTGCTGCAGATCTGTGTCGGGTGCCGGGTATCCGTGAATTCGCAGCATCGCAACAACTTGACCTTTGTGGTGAAATGCGTGGGTTATGACGTGCAGCAGGATAAAAGCAGGACTGCGAAGTTCACCACCCCAATCCACGGGACGCTCCGCAAGTGTTGTGTTCAGTTGCTCTTCTGTCAGATTGACCAAATAAGTTTGCGTCGCCTCCCGTATGCGCTCTTTAGCTGCTAGCAAGTCTGCCATCGTTGAGCAATCTTCTTCGTTCCAGCCGGCAAAACTCTTGTTCTGCAAATCGTGCACCCATCCCTCCTCACAGGTCAGGATGTGCACAAGCTGCTTCCAAATGGATGGATGGCCGAATCCTGAAACAGGTTTGTGACGGAGTTCATCAGGCACGGTCGCGACATGTTGCAGCAAGAGATCCAATCGCTCGTGCATTGCGGTATGTAATTCGGTGATTCCGGATTTGTTGAACATGAACTGATTTTCCCACCTTCAGGTTCCTTTCATGTTCAACAGCTAATGTGATCCGCATCAGTTTCGCGCCTGCCGGATCAGCTAGGGCGCGCTCACCGGAGGATCGGATGCGCTTAAGGAATCTATCTGTGCGCTTACTCATCGCAATTGTCACCTTAACTCTTAGCGGACGAGTCCTCGCCCAAGGCACATGGGCCGTCGAAAAGACCTTCCACATCGGCGGCGAAGGCGGCTACGATTACGCCACTGTCGACCCCCAGCATCATCGTCTTTACATCCCGCGCAGCACGCACACGATGGTCATCGATGCCGAGTCGGGAAAGACGATCGCCGACATCCCCGGCCAGAAGCACAATCACGGCGTTGCGCTGGCCCCAGAGTTCGGACGCGGGTTTATCACTGATGGCGCCGGCTCAATCGTGATTTTCGATCTCAACACCAGCGCAGTCCTCGGAACTGTGGCTGCAAAAGACGATGCCGACGGAATCATCTACGACAAGAGCACCGGGCTTGTCCTTGTTGCTTGTGGCGATGCAGGTGCGCTTGCCACACTTAAAGCAGACGCCGACCCGAAAACGGCCAAGATTGAATCGATCGATCTTGGCGGCAAACCGGAGTTCTTGGCGGCGGACGGTGCGGGAAAGGCATACGTCAATTTGGAAGACAAGGATCAAATCGCCGTGGTGGATCTGAAAGGAAAGAAAGTGCTGGCTCACTGGCCGGTCGCGCCCGGAGGTTCACCGGTCGGCCTGTCGATCGATCCCGTGAAGCACCGACTTTTTGTTGGATGCCGCAAACCGCAGGAGATGATTGTGATGAGCACCGATGACGGCAAGGTGCTGGCTGACCTTCCCATCGGCGCCGGAGTGGATGCAACCCGCTGGGATGGCCACCAGGCCTTCGCGAGCTGCCGGGACGGTAACCTCAACGTAGCCGAGGAGAAAAATGGCAAGTTCGACATCGTGCAGACCGTAACGACCGCTCCCGGCGCCAGGACGATGGATGTCGATGCGGCCGAGCACAAAATTTATTTGCCAACGTCGGAGTTTGAGGAAGCAAAGGCGGGCGAACGTCCGAAGGCGAAGCCGGGCACCTTTATGATCGTTGTGGTCAGACGACGCTAAAGCCCGGTCAATCTACGGCCCAGTTCAAGTATTCCTAAGAACCCTTGTCGGTACGTGTCTCGTTTTTAATTGAGGCGCCACCGTCGGTAAACACTTCTTGACTTCACAAAAGGACCGGCTTAAAATCGCCGCCAGTTTGTAGGCCCCTCGCAAAGTCCGCCTCTTTCGTCTTTAATTTTCGCAACCCTGTTTTTCTCGGCCCATATCGAACCCAAGGGTTTCTTATCGTTCGCCAAAGGAGAAACTACCGTGGGACTCTTCGAAAAAAGTGAAGAATTAAATTTCCTCAGCAGGATTTTGAGTACTCACTGTCCGGCAACCGACCCGATTGGCATGGAGTTTTTGGTGTTCGAAGGCGATCCCGCTATTCGTGCGCAACTGCTCGCCACCCGGTTGGAGACCGTCGCCAACGTCTATCGCAACATCTCCGATGGAGCCGCGAAGGCTGCAAAGATCGTCGCGGCTGGTCGTGGCTAGGGTAGGACCCGCGAGCCAAACATCCTCATACGGAGACTCTAGCGACGCTGGGCGCCGTGGTGTCGATGTTGCACTCGTTGGGTATCAAGATCAGGGCAATCTTGGGATGGGATACCTTGCGGCCGTGCTCCAGGAGCATGGCCGAACGGTGGAAATGATTGACGTCCGCGATGGCCCGGAGAAGATTGCGTCGCGGTTGTGTGCGCGGCCTCCGCTCGTTGTTGGCTTCTCGCTCATCTTTCAGTACTTCCTTCCCCAGTTTCGTCGTGTGGCCACCCATCTCCGGAATGTAGGCATGCGGAGTCATTTCACAATCGGTGGCCACTATCCGAGCCTCTGCCACGACGAACTTTTGCAGAACTTTCCTGAGATCGATAGCGTTGTGCGCTACGAGGGTGAAGTTACTTTGCTGGAACTCGTCGATCGACTGAGCAGCGGACGGGACTGGCACGACAGTGCGGGAATTGCGTACTCGCGCAAAGGCGAAGTTATCGTCACTGAGGCCCGGCCACTGGTTCCTGATCTCGACACACTTCCATTTCCTTATCGTCCATACGAACCTGAACAGATTGGCGGTTTCCCGACTCTCCCCGTCCTCGCCAGCCGGGGCTGTGCGCGTCGCTGTTCCTTTTGTTCTATTCACACTTTCTACCGAACAGCTCCGGGCAAAGTCGTGCGCGTGCGGAAACCTGTCAAGGTGATTGAGGAGATGCAACAACTCCACAAAGAGCACGGCGTCCGCGTTTTTCTCTTCCAGGATGATGATTTTCCTCTGTGGGGGAATCCTGGACGCCGCTGGGCGACCGAGATGATCGACCGCTTCCACGAGAGCGGACTCGCTGACGATACCGTCTGGAAGATCAGCTGTCGCGGCGAGTATGTCGATGCCGAGCTTTTCATTCGCTTGCGTGATGCGGGTCTGTTCCTTGTCTACATGGGTATTGAGTCGGGCGTTGAAGACGGCCTGGAAGTGTTGAACAAAGAGATGACCGTCGAAGGCAATCTCAAGGCAGTTCGAACTTTGAAAGATCTGGGGATTCTCTTCTCATATGGTTTCATGTTGTTTGACCCTTCCAGCACCTTCGAATCGGTCCGTCAGAACGTCGGCTTTCTTCGAGAGATCACTGGGGACGGTTCGGCGGCAGCCACTTTCTGCCGCATGTTGCCCTATGGGGGCACGCCAATCCGCGATCAGCTCGCCAAAGAAGGACGTCTGCGAGGCGACCTCACGCATCCGGATTACGTCTTCAATGACCTGCGCTTGAATGAATATCATCGGCTTCTCAGTCAGACTGCGCGAGCGTGGATTCATAATGAGGGACTCTCGCACCACCTGAACTACGCTTGGGATGAACTGGAGACAATTGCCAGGCTCGTTCGCGGGTTGAAGGGAACAGATACTTATCGGACAGCCCTACGTGCTCTTACTGCCGAAAGCAATGAAAAGTTGTTCCAGTTGGTAGAGATTTCATCCGAGGCATTCGAACACGGTGACCGCTCACCTCTGAACGAGGCGGCAGCAAGGGGATATTGCGACGATGCGGCCGCACGGCTGTTTACTCTGCGCCGGAGCTTTCTGAGCGATAACGTGTATCTGCTGATGGAGGCTGTACAAACAACGACCACGAGCGACGGCCCGGTGATGGCTCCGCAGATTCATTGACATGGCGGTCCTCGTAACCAGATCGGTCCGTCCTGGCGGAAACCTCAACGATCCGACTGGAATGTCGTCGCCCAACCCCGAGGGTGTTCCTCGCGACCCTGACCGGTTCGAACCGGTATTCCTGCTAGCGACACCTCGTTCTTACTCCTCGGTGATTACGGCGATGATCGGCCAGCACCCGGAAATGGTGGGCTTTCCTGAACTCAAGCTTTTTGCCTACGCCACCGTTGGAGATTTGGAAGGATCGTTACCTGAATATTGGCGCAGGCGAGGTGCCAGGCATCGAAGCCCGGGATTAGTTCGTGCGGTCGCGCAATTTGTATTCGGCGGACAAGAAATTGCCTCGCTTAATGAAGCTCAAACCTGGCTTCGTCAGCGAAAGCACTGGTCGGGAGCCGATGTGCTTGATTTTCTTTTAGCTTTTCACTCGCCTCGCAGGGGTATCGAGAAATCTCCAGAAAACGTGGAATCCGATGAGGCGCTCAGACGGTTATCTTCAGCTTATCCCCGGGCAAAATATCTACACCTGACTCGTCATCCTGTCTCCACTCAGAAATCTCTGCAGGATCATCTGCTCCGAAGATTTCCCGGTTACACAATGGCGGGACAACCTATGTTGGGCATCGCTGGCTGGGTCGCAACCCAACAACGGATTCTGAGTTTCGCTGCTTCACTTTCCCCAGACCGTTACGTCCGTATTAAGGGAGAAGACATTCTGGGTAGTCCTCGCTCCGCGCTTGCGAGCATTGCAGCATGGCTTGGGCTCCGTGCTGACGATGACGCAATTACGGCCATGATGCGTCCGGAAGAGTCACCCTTTGCGTGCGAAGGGCCTCGCGGCAGTGGAGTCACGGGTGGACTTGATCCGGAATTCCTGCGGAACCCCGGTCTTCGTCCTGTACAGCCGGCCCCTTCGCTTGAGCCTCCCGCCGGCTGGATCGATGATGCGCGCCTCTGGAACTGCACCGTCGCCATCGCCAATGAGCTCGGATATGCTTAGCCCCGCGAGTCTGCCAAAGAATGACGCGCCGGACATCTCCCGCCCCGATCTCCTCAGAGAACTGCTGATCCGTCGAGATACGGACCAGAACCTGCGAGCGGCGCTGCTTACGGGTCATCGCGAAGCGTACGATCAATTGCTCTGCATCGATGATGAAAATACAAAGTGGCTGGAGAAAGTAGTCAATGAAATCGGCTGGCCCGGCGTCAGCTTGGTTGGCGACGAGGGTGCGCACGCCGCATGGATACTCGCGCAACACGCCGACCGCCACCCTTCTTTCCAGCGAGGATGTCAGATGCTGATGCAAGAGGCAGTTGCTCGTGGCGAAGCTTTACCGGCGGATCTGGCGCATCTCACCGATCGCGTATTGCTGGCAGAGGGCAAGGAGCAGATTTACGGAACGCAAACGACGGCGCGAGACCGACGTTTTATTGCCTGCCGTCTACGCGATCCCGATCGCGTGGACGAATTGCGGGCGTCTGTCGGACTTGAGCCGCTGGAAATTTATTTGCAAAGCGTACTCGAACAATATGGCGAACCATCGCCCGCGCAGATGCGCTGTCGAAGCTGCGGTGCTAAGAATGAAGTTTGGTTGCCCGAGATTGGTGGATGCGTGACCGTGAAATGTTCATCTTGCGGCGTGTCAGTCAGCATCCGCGCACAGTTTTCGGGCTCGTAACCCAACCTGCTTCGGTGGTAGTGGAAAGCTATCAGAGAAGAAACAAAGGCAGAATGCGAGGAATCAAACACCGAAATCGCTGAAGGATTTGGTGGACCTGGTCGGGATCGAACCGACGACCTCTTCCATGCCATTTCCCTCAACTGGCTGTAGCCGGGAGACAACGACGGATACTTAGCGACATAACGCGGGCAGTGCTCATGCGGGTCCAACGCATCTTCACGCCCTTCATCTGTGTCCGAGCGACACTCTGCGTTGTCTTCCGACACGGGCAGGGACCGGGCGGTTATGACACAATTCACGACACAAAATCACCCCTGGCTCGCAGTGAACCGTCACGGGTCCCCGAAGCATGCTTAGGCTTCCTTCGGCACCTTTTCGCGAGCACCCGCTAGGGAAAATCGGCTCCGGGTCGCATACGCGGGCGCAGAGGTATGCAGAAAAAATCCTGGGAATTTTGGGTGATATCAGGTTGCGCCTGGAACCGATCCGGAAAAGGTCAATGAGTGTAATGGGAATTTATCGCCAATTGATTGAGCTTCCGCAGTTTCCTAATTGCCGACGATCTACCCGGAATCACCCATCCTCTGGTGATGTTCGGGCTATAATTGCGCGCACACATGGCGCTCACCTCCGGCACCAAGCTCGGGCCATATGAGATTGAATCTGCACTGGGCGCAGGCGGCATGGGCGAGGTGTATCGTGCGCGCGATACCCGGTTGGATCGGACCGTTGCGGTAAAGATTCTTCCTGCGCATCTTTCTTCCAACCTGGAGGCGAAACAGCGCTTCGAGCGCGAGGCGCGCGCCATTTCGTCGTTGAACCATCCTCACATCTGCACGCTCCACGATGTCGGACACCAGGACGGAACCGACTATCTCGTCATGGAGTTTCTCGAAGGGGAAACACTCGCCGACCGCTTAATCAAAGGGGAACTGCCACTGGATCAGGTGTTGAGGTATGGTCTCGAGATTTGTGACGGGCTGGAAAAGGCGCACCAGACAGGAGTGATCCACCGCGATCTAAAGCCGAGCAATGTCATGCTGACGAAAAGCGGCGCGAAACTGATGGACTTTGGGCTGGCCAAGGCGATTCCGAAGACTGCGCCCTCGGTTTCCAGTTTGACCGCGACGCTTCCCGGGCCATCGACCGATCAGCCATTGACGGCACACGGCACACTGGTGGGAACGTTCCAATATATGTCCCCAGAGCAACTGGAGGGACAAGACGCCGATGCCCGCAGCGACATTTTTGCGCTGGGTGCGGTGCTATACGAGATGACTACTGGGAATCGGGCGTTCACTGGCAAAACACAAGCCAGTATTGTAGCGGCGATCCTGACGTCAGAGCCGCCGCCAATTTCGGCGGGGCAGCCAATGTCGCCGCCAGCGTTGGACCGCGCAGTGAAGCTTTGTCTGGCGAAGGATCCCGAACAACGCTTCCAAAACGTCCACGATGTGAAGCTGCAGTTGGAATGGATAACAGAAGGAGGATCGCAGACCGGAGTTCCGGCGCCGGTTGCAGCGAGGCGGAAGAACCGTGAGCGGGCCCTTGCTGCAGTTGCGCTTGTGTTGGCGGTGGTTGTTGTGGCTCTCGGTTTTGCCTACTTACACCGCCCAACGAACGACGCACGTTCCCTGCGCTCTAGTATCTTGCCCCCCGAAAACACATCATTCGCTGGCGGCGTCGCCACCTCTGGATATGCGTTATCTCCAGATGGAACGCGGCTAGTGTTTTCGGGGCAGTCGGTCGAGGGCAAGCAGGGCCTTTGGATGCGTTCGCTGAATGCGCTCACTGCACAGGAACTGGCTGGTACCGAAAACGGTACAGTGCCGTTCTGGTCCCCCGACGGCCAATCGGTTGGGTTTTTTGCCAACGGAAAGCTCAAGAAAATGCTCGCGTCTGGAGGGTCGGTGCAGGAGATTTGTGACGCGCCCATGGGCCGGGGTGGCACCTGGAATGCGCAGGACGTAATCGTGTTTGCGCCAACTATTGGCGGACCTCTATTTCGGGTTTCGGCGAACGGTGGAGTTCCAACTCCTGTGACACAACTGGATCCGTCGACTGGCGAAACGACGCATCGCTGGCCTGATTTTCTGCCCGACGGAGTGCATTTCCTGTATGTGGGGCGACAAACTTCGCCCGCCCGGCCATCAGCCGTTTACGTGGGTTCGCTGGACTCCCTTTCGCACAAGAAGATTCTCGATGTGATGAGTGAGGCGCACTATGCTGCGCCGGGATATCTGTTGTTTGGTCGGAATAACACGTTGTTTGCCCAGCGGTTTGATGTAAGCAGTTCGACTCTGAAAGGAGAAGCGGAACCAGTCGCGGGAGACGTGAGCGCTGACGTCCGTAATTTGCGCACAGGCTTCTCCGTGTCCCAATCTGGCGAGCTTGTCTATTCCAGTTCCGGCACTTCGGACACCGAATTGATCATGACGGACCGCTCCGGCAAGCAGCTTACAGTTCTGGAGACGTCGGGGAACTATTCCTCTTTGAAACTTTCTCCCGATGGGCAGAAGCTCGCGGTCTCAGAAACCGACCACCTCACTGGCGCATCGACGATTTGGATCTTCGACCTTAAGACTAACGTCCGGTTCCACTTTACTTTTGGCACCGGGGCGAACCCTGTCTGGTCCCCGGACGGGTCGCAGGTCGCATTCACGTCTAGTAGAGTTGGCGCGTTCAATGTCTATGTCAAGCCCATGAGCGGTGCCATCGAAGAAAAGGCACTGCACGCAAGTCCCGACGATGAGCGCCCGCAATCGTGGTCCGCCGACGGGCGGTTTCTCATACTGGACAGCCGCCCTCAGTCCCGGCAAAACAGTCCTGAAATCGCGGTACTTCCCCTGACAGGGGACGGCAAACTATTTTCCTACCTCAACGCGCCCTACGCGAACGCGGGTGGAGAGCTTTCTCCAGACGGACGCTGGCTGGCGTATGTTTCCAACGAGTCTGGCCGCTCCGAAGTTTACGTGACTGCCTTTCCAGAAGCCAAAGGGAAGTGGCAAGTTTCCTCCAGCGGTGCTACATCGCCACGCTGGCGGAGCGACGGCCGCGAACTCTTTTTCTCTCAGATCGATGGGATTTTGATGGCTGCCGAGGTCACCGCAGGAAAGGATTCCTTCACGTTTGCATCTGTCAAGCCACTTTCAGACAGACGTGTATTTCAGAACAACTACTCTTCGACCTATGATGTCTTCCCCGACGGACAGCGTTTCGTCATGACAGCTATCAAGCCAGAAGGCATCCACGCGCCGCTGACGCTGGTTACAAATTGGCGAGCGGAGCTGAAGAAGTAAGTCTTGTCGCGAAATCGAACTACGAAGAGAAACTTACTTTGGCCTTGCGCTGGGATCTCCCCTCGATAACGTGCACCCGGACGTCGATGTCAACGGATGCTAACAGGCGTTAACACTCAAAATGCTCTGCGGATATTGGAATTGAAACGTTGCCCTACCTTAATTTCAGATAGCATTGTTACCTCGGCAAGTCACCCGCGATGATGTTTCCACATGGCACGAGTCCGGCCCTTTGCAACGTCTTTCGGCTCGCTAGATTCGCCACATTGCACCGGGCAGCAGGCACGCTACCTTCGGTTCGACACACCGCCTTCAATTCCTGAACCAGATACGCTCCTAGCCCTTTGCGACGGAAAGATTCAGCGATCTTCATATAGATATCGCCATAGGGTCGGTTGTAGTGATAAAGCACTCCGCCTGCACCCGCAACCTCACCATCAAGGCTGACGACCCAGCCTGCTTCGAGATCTAGGTCGCGTTGCCGTAGGGTTTCAGCGTCTTCCGGTCGGGCTGCCCGAAATTGTGCGCCCTTTGGGGCCAATGAGGTCTCGAAATCATCCTCGAACAATACACTTTCGGCCCGCACGTTGGTCGTGAACGTATGAAGCATCGTGGTGAGCACCCGGTCGTTAGTCTGCGTTTCAATAATCCGTGCACCACAGACAGTCAACAAGCTCGCAAACAGGTCAAATGTGCGCATTCGATGCGCAGGCTGCACGTAGAACTCATATAGAGCGTGGCTTTCACACCAAGGCCCAGCTATCGCTACCGATCCATACCCCACATCGGTGCCGCCCAGTTCCAGGGCGTACTCCCGAGTCCAGCCGGATCGTACATGGATCGAATCATGAATGATCTGGCATTTCATCTCCTCGCGGTACGATTCCCGCAAAGACGCGATGTCAACGAGTTGACAAATACGCGCAACAATCGCCATGTAAGGATCATTTCATCTTGCGACGCAGAGCGACAACTCAATGAAAGGCAGTACGAATTCTCGGAGTTCGACCCCGCTCGAACTGTCAACTATCGTTATCAGGCCTTAACACTCAAATTCTGAGTTCTTGCGAATCGGTTCAAATCGATTCGTTCGGATGATGAGTGTAATCGGGATTTCTCGCCACTTAAGAGAATCCCCGGAATTTACTTTGGGTGAACGGATACGAACCTGACAACCAAGACTCAGAATGGTTCTCTTGATCAGAAGATCCAGCGCACGTGGTGTTTGCACGAATCGCTTAGATCGGGATCGCAGTGCGCGTGAAAGACATGAGCGCCAATTCCGATTCCCAGCGCTGATCCTATGAACATGTCTGATGCCCAGTGATCTCGGGCCGTGAACCGAGTAACGGTGACGATGGTTGCTGCAGAATAGGCAAGCACCTGCACCCACTTTTGCGAATATTCATGTGACACCACCGTCGCCATTGCGAACGTGAACATAGCGTGTCCACCGGGAAATGACGTGTTGATGTTGTGGTGTTTCCAAAAGTCTCCATTGCCATTCCCCTCGCCTGGACGTTGCCGTGCGGCTAGGAACTGCATCGGCGTGTAGATCAGGAATGTGTTCACCAATGTTTCCAATTCCAGGTTTCCGGTCTCCTTGGCGTGCGGATGATCACCCTTGATACCCCATATCCAGACGCCACCCAGGGTCGCCCCCAGTCCGGCGATCGCAATGTCGGAAGTGGCTTGATAAAACGTGTAATGCGCCGTGCCGATATGCTTCTCAATGTCGCGGTCCGTGGCTATAAAGGCCCCGGTGCCCCCCAATACCAGCGCATCCCACTTGAAGTTCGAAGGCTTGAATGGAGCTCGATAAAGCTCCTTCTGATCTTCTAAGGTTCTCTTCACAGAGCGCATGATGAGTCCATGATGATCCGACTCTTGCACTTGAATCTCCGGACGACTCGAGCCCGTCGTCTGTTGATCAGGAAAGTCTTTCCCCCTTACATCTCGTTCAAATGTGCCCGGAGGTAAGTTAGAGACGTCGAAACGTCCGTTCGTCTGAATCCGAAGTGTGTTCTCTGCCGGGGCGGGCAAAGATGGCAAGGCTTCGAATGATTGGGCTTGGCAACGGCCGCTATTGGGAAACAGCGTACCCGCCAATAACAGCATCAGAATGGTATAAACGGCGTTCCAACGTGGGTGCAAGCGTCTCTACTCCGTGCGAATTGAGCGCAGGTTAGATGCTTACTTATCGTTCACGGTTTTGCTGGTCGCCATTCATTCACGTAACTCCACTTGGGGCTAGGAGCTGGGCAGCGGTCAGGCGAACACTGTATGCCGGATTCATGCCGACGGTCAGCATTTGCGATTTAGCGACATCTGGATCTCTGCGATCGGTTCTCTCGTTTCCGTGGTTTTCGGAGTAACTTGCATCCGAGTGCCGGGGAATCGTCGCCAATTTGGAAATGGTGTGTAGTTGATGAAAACTCGCCATTTATTTGTTGGCCGTCAGAGGCATTTTTTCGATCACCGTCGCAAGCGACAGGCTATCCGGTGCGAGCCAACCGAGACAGGATCCGGGCATTTTCAAACACTGCGCTCAACGATTCAAGATTTCGTGTATTGGCGACAATTTTGAGCGCTGCAACGAGTCTCCCTTCGCATATTTCATCCAATGCGCCGCCGAGAGACACAGCAAAATGCAGCATCACACTCGAATCCCGGTAGCAATCAGCGATACAGGCAGTGCAACCATCGCGCACAAGGGGAGTTTCCTCGAAGTCCCATACTGAGCACATCCGTTCTCGCCAGGCATCACAACGCCACACGTCGAAATTCCAATCCATGTAAAAACTTTTGTATCCCCCGTAACATACAAAACGCTCCGGTTCGCCAATGAGGTGACGTTTCATATCTGCAATAGAAGCGTGAGGATTGTTAACTGGAAACGCCGTTCGCAGTTTGTCCACGGCTTCAAAAGCTTCAATTAGTTCCTGGTCCGTGAAGCTCATCAACCTCGACGTATCTGACCAAGCAAGAGATGACGATCCCAATCGCGTGCGCTGTGGATAGGAGAATGCAACCGCCTTAAACCCGAGGCCACGAAGAAACGGTGCGAGAAGATGATAGTTCTCAATAAGCTTGCTCATAGTCACCTGAGCCAGCGGGGTGACACCCAAGTCAGGCATCCTTGCCGTTGCTTCCCGAATTCGATCGCCCAGTCGCTTCAGTCCTCGGTTCGCTTCGTGAGTTTCTATGTCTGCCGCATCGATGGAGATGTAAATAGTCTTGAGTCCTGAAGCCACTAGCTCGTCAAGCTTGGACGCCAGCAGCCAGCCATTGGTAATCAGGGCAGTACCCATGCCCTTGTTAATCGAGTGGGCAATCATTTGGGCGATATGAGGATGAAGAAGGGGCTCCCCACCAAAAAAACCCATGTAACGGATTCCGCGTCCATGAAGAATCTGAAGCGCTCCGTCGATCCGAGTAGCGTCAATCCACCGCAAGTTCTTATGAGGAATTTTGCCATTCGCAAAGTTGCAGAAGTCGCAGGTCGCATTGCAGCGGTTGGTAACAGCAATGTTGCACAACGCAGGGCCACCGTGACGAAGGAGCCGCAACATATCCCAAATTTTGGCTTGGGTCATAGGCATTCGCGACGGTAGGATGCTTTTTTGGTGACCGCTGTGATGTTTTTTGTTTTGGGGAGCGACACGAGCTCTGCTCGATTTTGGCGTAACCTCAGCCATTTCGCGGCGAAAGAACGCGCAGACTTGTGCTAACGCCCGTCAGCGACAGTCATATCTGCTTGGAAATTTGTTTTTTATTTTCTTATAGGTCGAGCCCGAAATGCGGCTGATCCCGCGTGCCGGTGATTCTCAACGGAAGTTGCGTCCCGGCACCATGCTTTTGAAAAAATGGATCCACCGGCTTTAACAGCAGAGACTTCCATCCCGTTGTCATCTGCGAGAGTTTCGCCTTGAATTTCACGTTCCCACGAAAGTCAAAAGTCTTCCCGTCGAGACTGTACTGCCCGGTCAAGTCCGCGCGAGTTCCTGGAACCATGAACTGAAGATCCGAGAACGATAGAATTCCCTGCTCAAGCTTGAAAGTTCCTTGCAAGTCGCTGAGCACGTTTTCCTCATAGTGCTCCTGGGCGAGCTTGGCCTCGCCACGGCTGCGCAAACTCAATGAATCGATGCGGCCCTGAACTTTCTCGTTAGTAAAGTGGCCCTCCCGAATATGAAAGCTGCCCGCAAGTTTCAGGCGACCTGCGATATGTCCTTCGCCCGGCATCAGACTAAGGCTGGTCCTCATGTCGATTCGGCCTGTCATAATCGGTGGGTTCGTTTTGACACCCAACTTCAGCAGATCCTCGATGAACGCACGGTCCACAAAAACTTGAAGTTCAATGTCGTGCCCCGGCGCATTCTTCAGGCGAATAACCTTACCCCTTGCGGTTAACGAAGAACGCAAAACGGTTGCCTTTACCGGGTCGAGATATGTATCGCCGTCAGTTCCATCGACAATTGCGTGAAACTGCGTATGAAGAGGCACACGATGGCCACTAACCTCGAGGCTGAAGTCCGGCGTGTCAGTCTTGCCTTCGACGTTTATCCGGCCAAGCACTCCCGAGTACTTGCCGTCCGACGAAAGGATTCCGCTGATACCGTTTAGCGTTCCGAGATTTGCGTTCGTGAAGGAGTAGCTTCCCTTCACTGCTGTGTCGCGAACGTTTTCTTCGTTTAGCGGTCCGAACATTCCTGTCGATTTGATATCTCCCAGCGGTTTTGGATTGACGAGCGTCGCTTCGAAGGGCGTGGGCTGGCCCGCGCCAACCTCCTTCATGCGTAGCGTCTTGATGTCGAACTCCAGAGGTTGTTTGCCGGGCTTGGCGGTATTGATGATCAGTTTGGCGTCTGTGCAGACGAATTGGTCGACGATTAACCTGGTCTGTGTCGATCGCTGGTGCAGGTCAATCATCTGCTGGCGATCGCCCTTCGGCGGGATGTTCATCGTGAGGCCGCTAACGTAGACGGTACCGACGTGCATCGGTTCGCGAAACAGGCTGTGCACCGTGGAGTGAAACTCAAAAGTTCCGATGTCGATCAGCGGTTGCACACCTGGCTCCCCTGGATTGGGATCGGTGACACCAAAGATCTTTAACTCTTTGCCCTCAACGTGCAGTCCGTCGTCAATCCATACGTGCAGGTCCCCAAGTTCCACGCGGCTATTGAAACGGGCCGAGAGAGTCTCCACGATCTTGCCGCGAAGGATCGGCTGAGCGCGCGCAATCACAATTCGGATCCAGATAGCAAAACCGATCCCGATAACCAACAGAACAGCAATGCTCCAATACCACCGGGTAGAGCGCCCAGGATTGTTCAAGGTCTTCGCGCGCACCGAGGCCGGCGGTGGTGGAACAAACATAAGATGAAAGCTCGAGATACAAACAGATTCACTCGCCCCGCGATCTTGAAGCGGTCCTTTTTGAATCTGATCGATGCTTTCAGACCTTTAGATTGTCACGATGCGTATCAAGCGGCCAACTAGCAAAAATAGAAGACCGTTCTCTTAATTGAGGATCTCGGGCGCCATCGATTTTTGATATTCGGCCTTAAGGTCTCACAAAGAACGGCACATCACTTCTAAAACTGTAATTGGGGGTCATCACTTCGACTTTGCCGCTCGTGGCCCCAGAAGGTACAGTAGCCCTGACCAATGTTGGGGATATGATCTGGAAACTCGCAGGGGTTCCATTGAACGTAACGCGAGTGACCTGGTTTAGATTGCTTCCAAGAATGCCGACCGTCGCTCCCTCAGTTCCGACTGACGGCTGCACCTTTACGAACGGCTTCAGACCCACTGACAGGCTGTAGATCGTGCCGTCATCCGCGGAACCGCCGAAGTAAGTGGTCCCATAGAAATTCCCATTGGTGCCCTGTGTCAGTCCGCCGAAGTAGTAGTAAAAGGCTTGAGCAAAACTATGCATCGTGGTCAGCGTCCCCTCAGGAGTGATCTTGAAGATTGTGCCCGCTTCTTCGGTACCTCCCCCGAGAGTGGTCCCATATAGATTTCCATCGCTTCCTGCAGTGAGCACGAAAGGGCTAAAGCCGTCTGTGCCAGCGAAGTTGTGCCGCGTAGTCAGAACGCCATTCGCAGTTATGGAGAAAACCGTTCCTTCGCGGTTCGCGCCGCCCCCGGCCGTGGTTCCGTAAAACAGACCCTTGCGCACTTCGACCAGGGCCGGCGCTGGATATGCGCCGTCGCCATTATTAAATCGATGCAAGGTCGTCAACGCGCCTCCGGGAGTAATTCTATAGATGGTGCCGCATCCACCTCCGGGGCAGGTGGAGTTGCCACCTGCGTTTGTGGTCCCGTAGAAGTTGCCATCACTGCCCTCGATCAGTCCCCCAACCGGAAATTCGCCGTCGGGACACCCGGTCTGTAGACAAAAGTTATAAAGGGTCTTGAACTTTCCCTGGGAATTGATGGCGAACACCGTGCCGCAGCCAGCCTCCGTAGTGCAAGTTCCACCTTCGTTCGTTGTTCCATAGAAGTTCCCGTTGCTCGCAAACAGGAGCGCCCCGTAAGGACTAACGCCGTCGATGATGTTGAAGCTGTGCAATGTGGTCAGCGCACCGCTAGTCGAAATCTTAAAGATCGACCCGTAGTTGTACACGCCGCCATTCTGGGTCGCGCCATAAAAATTGCCATCCGGCCCCACCACCAGTGTCGAGACAGGGAATTGACCATCGCTGCAATTGCTCTGCGCGCAGAAGTCGTAAAGAGATGTCACCTTGCCGGACGGAGCAATCCGGAATACATTGCCACTGCCATAAGCTCCGCCGTCGGTCGTCGTTCCATACAAATTCCGGTCGAGTCCCTGCACGAGTCCAGCGTAAGGATTGGCGCCGTCCGATCCCGTGAAGCTGTGCAACGTCGTGAAAGTCTGTGCAGCAACAGGTATCCCGCTTATGGCACATACCACCAAGACAGCACATTGATTTTTCCACCCGTTAATTCTGCTCATGCCAATCCTCCGGATCGCTATTTTTGCAGCGTATGCAGTAGGGCTCAGTGGGACAATCCGGGCCAGGTCAATCAGAACTGCGGAACAACGGGAACGGCGGCCGGGCCGCGAGAATTATGTTCCGCGTCCAAACTGACGTCAAGCGGGAATCTGAAGCCATTTTGTCGTACTCACGACCTGACCGGCACGAGGCTTTCGGGATCACACCTACCAAAGTGCAAAGTGTTTCACCTTGACCGGCGAGTCGGGCCGGTCGCACAATTGCGACGCTCAGTTCGACCCGCGTCTTCGCCCTGCAGTCGCAACTAGAGAACCCAGCTGAATCGATGCCATGTACCCGTGAGGACACCGCTGACGAGGAGAATCCGCATGAAGGACGTGAGTATCCGTGGACTCTTGACTTGGGCAATGCTCGTGTTCGCTACAACCGTTGTGCGCGCGCAAAGTATTTCCGTCTACAACTTCGGCAGCAAGAGTGGAGACCCGGCCAACCCCAGTTTCTCGGGCATAATCGCGCAGGGCCGTGATGGTCGCTTGTATAGCACGACGCCGTCTGGCGGGGCGAGCGGCGCTGGCGCAATATTTCGGATCACACCGACAGGCGCGCTGACCGTGCTGTATAGCTTCACGGGCGGAACAGACGGAGCCTACCCCTCTTCTGGATTAACTCTCGGAACAGACGGTAATTTCTACGGCACTACTCTGGGAGGAGGTGTGAACTATGACGGAACCGTTTTCAAGGTCACTTCCGGTGGGAGTCTGACCGTACTCCACAGCTTCAACTGTACGGACGGTTGTGAACCGGTCGCCGGAGTGATTCAAGGGGCAGACGGAAATCTCTACGGGACGACCTTTGCAGCGGATGGAACCGTCTTCAAAATCAGTCCAACCGGTGTCTTCAACACTCTCCACAGCTTCCAATACTTTGACGGTGCCGGGCCTAATGCCCCTTTGGTTCAGGGGATCGATGGAAGTTTCTACGGCACCACCGACAGCGGCGGCATGTACGGGTACGGAACGGTCTTCAAGATTACCAGCGCCGGCAGTTTCAACGTACTTCACAATTTCACCTGCGGGGATGACGGTTGTGTTCCAGTGGACGGACTGGTTCAGGGAACGGACGGAAGCTTTTATGGGACGACCCGAGAAGGCGGAGCAAACGGTGATGGATCAGTCTTCAAGATGACACCAGGCGGAACGGTGACCACTTTGTACACCTTCAGTGGACCAGATGGCGCAGCCCCCTTTGGGGGACTGGCGCGCGGAACTGACGGGAATTTCTATGGAACGACGAGCAGTGGCGGAACCCTGAATGATGGGACCATCTTTCGAATGAGTCCAAGTGGCAGTTACTCTGTCGTTTATAACTTTGACGGCACCACTGGCTCAACCCCTTATGTCACCCCAACGCAACACACAAACGGGGTCATCTACGGAGACACTCTACAAGGGGGTACCGGAAATGTGAGCCCTTGTACTACGGGTAGTTGTGGCGTGTTCTACGGCTTGAACGCCCATCTGCGCGCGTATGTCAGTATGCTTCCCAATGCGGGCAAAGTAGGTAGCACCGTGGAGTTTCTAGGACAGAACTTCACATCGACCACCACAGTTTCTTTCAATGGGCTGCTCGCAACATCGTCTGTCAAATCCAGCACGTATGTGACCGCTATCGTTCCCAGCGGAGCCACCACCGGCTTTGTCACCGTAACTACATCCAAGGGAACGCTGAAGAGCAACAAGAAATTCCGTGTGATCCCATAGATCCATATATTTCCGCCTGTGGCTGCATCCAAGTTCGACCAGCAATGCGGAGGCTCGTGCGATTCTCCAGCTCGCACCTACCTACGCGCCCATTGGTCAACACCACCGTCCACGGGTCGGTCTGACGGATTCCGTGAGAGCAGGAAGTGATCGAGTCGCACGCCTTTGTGCTTCTACCAACGTTTTCGCCTCCCAATTGGTAGTTGGTCGCAGAATGCTTTGAATGATCGACACAGAAATCAGGTTCCCTCTGTGGAAAAATGGCAAAAGCTTCCCCACTTATCTCCCGGCCACCGGCGTGCAATCTTGGCTCTTAAAAATGCGGGAAGCCATGCTGCTCTAAGCTTTGGCACAGATCTGAAATGGCGGGAGCGACGGGACTCGAACCCGCGGCCTCCTATGTCCCAAAACGAGTGGGGTAAATCACACAGGAGGCTTATGCTAGGTACTTACTACCACTTTTGGTAGGACCTCACCGCGCAATACGGGCCGTATGCTATTGGTGTCATGCGTGATTGATTCCTTGATGAGACGCGAGAAAGCCAAGAAAAGCGCCGGCAAGCGTCTGTGTCAGACGAGGCATCGCGAGAATGCTGCAACGGCGTGACTCGGTATCCAATAACAAGGTGAATCTGAAACGCTGCATGCGGTTTATCACGCTACTGCTCTTCCCGGGGTTGCCGCTGTGCGTCCCGGCCCAGTCCAACCCGAATACTCCCACCGAACAATCCATGGGCAGCAGAAAGAATGCTGTCGGCTTGCCCAACTTCGGCGCAGTTACGTCCACTCTCTACCGCGGAGGCCAGCCCGGAGTTGACGGCTTCCGGTCGTTAAAGAAGATGGGAGTATTCATTGTTGTCGACATGCGGAGCGGCCCAAACAATCACGAAGAAGCTGTCGTCACCAAGCTGGGCATGCATTATGTTTCCATCCCGTGGCACTGCCCGTTTCCGAGTGACGAGCCTTTTATTCGATTTCTGAAAGTGATCGAGGAGAATCCGGGCAGGAAGATCTTTGTGCACTGCCGCCTCGGCGACGACCGCACCGGCATGGCAATCGCAGCCTACCGTATGGCCGATGAAGGCTGGTCTGCCGACGAAGCCATGTCGGAGATGAGGCTGTTTGGTTTCAAAGGAATTCACCGCGTTATCTGCCCGGCACTAGCACACTTCGAGAAAGAGTTTCCCACGCACCTCAAAGCGAACCCGGCCTTTCGGGAATTGCATTCAAACAAAGCAAAAGCCACAGAGTAGCCAGGATTCACTAGGTCAATGGCATGGCGATCGCAGCCTTACCGTATTGCCGACCTTGCAGGTAAGGTATCTCCTTATTTAATTTATTGCGCCTCGAGCGCAGCTACCATCGGCTCGACTGGCGAAGCTACTTGTTCAGGGCCTGGCACGGTCACGATCACGGCTAGTGCTCCAGAAAACTTACAGATCACTGTGAATAACGGTGTCCAGAACACATCCAATACGGTGACAGGGACTGCTTCACTGACTTGTCAATTGGAGTCATCGCTATCGTCACTTGGTGATGCGGTCACCGTGTGGTCGTGCAACTTACGAGCAAGCGGTCTTACTCCTGCAAATCTGCATGGCGCAGTTTGGCGCTTCCTTTCTGACAAAGTTAGCGATACGGTTAGCTCCATGAGTTCTCCGCTCCTGCCCTTCGAGTTCTGGAGGCAGTGTCTTCGCGAGGACAGTGTGCGGCAACTCCGCATGGCCCCGTGCGTGCTACGACCAATGTCGTGGCGATCTTTTCGTGGCAGGAGGCGCCTGCATGTTAGCCACTCTGCAGCGGCGTCTGCTTCTAATCCTCAGTATTGGGTTGTTCCTCACTCTCGGTGTGGTGGCGTACACCTGCCGTGCTGCCTTGGGTTATGACTGACTGAACGCTCAGGTTCAGAGAACCCACGAAATAAAAGAAGAGTTGAGTGCCATTCTGGGCCTGGTAGTCGATGCGGAAACAGGCCAGCGGGGATACTTGATCACGGATGATCCAGTCTACCTGGAGCCGTATCAAGCAGCGACTTCTCAAATCGAGGGCCGGCTGGCTAGACTCGACAATCTCACGAGAAACAGTGCCATTCAGCAACAACGGATACACGACCTCCAACGGCTCGAACAAGAAGAACTAGCCCTTCTGGAAAGCATGATCAAACTCGATAGAGAAGGCAACGACCAGGAAGCCGGGAAGATTCTGCTTTCCGGGGTTGGCAGAGAGCGGATGGACGAGCTTCGTCGTGTGGTAGCCGATATGGCGAAAGAAGAAGATCGCCTGCTTTTGGTGCGGGCAACTCTCGCCAAACGCGATCAGTGGGCCGCCGTGGTCGCCGCCTTAGCGATTGCAGTGCTGTCAATCGTTGTATTCGTCTTGGTTGTTCGCGTGTTGCGGGCCGCCGCGAGAAATGAAGCGCGAGCTCGCATCGAGGTTGAAAAGCGGCGTCTCGCCGAAGAGCGACTTCGCTCCGAGTCAGAAGCCGCCCGTCAGCGCGAGCGAGCGGAGGCGAAGTTCCGAGGACTACTTGAGGCGGCGCCAGACGCCATGGTGGTGGTGAATCCCGAGGGCAAAATCGTCATAGCTAACGCCCAGGTGGAAAAGTTGTTTGGTTATCGACGGGAAGAGTTAGTGGGACAAGAAATTGAGGTGCTTGTACCGGAGCGTTTTCGCGGCGTGCATCCCGGACACCGAAGCGGTTTCTTTGGCGAACCGCGAGTGCGATCTATGGGTGCGGGTCTGGAGCTATTTGGTGTGCGCAGCGATGGTCGGGAATTTCCGGTGGAGATTAGCCTCAGCCCGTTACAAACGGACGAGGGCATGCTGGTTACGAGCGCCATTCGTGATATTACTGAGCGCAAGCAGGCGGAGGAGAGTTTACGTTTACTTTCTGGCCAACTGCTGCATCTGCAAGATCAGGAAAGGCGGCGCATCGCACGCGAGTTGCACGACAGCGCTGGGCAGATACTCGCTGCCCTCGGCATGAACTTGTCGTTAGTGGAATCTGAAAATGCCACCATCGCTCCCAGTGCTGCCAAAGCAATCAAGGAATGTTTGAGTCTTGTGCAACAACTGTCGAGCGAACTGCGAACCATTGCACATCTGCTGCATCCGCCTCTACTCGATGAAGTGGGACTTGCCTCGGGTCTTCGTTCGTACCTGGAAGGATTTACTGAACGTAGCAAGATTAAAGTTGAATTGGAACTCCCGGAGGATCTGGGGCGTCTCCCGCAGGATTCGGAAACCTCCATCTTCCGAGTCGTGCAGGAGTGCCTCACCAACATTCATCGTCATTCGGAAAGCTTGGTCGCTCGGGTTCGCATTACTCGTTCTGACGCCCAGATCAGCGTGGAGGTGGAGGACGAAGGCAAAGGCATACCGGCGGAAAAGCGCGCGGCAATGGACTCAGGTGATTCGCCGGGAGTCGGAATCAGAGGGATGCGCGAGAGGCTGCGGCAACTGGGCGGCACCTTGGAGGTAAATTCTAACGGAGAGGGTACGGTTGTGGTGGCTCGGCTACCGGTTGCCGGCGCTTCCCCGATTGCCTACGGTGGCGCTCGACGCCCGTCGGTTACGAAGCTACGCAAGCCTAGCGTTGGCTCAAGTGCCAACCATCATCCTGTGTGAGGCTCGAGGCCTATGGCTTTTTGGGTTATCCGCGGGGGCATAGGATCGACCCGGAGACTCGGTGCTGCATGTCAGCACGCGGCGCCTAATGAGTGCATGGATACTCTCCCGCGAACCCGAGCGTCGCAGAACCGATGGGCCACCACCAGGCATGAAAACCTGGGATCCCCTGAGTTCTGTGTAACGCTGCATTTCGGGATGCTGGCTTCGTTGTAATGTTTCCCAACCGAAGGGGAGAAAGCGGCCAGCCGGGAGTCTTCACGATGTTTTATGACGAGGTTGACGTTGTGATTAGCGCTGCCAAGTACCTTCGCCGCCAACCCTTTATCGATGAGACAAGGCTATACGTCGCTGGTTTGAGCACGGGTGGAACTCTGACGATGCTTACAGCGTTGACCTATCCCCATTTTCGTGCTGCCGCATCTTTCTCCGGCTCACCTGATGCGGTTGGGTACACGAGACATGCCGTGGCTATCGGTGCCGAATCAGATGTTCCCTTCGATTATCGAGACGCCAGAGAACTCCAACTCCGTTCAGCACGGGCGCTGCTAGCTTCAAATGCCCCGCACGCCTCTACTACGTGACCTGACATCCTCAGACCTCGTTGTCGTGTGCTCGTCACTACGTTGGTTCATTCAGCCCAATCTTCTGGTGCTTGCCGACAACCCTGGCAATGCCTAATTGACCTTCGTTCTATCGCCCAGCGTGGCATGACGGACAGGGCGTAAAATGGTTACTGGGAAGCAGGGGCGCTGTTCGAAAGTCAGCCACCTCGAAACCAGTCTCAGGGTTTCGCAAGGAGGTCACCATGTCGAAGTTTTGCTGGTCAACACTCACGGTGTTGGTGGTACTAGCCACAGCCTTGTTCTTGACGGGACAGACCGCCACCGCACCACAAACACCACCGCAGGGCCACGAAGCAATGGGCTCGACTGGAAGTCCCGAAGCTCACCTGCAGATGCTCAGCGAGAAACTGAATCTCACTGAGGATCAGAAAGCAAAACTGAAGCCGATCTTAGAAGATCAGGCGGAACAACTGAGGTCACTCCGCAACGATACCTCGCTTACCCCAGAGCAGAAGGCAGCCAAAAAGAAAGCAATTCACGAGTCAACACACGATCAGATCAACGCTGTGCTCACGCCCGATCAGCAAGCGAGGTTCAAGGAAATGAAACATGAGGGCATGGAAAAGCACAAAGATATGAACCACTACTGATTGGCTCCACCTTAGAACTGAATGTTATGTGCCCCCTGAAAGATAGCGGGGGCTTTTTTTGTGGTAGTAGGCAGTCAATCCGATCAGGTGCGGGCTGAAATGCTGATCGTCCGATTGGACATTCCCGACGAAGACCAGACATCCACCTGCCTCGGCTCAATCTCTATCGTTGCGAGTCGCGATTCAGGGTTATGGTCCGTGGCTTACTGACAAGTCAGCGTGGCAGTCCCGCTCATGGTTGCCGATGTGTTCTGTACCCCGTTGTTGACCGTGAACTGTAGATTCTCGGGTGCACTCGCTGTGACTGTGACGGTGCCCGTCGCGGAGCAAGTTGCTTCGCCAGTCGAGCCGATGGTAGCTGCCACAGTACCGGCGCTTGTAGCCGAGGTTTTCCAGGAAAGGCCATCCACTTGGGATAGTTCACGACTCTTGCCGTTAGCAAAATTTCCCGTCGCTGTGTAGCCAACTTGTCCCTGGTTGCTTGGGGCCGTCGCCGATTGCGGACTAACTGTGACGCTAGTTAAGTTTGCATGACCCGCACCGCAGCCAACGAGGGCAACTGCCGCTAACAGAAGCAACGCCGAGTGTTTCATAGCGGCGGTCGGATGCCTCAGGTCGGCTCGAAGGTTGCTGTTCTTGACGTTGGGGTGATAACGTGGCGCACTTTGGCGCTTGTCTCTTTCTGATTTGCACCCTTAGGCTTCATGCAACGGACTATGAATATCGACTGTTCCAATGCCAGACAAGCCTGCGTTTGTGCTGACGTGTTCGCTTTGCGGTAAACCCGTCTGTCTTGAAGAATGCAACACTGACAGCGATGGCAGGGCTGTGCATGAACGCTGCTATATAGACCATGTTGGCACTTTACCGATGCTAAGCGGAACCCCATCGATAATCCGCTGTCCATATTGCAGAGTCGAAGACGAATTTCGCCCGATGCTGAAACGTGTCGAAGGTTGGTTCTGCTGCGACAACTGCGGTCATAACGCGATGCCACTGGACCCCGAGTTTGGGTGTACGTGTGGGAAGTGTGCCGATTCTCAATCAAGGACGTTTCCAGCTGTGTGGTAGGAGGTGAGGCGAACATACTCAGCAGCGCCGGCAAGGAGAACTTGCATCTTGCATGCACCTGGGTCCGGGAGCGCTGACTTGTCGCAATCAGGCCATAGCACTCAGAATCCCGTTCCGAGAATTTAGAGTGTTAGCCGGAAGAGAAGTGCGCTGTTCATGCCGGTACCGACCGTGGCTGCGCACGGACTGGATTGTCTGCTGAGTTGCGTGCCTTTACTACGCACTTTAGTAGTTCCTGGGTGCGCTTGCGCCGAGCGATCTTCCGTTTGCGGTCCCGGTTAAATCTGGATTTGTCGCCATTCCGTGCAGACATGTAGAAACTCCTGAGACTGGTTGATTTGTGGTGACTGAGCGGTCTCATCCATGCCGAAGGCGATTCGGTGGACTCCGAAAGCGGCAACTTGTTATTTCAGTTTCACGAAGAGCAACACGAAAATCGCCCATACTCCGACCGTCATAGGAAACTGCGCCAGAGAGGCTTCCCGCAGTGTACCTCCTCTGGGCAGGACGTACGTCGCCGCCATCATCGCGAGAGCAGTGAGCACTCCAAGAATAAGTCTTTTCCAGTTCATACTATCGGTCCTTCCTTTCCCGTTTGGGATTTCGAGAACGGCAGCGATTGTACACGTGTTCCCCCGGTCCGCGGATTTTGAGTGTAATTGATTCCATGACAACGTCGGCTCCAGTGCCCGAGTAAAGTTGGTGGTGCTAAGCCAACCAACAGGCTCGGAGAAAGGAGCCGAACATGCTGGTTATAGGTTGTGATTATCACCCGAGCTTTCAACAAATTGCTTTTGTCGATACAGAAACCGGAGAACTGCGAGAGGAAAGACTGGAACACCGGGAGGGAGCGGAGAAGTTCTATCGCGGCTTAGCGGTTGCAGGTCAGCGAGTGCGAGTGGGTATGGAAGCCAGCGGACACGCAGGTTGGTT
>DATFQQ010000009.1:0-4292 GCA_035264195.1 Candidatus Sulfotelmatobacter sp. | reverse complement strand
TCGATGGCGATCACTGCCTGGTCGGCGAAGGTTTCAAGCAATTTGATCTGCGCTGCGGTGAAAGGCCTCACCTCGGTGCGACGCGCGAACAGTCCGCCAATGAATTCCCCATGCTGACGAAGAGGAGCGGCTAAGTAGGTGCGGAAGTTGCCGGCTGAACCCACCATTGGGAAATCGTTTTGCGCGCGGGCGTCGGGAATGTGTAGTGTGCCATGCTTCTCTAACCAACCGAATTGTGGTTCATCAACGCTGATATCAAGGCGGCCACTGGGTAAAGAACCAAAATGCCCGCGCGGGACCATCGTGTTTCCTTCACGCAGTCGCAGCATCACGTCGTCGATTCCACAAACCTTTGCCGCGCTCTCGACGATGGCGTTGAGGACCGGCTGCACGACTGTCGGCGAGCGGCTGATGATGCCGAGCACTTCAGATGTTGCCGTTTGATGCTCTAGCGCCTCCCGCAATTCCGCATTGCGCTCCTGTAGTTCCTTAAACAAGCGGACGTTCTCGATCGCGATGACCGCCTGATCCGCGAAGGTTTTGAGGAGAGCAATTTGTTTGTCTGAAAAGGGACGGACCTCCGTGCGGCGAATATGAATCACACCAATGGGAGTTCCTTCGCGGAGAAGCGGAGTTGCCAGGGCTGTTCGAATACCACTAAGGCGAGCTGTGGACTGCGGGAATTCCTTCTCGGCTTCTACGCCCATATCATGAACGTGGATCGTTTGCTGTTCGAACACCGCTCGGCCATGTACCGTCCCCCGATCAATCCGAGTGATCTCGGGCGCATGAAACATGATCGAGCCACGGTGAGCTGCCACGCGAAGACCATCATCTTGGACAAGTCGAATCATCGCGTCGTCTGCGCCGCATACACGAGCAGCGTTTGTGGCAATCACATCCAGCACTGGCTGAATATCCGTTGGTGAGCTGGCGATGACACCAAGAATCTCGCTCGTCGCAGTTTGCTGCTCCAGTGATTCCTTGAGTTCTTGAAACAGCCGGACGTTCTCCAGGGCAATAACCGCCTGATCGGCAAAAGTTTCAAGCAGTTTGATCTGCGCCGGGGTGAAGGGGCGGACCTCAAGGCGACGTGCGCTTAGGGTTCCAACGAGTTCCTCGTGCTGACGTAGAGGAACGATTAGAAAGGTGCGCGAACCGCTGACATTCACTATTGGGAAATCGTTCTGCTGGCTCACGTCGGGAATGTGGAGCGGCCCATGCTCACGCATCCAGAGAAACCGCGGGTCCCCTATATTAATCTCGGCGCGGTCAATCGGTACGGGTATGGGTCCAAAATGAGCCCGCACAACCATAGTGTTTCCCCCGCGGAGTCGCAGCGTTACATCATCAATTCCACAAACCCGAGTGGCACTCTCGACGATAGCGTCTAAAACTGGCTGTACGTCTGTGGGCGAGCGGCTGATGATGCAAAGCACCTCGGAGGTAGCAGTCTGGTGCTCCAGTGCCTCGTGCAATTCGGCATTGCGCTCCTGCAGCTCCTTCGATAACCGTACGTTCTCGGTAGCAGTCGTGCGTTCCCGCCGCAAAGATTCGGCGAGCTGTTGGCGTAGCTCCGCTGTTGTCTGCGCTTGTTCAGCCACAGACGTTTTCACCTTCGAACGGCGCTGTTTCGTCCTGGTTGTCTTGCTGCCCTTTTTGCTGGTAGCTGCCATAAAACCAAACCGAGAATCCGGAGACGTTGGTCGCGGGAGAAACTGGAATGATTGGGGTATGCTCTGGAAGCAGGCTTCCCCCGCGGCTGAAGTGACTTTTACTTCACGTGCAGGGTTGCGTCAACGAGGAAATTGGAGTTTGTGAGCTTGGCTCCGTGCGCAATAAAAGAGGCAAGTCTGAAACCCATCGCTAACGAAGGGCACTAAAAAACCGCCAGGATTGAACTGTACGGCGCCTCAGTTAAATCCTATTCGTTACCCCAGATACGTTAAATGGAAACCGTACTAATCCAGTCGAAAAACGCACAGTAACAGAATGCTGCTAGAATTGAATTAGCTTGGTGTGCGAGCTGAATTCATGGTGGTCGCCGCGGGAATCATCTCAGGCCCTGTGCAGTTAAGACGTAAACCACAAGACCCTGCAACTCATCCCCACCTCTCGAACAGTTTTTTGAGGAGGGAGCTTTGCTCCGATGGTGAAGGTGGCTGCCAATCAGACGGCACATCCCGTTCTCTTCCGACAATGAGTTGAAACCTGAAAGGCGACTCCTGGGTCCCCAGAATAAGCGTGCCGCCGGTGGCTCCTAGATATACGAGACCTCGGTCACCATGCTTCCCACCCAACGGTTGACCATCAACGATGGCACCCAGCGTGCTACCCCGGTCCATGACACCGATATGCCCACCGTGGTTCACCAGTGTCACGTGGTGTCTCGAAACCTGGAACGGTACCGAGTCGGGTATATTCAAATCATTGTGGGCCAAGGGATCGTTACTTTCCCTGCCAATTCGAAACGGGAACTTTTTGATGGGCAATGGGTTTTGGGGCAAAGCTTGAGCCGCTCGTGGCGTGGTCCCGTTCAGAACAACCGCGCCTGCTCTGACCAGGAAATCGGGGAATTCCAGCTCCGGCACCAAAGTGGCAGTGGTATCATCCTTCTGCAACTGCGCAATCATGGCACTGGCTTCGCGGAGTCTCTCAAAGACCGTTTTGAGCAACTTCAGGGCCACCTCGGGATGGCTGTTGAGCGTCTCTAAAAATTGATCTCGCGGAATAACACGCACCTCAGTGTCGTCGGCTGCCGTGACAGTTGCACTACGTGGCTTGTCGTCTATCATGCTCATTTCGCCGAAGGTTTCGCCCGGGTAAAGGTAGGTAAGGTGAATGTTTTTGCCTTGCAGGTACTTGGTCACTTCAACTCGACCACTGTCGATGACATACGCTGTCTCACCATGGTCGTTTTCCCGGATGATGATTTCGCCACTCTTGTACTGCGCAGTGGTAACCACGGAACACCTCCTCACACGCTTGTAATAATAGAGACCTTAGCAGGCAAGAACTTATACGCGACGCACATGCATGTCAATTTGATCAACCGGGAGTTTTTGTACCACCAACTATGTTGGCAACCTTGGGCGCAAGCCCCCTTGAGATCACGTGGTAATCCCTGTGATGTGCGGCGTGTTCTCCTAAAGTATGCTATTTGGTCTGAAGTGATCATAGTTCTGCCGCACGCACTGATCAACAGCTTGCTGTCGAAGATAAGGGCAGCGTCGGTTAGATGGTCAACGTCGCACTCACCCCGGTAGAGGTCCGAGAATCTCGATCGCTATTTCGCCGGGAGCGCGATCAGCTGTCCAAGTCCGGTGCCGGCGGGTCAGTAGCTTCTGAGCTGATGCGGGCTCGCCCATCTCAAGCACTTCGGATGATCAACTCAAGATGCCGATCCCCCAAGGGTTGTCGATGACGAACAGCCACCGGCCATCGGCCTGTTTGCGTACCACGTCCGTTGACGTCCCCTTCATTTGCATGGGTTGACCGTCCTGACCCGTACCTTTCAGGGTCCATTTGACGATCGAGAGCGCCAGGTCACCGGCTGTGACAGTGAAATTTCGCTGCGGGGTCAGGGTTGGCTTCATCGCCAAAAACGCGTTCAGGGCTTCCCGTACGGCGGCTTGCCCTTCCGCGACCCGCCCAGGCTGCGCCACCAGCACTGGCTGCGGCTCGTACAGGGCCATGACCGCCTCGATGTCGCCCTGGTTGAAGGCTTGAAAGAACGCCTGCAGCGCCCCTTCTGGCGTGGTTGGCATGTCTTTCCCTCCGAAACACTTACGGTCACGAAATCAACTGAATACCGATCTGGAGCGCAACTTTCACCACTTGGATGCAACGCGCTCGACCATCTAACGTTTTGGGCGAGAGGCGCGGTCCGCGCGTCCTTCTCAACCCGAAGGTTAGGCGTTAGAGCGGCAAGGCAAATACCGCGCCTACACCTGCCTGATCAAATTTGGAGCCATATACTCGGATGAACTCGGAAAATGCGAACTGGCCGGTGCAATGCCCGGGCGACATCCGTTCGATCTTCCACTTGTCCCGAAATGCTGCTGCCATACGGCTCACCTCGGCATCAGTGATATCGACCAGGTGAAAGCCGCCGAACACAGAGTAAATTTTGGAATCGATCTTCGAGGCAGCTTCAAGGATTTTTTCTATTCCGGGATGGGAGCAACCAACCATCAGGACAATTCCTTGGGTTGTACGGATCGCCATTGAAACCTCATTCATTTCCCGAGTTCCGGGAGTCTCGGAGAGCGTGGAGAACAAGAAAAACCCCG
>DATFQQ010000008.1:0-6303 GCA_035264195.1 Candidatus Sulfotelmatobacter sp. | reverse complement strand
GACGCTCGCGTACTGCCCATTCATCGAACGCCTTCCGGAAGCTCTATTGGAAGTCAACCCATCTTTGTTTGTCGCGGTACCGCGCGTCTACGAGAAGATTTACGGACAAGCGATTCAGAAGTCCAAAGGATTTCCCAAGCGCGCGATTTTCAACTGGGCAATCTCGGTTGGAGAGAGACACAAACCGGAAATCCTCGCGGGCAAGACCCCGACGTCAACCGCGTGGAAGCTGGCCAATAAGCTCGTCTTCTCCAAAGTGCGCGCTGGCATGGGCGGGCAAGTCGAAACCTTCATCTCCGGTGGCGCGCCGCTGGGACGTGAACTTGCCGAATGGTACGCCAACATTGGCATTCGAATTCATGAAGGGTACGGTCTGACCGAAACTTCTCCAGTCATTGCTGTGAACACTCCGATCAACCACCGCATCGGCACTGTAGGAAGGACTTTGCCGAATATCGACGTGCGTATCGCCGAAGATGGAGAAATCCTGGTCCGCGGACCATCGGTGTTCAAAGGTTATTGGAATCGCCCCGAAGAAACGAAGGCCGCGCTCGAGAACGGATGGTTCAAGACGGGCGACATCGGCAACATTGACGCCGATGGCTATCTCTCCGTTACCGACCGCAAGAAAGACCTGATCAAAACGTCGGGTGGAAAATTCATCGCGCCGCAGCCGATCGAAAACGCACTCAAGTTGAGTCCTTACATCGGTGTCGCTGCGATTCTCGGCGATCGTCGCAAGTTTCCTGCAGTCATGATCTCTCCGAATTTCGTCACTCTAGAAGAATGGGCACGCGCTAACAACATCGCTTTCACTTCCCGCGCTGAACTCGTCGCCAATCCGAAGGTGCAGAGCCTTTACGATGGTGTCGTCGAAGAGATCAACCGGAATCTCGCCCGCTTCGAAAAGCTCAAACGGGTGATGCTCGTCGAAGACGAGTTCACGATAGCCAATGGTGCTCTGACGCCGACGATGAAGTTACGTCGCCGCATCATCGAAGGGCGCTATAAAAAGCAGATCGACGACCTTTACGCGCAAGCCGAAGCGGCGACCGCTCCGTAATTCGACACAATGTCATGCTGAGCGGAGAAATGAGGCGAGCGTAGCGAGCCTCATTGCGGAGTCGAAGCATCCCTACCAGCGTCACCCATGCAGGGGTACCATTCCGCAGCCAAATCGACCCAGTGCGGATTCCGTCGCACGATCAGCGCAGTCCTTGTGCACGTCGTCGTACGACTCCCAATAAAGCAGTCGTATGACGTAGCACTTGTCCGTGAACCCTTCGTAGTGATGGAACTTGTATTGGAAGATTCGCTTGTGCAGATTGCCACGAAAGCCAATATAGAGCATGCCAGAGATGCTGCCCAGAATGTAGACACTGTAATAGCGACGGTCGCGAGGCATGCTGCGATGCTGAATGGATTTGCACTGAAACGCAGTGTTAGTGGTCACACCGAACAAATTGATTCCCGTCGCGGGAATCGAAAAGAAGATAGGGATGCTTCGACTCCGCACGAGGTCCGCTTTCGCTTCCCTCGCGCTCCGCTCAGCATGACATTTTCAGCTTAGATGTCGGCTTAGGCTAGAGCTGGTTAGCCGAGAGACCCAGGAATGACTACAATGTTTCCATGTCGGACTCATTGATTATCGCCGGACGTTCCTTCCGTTCCCGGCTGATTGTTGGCACGGGAAAATACAAGTCATTCCAGGAAACAGCGCGTGCTCTCGAAGCCAGCGGCGCAGAAATGGTCACCGTCGCAGTGCGTCGCGTGAATCTCGACCGCAGCAAGGAATCACTGCTGGATTACATCGATTCTAAGAAATACTTCCTGCTACCTAACACCGCAGGCTGCTACACGGCAGATGAAGCAATCCGAGCAGCTCGTCTCGGCCGCGAAGTTGGTTTGTCGGATTGGGTGAAGCTCGAAGTCATCGGCGATCAGGCGACTCTCTATCCCGATGTCCAGGCTACGCTCGAAGCGACGCGCGTGTTGGTCAAGGAAGGATTCACGGTTCTTCCCTACACTTCCGATGACATCGTCTTCGCGAAGCGTCTCATCGATGCCGGCGCAGCCACGATCATGCCATTAGGCGCTCCCATCGGAAGCGGCATGGGCATTCAGAACGCCGCGCACATCCGCATTCTGCGCGAGATGATCTCCGGTGTGCCACTGATCGTCGACGCTGGCGTCGGCACCGCGTCAGACGCCGCAATCGCGATGGAACTGGGCGCCGACGCGGTGTTGATGAATACCGGAATCGCCAACGCACAAGACCCAGTGCTCATGGCAGATGCGATGAAGCACGCTGTACTGGCAGGACGCCAAGCATATCTCTCTGGACGCATGCCGAAGAAACTGTACGCAACGGCGAGCTCCCCGTTGGAAGGCGTAGTGCGATAGTTCGTAGAAAGTTGTTCCCCTTAAAAAGCAAGGCGGCCAAAGCGGCCGCCTTTTCTGCAATCTCAACCTTCACAGCATCTTCGTGCTTGCCACCTTGATGGAATCCTTCTCCATCGTGCCGGTGACGGCGACGTGATGTCCCTCGTGTCCCTTCAAAGCATCGGGATTCTCCACGGCGATCACTTTCTGATCTCCGTCTGT
Organism: Candidatus Sulfotelmatobacter sp.; assembly: GCA_035264195.1. Lineage (GTDB taxonomy): Bacteria > Acidobacteriota > Terriglobia > Terriglobales > Acidobacteriaceae > Sulfotelmatobacter. The sequence continues at coordinate 3,699 of DATFQQ010000008.1, read as the reverse complement.
CACGATGACCATCTTCGCGCCAGCCTCGAGGCACTTCTTCGTGCATGCCTCAGCACCCGCGTGTGCGCCCTTCGCACCGCACTTGTCATCGACAACCCATCCGTTAACCGTTGTGCTCTTCCCCATGTCATCGAACGCCATCGCCGATAACGCACACACGAAACAGAACGCAATACAGATCGACAGCACTTTTCTCATGACCTGTTTCTCCTTTTGATATTCCATTCGCGGCCCACAACCGCAAAGCGAAGGCGCAGCTACCCTGATCAGAATAACTGTCCCGCTGATGGTGAAATGAAGCTGGGGAAATATATCACGATCAATGATGTCATTTGTCACATAGGGTTCGCCGGACGACTAGGAATAACCTTTCGAGAGCCGTGAAGCGTGGGGCAACAAGGTGTTATGTGTTTATAGAAAGCGAAATTACTTTTTCGCGGAGCGATTCTGCGGTGCAGGGGCAGGTTTCGGCGGGACGTACACATATTCTCCAGGCTTCGCGTATCCCAACTGCTCGCGGGCTTCCCTCTCGATGGCGGTCTGGTCGGTCTTCAATCCTTGGATCTGCTGGGTATAGCGGTCGTTTTCCTGTTGCACTTGACCAATTTGTTTTCGCAGTTGCTGGTATTCAGCGCGCTTCTGCTTGTATACCACCATTCCATTCGCACCGAAAGTAACGTGAACAAATAACGATGCAGCGAGCAGGATGACCGCAATGGTGGCAATGCGCCGGCGCAGTAGATAAAGCTCCATCAGCAGCGGACGAATGCGCTCGATCCACGAGGCAGCAAAGGCCTCGGCCTGCGGCGCACGCTCCATGACGGCGCGCAGTCCCTCTTCCGGACGTGGAATGCGTGGAATCGATGAAAAACGCTTCACAGAAAACACCTTCATTCAAAAATCCAGCTCTTGGCGGCTGTGCTCAACTTTTCGAGACCTCGGTCGCTGCGTGCTTCCGTGTAGGCGCGCACCACGGGTTCGGTGCCAGAAAGGCGGTAACAGACCCATGATCCGTCATCGAACACGAGTTTCAATCCGTCCGTTCGCACGACCTGGCTGACCGGACGTCCGCAGAACTCGCGCGGATCGGACTTCAACTTTTCAGTGAACTTCGTTTTGACCTCGGCGGTCAATCGGAAGTTCTCCCGTTGCGGGTAGAAGGAACCAACCTGGTTACTGATGGCCTTCAACTGCTCGCCCAGAGTCTTGCCTCTTTTCGCGACGGCCTCACAGCAGAGTAGACCGGCGAGCACTCCATCTTTCTCGGGAACATGATGGCGGATGGAAAGTCCTGCACTCTCTTCCCCACCGATAACGATCTTGTCTTGCATGATGAGCTCGCCGATGTACTTGAATCCGACAGGAGTCTCATGCAGTTCGACACCGTGATGCTTGGCGAGTGCATTGATCAGATTCGTGGTGGCAACGGACTTTGCGACGCCATTTTTCCAGCCGCGGCTTTCCACCAGGTAATCGAAGAGAATCGCAATGACGTAATTTGGTTGCAGGAACGTTCCGTCAGCATCCACGATGCCGAAGCGGTCGGCATCGCCATCGGTGGCAATTCCGATCTGCGACCCTGTCTCGCGCATCTTCTTGCGGAGATCCTCTAGCAGATGATCGTCGGGTTCCGGCGCGTGACCGCCAAACAATACATCGCGGTAATCATGTACCGTCGCAACTTGTACTCCGGAGCTGCGCAGTAATTCGTCGGAGTATCCGCGCGCGGCTCCCCACATGGGATCGAAGGTAACCTTTAGTCCCGCTTTCTTGATGGCATTCAGGTCGACGATTTCGCCCAATCGTTTCAGGTAGGCTGGCTTCGGATCGAGAGAATCTTTTGAACCGGAAGCGGATGCCTTGTCGGGCGGTGCGCTATCGGCTGCAACGATTTCCGCCTCAATCTTCTTCGTGACTTCGGGCAAGGCAGGACAACCGTCAGGTGTCGAGAATTTGATGCCGTTGTATTCTGGCGGATTGTGCGACGCGGTGAAGTTGATGACTCCGTCAGCTTTGTTGGAGATCACGGCATAGGCAAAGGCCGGAGTGGGCGCAGCTTCCGGTACGACGAGGGGAGTGATGCCATGTGCGGCAAGGATGTCGGCGGCCATCGAGCAGAACGTCTCGCCCAGGAAACGCGGATCGCGTCCGACGATTACCCGCGCGCCTTTGGATTTCTGCGAGGCCACGTAACGGGCAATTCCGCGGACGGCGCGCTGCACGTTCGTAAAGGTGAACTCTTCGGCCATTACCGCGCGCCAACCTGATGTACCGAACTTAATTTGCGTTAGCATATGAGAGCTCCTGGCTTCTAGCTGCTAGCTTCTAGCTTTGCCTGAATACGATCCGGAGCGCACGCTGCTAAGCCAAAAGCTGTTATCCGACGGCTGATTTTATATGACTGACAAGCGAATCGTCTTCACGACCGCGGGTTCTCAGGAAGAAGCACAGAAGATGGCGCGGCATCTTGTGGAACATAAATTGGCGGCATGCGTGAATATCGTCCCAAGAATCGAATCTGTGTATCGCTGGCAGGGTAAGGTGGAGTCCAGCGCGGAATGGTTGCTCCTGATCAAGACTACGGTCGAGAAATTTCCGAATGTGCGCAACGCCATTCGGGAACTGCATTCTTACGATCTTCCGGAATGCATCGCGATTGCGGTCGAAGATGGGAGCGCGGAGTATTTGGATTGGATCGCGGACTCGGTTGCGGGCTGAGCATTTTCCACGCCTTTATCAAAGGAGAGTGGAGCATCCGTGCACTTTGCCGGGAGCATCGACGCTGCACGCGAGTACATAGGTCCTCCGCCCGCAAAAAGCGCGGGCCTCAGGATGACAACATTTTTACGCGACTAGACGGCTTTCAGCGCTTGATCCAGGTCATCGAGGATGTCGTCTACGTCTTCGATGCCTACTGAAATGCGCACCAGACCGTCGGTGATGCCGATGGCTTTGCGTCCCTTTTCACCTAGAGCTGCGTGCGTCATTGTTGCAGGATGCGAGATTAGCGTCTCTACTCCTCCTAGCGATTCTCCCAGAGAGCAGACGCGGACTTTCTTCAGCATCTTATTGGCATTTTTCAGGGATCCGGTTTCGAAGGTGATCATCGATCCGAAGCCGCTCATCTGCTTGCGCGCCAGGGCGTGCTGCGGATGATCTTTTAGTCCGGGATAGAAGACGCCTTTAACCTTTTTGTGCTTCGACAGGAAGTCGGCGACGACGCGTCCGCTACGGTCGTGAATCTCCATGCGAGCGGCGAGCGTCTTCACGCCGCGTAGAATCAGCCAACATTCGAAAGGCGACAGAATCGCTCCGGCGGCTTTCTGGAGAAAGGCGAGTTTGTCGGCGTGTTCCTGGTTCGCGCAGACGACAACTCCACCAAGTCCGTCGCTGTGACCGTTTAAGAACTTCGTGGTCGAATGCACAACCAGGTCGGCTCCGAGCGCGAGTGGTTGCTGGAAGTAGGGTGACATGAAGGTGTTGTCGACCACGAGAACCAACTTCTTGCGGCGGCAGATGGCGCTTATCGCGGCAAGATCGCTGATCCGCATCAGTGGGTTCGTCGGCGTCTCGACGTAGACCATGCGTGTGTTCTTGCGGGTCGCACGCTCGACGTTTTCGGCTTCGGAAGTATCAACGTACGTGAACTCCAGCCCGAAGTTCGACATCACCTGGTTGAAGAGGCGCGGAGTTCCTCCG
>DATFQQ010000007.1:0-87827 GCA_035264195.1 Candidatus Sulfotelmatobacter sp. | reverse complement strand
ACCGTATCCACAGGTCCGTGCAAAGAGGTCATCAAGCGCGACAATTTCTCTTTGCTCGACTTCCCTGTTCTACAGTGCTGGCCCAAAGACGGCGGCCGGTTCATCACGCTTCCCTGCGTCACCACTCGTGATCCCAAATCCGGCAAGCGCAATCTTGGAATGTATCGCCTGCAGGTATACGACGAGCGCACGACGGGAATGCATTGGCAACGCCAGAAGAACGCAGCCGAGCACGTGCGCGATCATATGCGAGCCGCAGTAGAGAGCAAATCGGCGGCGGTCGACATTATGGCCAGAAGTGCGGGAGGAAGTGTTCTGCTGGAAGGCGACCGTCCGGCAGGAAAGATGGAAGTCGCCGTCGCGATTGGAACCGATCCAGTGGTGACTTTTGCTTCGATCGTTCCGGCACCGCCAGAAATCGAGGAGCATCTGATTGCGGGCTTCTTGCGCGGAGCCCCGGTCGATCTAGTCAAGTGCGAAACGGTGGATCTTGAAGTTCCCGCGTCGAGCGAGATTGTTCTCGAGGGCCACATCGACCTCGACGAGCTCCGCACCGAAGGACCATTTGGAGACCACACCGGCTTCTATTCGCTCGAAGACCTTTATCCCGTCTTCCATGTCAGTTGCATTACCCACCGCAAAGATCCGATTTACGCCACGACGATCGTTGGCAAGCCTCCGCAAGAAGATGCATACATGGGCAAAGCGGTCGAACGCATTTTCCTTCCTTTAATGAAACTGACAATTCCGGAACTTGTGGACGTCAATCTGCCGATCGAGGGCGTCTTCCATAACCTGATGATCGTTTCGATCAAGAAATCGTATCCGGGGCAGGCCCGCAAGGTGATGAACGCCATCTGGTCGCTGGGTCAGGCGATGTTCACCAAGTGCATCGTTGTCGTGGATGAAGACGTTGACGTGCAAGATCTCGCAGACGTGACTCTGAAGGTCTTCAACCATATCGACCCTGAGCGTGACATTCAGTTCACGCTTGGGCCGATCGACTCTCTCGACCACGCCAGCCGTTTGCCGAATTACGGATCAAAGATGGGCATCGACGCCACGCGAAAGTGGCCTGCGGAAGGGTTCTCCCGTCCGTGGCCCGATGAAATCGTCATGGACGCGAAGACAAAAGCCTTGGTCGACAGCAAGTGGAAGGCACTGGCGAAAGAACTCGGACTGCAATAGAGAAGACGCTCGCCTAGTTGTCGATCTTGATCTTCGCCAGCTTCTTCACCGTTTGCAGATCGCTTTCGGAGCGCACCTCAATGCGGACGGCGGTTCCTTCGGGGTATCGTTTGGATCCGGCGATGAGGCGCAGCACAGTTGGATCCAAGCCGCTCTTTCTTGCTGCTGCGATCGCCTTGTCACCGAGGATGAACGACGCCAGAAAGCATCCATCGCGCGGTCCGAGATACACGATGTTGCGCTTCTTCGCCTGAACGCGCAGCGACCATCCAAGCTTCACTGACGATGTGTGCCATTCGGCCGTATCGATGGCCAGTTCGTTCTTGAGATCAGTGACGAGATGCTGCCACAGTTCGTAGTAATCGCCTATGGCAGCAGCCAACTGCGCATCCGTCGGCTGCTTTGCCTGTCCCGCGAATACGTTCGCGTTCGCTTCGGACTTCGCGCTTTTCGCGATGCTCTTCAATGCCATAGTCCCAGAGTCCGAACTCCCCAAGCTGCTCCCGCTCCAAAAACAGTGATGAATCCAATGGAAACGATATGATCGCTCATTGTAGCTTTGCTCCAGCCCTGGAGCACTGCAACAATTCAAACAAAGAACAAGAGGATCGCGCTGACCGCAAGAATCTTGAGCATTGGGACCTCCTTGTCATACCGTTCTCATGTTCGACCAAGGCGGCTTGTCGTGCAGTGACACCAGTCACGAAGCCCACTCTCAGTTAGCGGTGGCTCTCATCACAACAAAAGTCATTTATCTTTATCAGGAGAAGCCTCATAGCCGCGGCATTGCAGCACGGGCAGTCTCGGGTATTTCGGAAAGCTTGGATCGGTTGCTGAGCGCTGGCACATGTAGAACGTCGATCCACGATCGGAACAGATTTTTCGGACGAATGTGCAATTTGCGCAAAGACCCGCTGCGACGGAGGTTTGAGGCTTTCCTGGAACCACACTTAAGAATAGCGCAGCCGAATCCTAACCGAAGGTGAGTCATCGATGCCCTTCTCTCAATTCGACACCAACCGTATCCGACGAGGGCTGAGCGTGGCGCTCATCGCCCTCGTTCTTCTTCAGAGCCGTGCCTCTTTTGCTTGGGGGAACGAGGGACACACCTGCATCAACCGTGTTGCCGCCCAGAAGATTCCAGCCAGCATGCCGAAGTTTCTGCGGCAGGCTGTGACGGAGATTGCTTACCTCGGACCTGAGCCGGATCGTTGGCGTAATCCGGCGGAATTCGCCCTGAAGAATGCGCAGGAAGCCGATCACTTCATCGATCTGGAGCGGGTCTCATGGCTCGATCCTCTTCCGTCCGGACGCTACGAGTTCTATCGCAAGCTTTACGAGAAGCGTACGGCTATTTCGGATCATCCCGACGATTATCTTCCCGAGCGCGTTGGCCTGCAGCCGTACATCACGATGGAAGTCTTTGGACGCCTGAAGGTTGCGTTCCGAGAGTACCGTCAACAACTGGCCGCACACCAGTCCACACTGGCCGTGCAGCAGGCGATCATCTTCTATGCTGGATGGCTGGGCCACTACGTCGCCGACGGTTCACAGCCGCTGCACACGACCATTCAATACAACGGCTGGGTTGGTCCCAATCCAAACGGGTACACAACCCAACACACGATTCATGGGCAGTTTGAAACGGCCTACGTTGCAGCAAACATCAAAGCGAATGATTTCGCAGGAATGGTGAACAGTCCCAAAAGGCTCGAAGATCCGTTCGTCGATTACGTGGCTTACTTGAAGGAGTCACATGGCCTTGTTGAGAATGTCTACTCTCTCGAGAAGGAGGGTGGTTTCACTGGTAAAGGTACCCGCGCTGCTTTTGCCTTCACCACGCACCGTCTTGCAGCGGGCTCGCAGATGCTGCTGAACTTGTGGTACACGGCCTGGATCGAGAGTGCGGTGTCCGCCGCCGAGCATAGCGCACGAACCCCGATGACAAAATAAACCCCATCTGCGGACAGCCGCCATCGACTGTCCGTCGAACGCAGTTCGACCGTGATTCATCGCCATTTGGCGAGTCCTCGCGGGACGTTCCTGCATCTCTTTCGGTATACTGACTGAGAGATGCCGGTTCTGAAAAATATCGCCGCGATCGCCAAAGGCATGAGCATCACGTTCTCGGAGATGTTCAAGCCGACGATCGTCGAGAATTATCCGGATGGAAAAGGTCCGTTGCGCGGAGCTCGCATTGAAGCGCGTTTCCGCGGCGCGCACGTGCTGCAGCGCGACGAGAATGGGCTCGAGAAATGCGTCGCCTGCTTCCTGTGCGCGGCGGCGTGCCCGTCGAACTGCATTTATATCGAAGCGGCCGAAAATACTGCGCAAAACCGCGTCAGCGGCGCCGAGCGCTATGCCAAGGTCTACAACATCGACTACAACCGCTGCATTTTCTGCGGATACTGTGTCGAGGCGTGTCCGACTGACGCGATCACGCACGGCCACGGATTTGAGCTCGCAACCTTCAACGCCACCAATTTGGTGTACCGCAAGGAGATGATGCTGGCCCCCCGGCCAGCACACATGGGAGCGAACATCGTATTCAATCAGGCCGACGTGAATGGTGGGGCGCCGGCAGAAATGGTGCCCGGCAGCTAGGTTCAGCGCGATTTTGGAATTCACGCCGGTCCATTCGCGACCGGCGTTCGTGTATGTAGGATTTCCTGGCCACGGATTCGCGCGGATGAACAGAATCATGACTACAGCTAGAAGCTAGGAGCTAGCAGCTGGAAACAAACATGGCTGACTTTTTGCAGACCGTAAAAGAACGTGTCGTCGTCTACGACGGCGCGATGGGCACCAACATCCAGAAGTGCAATCCCACCCTGGATGACTACTGGGGAAAAGAAAACTGCAGCGAAGTGCTGGTGCTTAGCCGTCCGGACATCATCCGCGACATCCATGCTGACTTCTTCCGGGCCGGGTGCGACATCGTCGAAACCAACACTTTCGGCGGATCTTCGATCGTCCTCGGCGAATTCGAGCTTGCGGATCGTGTGCACGAGATTAATGTGAAGGCCGCGCAGCTCGCGCGGGAAGTCGCACAGCAGTTCTCCAAAGATAAGCCACGATTCGTCGCCGGATCTCTCGGGCCGACCACCAAGTTACCCTCGCTAGGTCACATCGGCTTTGAGGCGATGGTCAAGGCTTATGAAGATCAAGCGGCGGCGCTAATCGAAGGCGGCGTCGATGTGCTCTTGGTCGAGACTGCGCAGGACCTGCTGCAGGCCAAGATTGCGGCGATTGGTGTTTTAGAGGCGATGCGAAAGTCCGGCAAGAAATTGCCGGTAACGATTCAAGTCACATTGCAGGAATCCGGAACGATGCTGCTGGGCACGGAAATTGGAGCGGCCCTGACTGCGCTCGAACCCTTTGAGGTGGACGCCATCGGCCTGAACTGCGCCACCGGACCGAAGGAAATGAACGACGCGGTCCGCTATCTTGCGCTCAATTCGACCAAAGAAGTTTCGGTCCTTCCTAACGCGGGACTTCCGCAGAATGTCGGCGGCCACGCCGTCTACAAACTGACGCCTGAAGAGCTAGCGGACTATCACAAGCACTTCGTTCAAGATTACGGCGTCCGCATCGTTGGCGGATGCTGCGGAACTACTCCTGAGCACCTGAAAGCCGTGGTGGACGCGGTTTCTGGCGTGGAACCAGCCAAGCGCGATGTAAAACGGGTCGGATCGGCATCGAGCGCCTACACGACTGTTCCACTCGATCTCGAACCTAAGCCGCTGATCGTCGCCGAGGAAATGAACACGACCACGCGCGTCGATCATTTCCGCAAGCTCGTCCAGAGCAAAAAGTACGACGAGATCCTCGCGCTCGCCAAGAAACTGGTCAACGACGGCTCTCACATGCTCGACCTGTGTTGCGCCATCGTTGGAGAAGACGAAAAGGGATATATCTCTTCGATCCTTGAGAAGATTGCGACGCGTGTACCGGCACCCATTCTTGTCGACTCGACCGAGGCCGATGTAGTGGAAGAGGCTCTGAAGCGAATCCCCGGCCGCACGCTCATCAACTCCATCAATCTGGAAGACGGCGAGAAGCGGACCTCGAAAGTCCTGCCCATGGCAAAGCGCTACGGCGCAGCGGTCATCGCGCTAACGATCGACGAAGACGGCATGGCGCTCACAGCCGACAAGAAAGTCGCGATTGCGCATCGCATCCATGATCTGGCGGTGAACAAATACGGCCTCGATTCTACCGATCTGATTTTTGATGCGCTGACGCTGCCGATCTCAACCGGGCAGGAAGAATACCGCACAGCGGGAATCGAGACGCTGAACGCCGTCGAACGCATTAAGAAGGAGTTGCCGCAGGTCAAGACAATCCTGGGCGTCAGCAACATTTCTTTTGGTCTCGATGCCTATCCTCGGCGGGTCCTGAACTCTGTTTTTATGCATGAGGCGGTGAACCGAGGCCTCGATATGGCCATCGTCAACTACACCAAGATCTATCCGTTATACAAGATTCCTCATGAAGAAGTTGAACTTGCGCGCAAGCTGATTTTCCGCGACGCGTCCGCCGGCGATCCGCTGCAGGTTTACATGGCGCATTTCGCCGGAATGAAAGGCAAGCCTGCGGCTTCGACTACTGCGCACGTCGACACTCTGTCGGTCGAAGACAAGCTGAAGTTCGCCATCATCAACGGCGAGAAATCAGTTGGCGATGGAGCGAATAAGAAATCGCTGGAGCAACTCCTCGAAGACGCTCTGGCCAGTTACTCCCCGCTGGAGCTCATCAATACCGTCCTGCTCGATGGCATGAAGACCGTCGGCGACCTCTTTGGTGCACGCAAAATGCAGTTGCCTTCGGTGCTGGACTCGGCCGGAGTCATGAAACAGGCGGTCGCTTATCTTGAGCCGAAGATGGAGAAGAAGGCGGGCACGGCGAAGGGCACGATCGTGCTCGCAACCGTCAAGGGTGATGTGCACGATATCGGAAAGAATCTGGTTGACATCATTCTGTCGAACAACGGATTCAAGGTCGTCAATCTGGGCATCAAGCAACCGGGAGATTCGATCATCCGCGCGGCACAGGAGCACGGCGCCGATGCCATCGGACTCAGCGGCCTCCTGGTTAAGTCAACGCTCGAGATGAAGTATGTGATTCAGGATCTCGAGCGGCAGAAGTTAGAGTTCCCGGTGATTTGCGGGGGCGCTGCGCTCACCCGGAAATATGTTGAAGACGATCTCCGCCGTGAATACGCGAACGGCGTCTTTTACGCTGACGATGCTTTCGCCGGGCTGCACATCATGGAGGATCTGGCGACAGAGGATGGTGCACGCGATCAACGTCTGCGCGAGGGCCGCACCGTGAAGGAGTATGCCAAGGCTGCGGTGATCGACGAAGAAACCGGCCCACTATTCGCCGAGCGGAGTGCGGTGGTCACCGATGCGCCGAATATTCCTACGCCGCCGTTTTGGGGCGTGCGCGTCAAGAAAGATTACGATCTACGCGAACTCTTCCGCTACATCAACGAGACGGCACTCTTCAAGAATCAGTGGCAGTTAAAGACCGCCTCCCAGTCGGATTATTTGCGTCTGGTCGAAGAGAAATTCCGGCCGATTCTGCAGAAGCTTGAGGCGGAAGTTTTCGAATCCGGCTTGTTCGCACCGGCTGTCGTGTATGGATACTTTCCTGCCCAAAGCGAAGGCAACGATGTGATCGTCTACGAACCACCAAAGGCACAGGCGCGCCCTTGTAGCACTCGCTGGGAAGAAGGGCTTCCAGAGCTGTTGCGATTCACCTTTCCACGCCAGAAAGAAGGCCGCCGACTAGCAATCTCCGACTTCTTCGCGCCGAAGTCTTCCGGCAAGATGGATGTTCTCGGGCTTTCCCTCGTCACGATCGGCCCTGCCGCCAGCGTTGAAACCCAGCGGCTATTCGAGGGCGGGGAGTACACCAAGTATCTCTACCTGCACGGCCTCAGCGTCGAAACTGCCGAGGCTCTGGCTGAGTTCCATCACAAGAAAATGCGCGAAGAGTTAGGAATCGGCGGCGAGGATTCCTCTGAGATTCGCGATCTCTTTCACCAGAAATATCGCGGATCGCGCTACTCGTTCGGTTATCCTGCGTGCCCGAGCCTTGAAGATCAGACGAAGCTGTTCGCTCTTCTCAAGCCGGAAGAAAATGTCGGGGTGCGTCTGACCTCGGGATTTCTGCTGGAGCCGGAGCAGAGCACGTCGGCGATTGTGGTGCATCACCCGGCGGCGAAGTATTTCGTAGTATAGATGTCATTCTGAGATGCCGCGAAGCCGCGTCGAAGGATCTTACGAGGGCCAGAGTGGCGACGCAGTGTGAGGGTATGCACACTCCACTCGATGACTACGAACTCGTTTACGCCTGTGATGCCGACACCTGTCGTAGGGTCACTCGCTGTGGCTTCGCCACGGTTCAGGATGACATCGCTTACATGACGTCAACTTAGAAGCTGGTTTGCAGACGCAGTGAGTAACTGCGCGGCGGCGCAATCGCATTTCCCGAGAACAATCCCCCAAAATCGATCACGTTGAGCCGGTCATTCAAATTTTCCACGTCGGCCTGCAATCGAGTTGAGAAGCGATCGTTCTTGAAGATCTCCGTGCCTGCCGACACATCGACGGCGAATGACGGCCGCACCCGCCCCCGTGCAAAATTAACCCGGCTGACCATCGCCGGTCCGTACTGCGCGAGCGCATCCTCGTACGTTCCGGTGAATTCGAAGGGCAGGCCGCTCCCATAAGACGCTCCCGCGGCAAGCCACAGTCTAGGCATTGCCTGATATCGCCCGCGGAGCCGAACCGTATTTCGCTGATCCTGAGTGTCGGGGAAGTGCCCTGTCAGCTGGGTCGAGGCGTTGATGGCATCGTCACCAAGAAACAGTCCTCCGGTCACCGGGAACCATGCATTTCCCACCATGTAGGAATAGCTGGCGAAGCCCGAGAAGTGTCCCAACTTTGCGACCTCAATCTTCCCTTCCGCACCGTAGATCACTGCTTTCCGGAAAGCGATCGGAAAGCTCACCGCCGTGCTCAACAACTGATCGTCATCCGCGAAGTCATTTGCATATCGACGATAGTAGTTCGCCTCGATCCGTAACTGTCCGAAAAGGCCTTTGGTCGCACCAATTTCGTAGTAGTCGCCGTGTGAAGGCTCAACCGGCAGACGTAACACACTCGGATTGAGCGAAATCACCTGCGAAGAACTTGCGAGAAGTATGTTCTCGGCAGACGGAGTCTGGAATACGCGGTCATAGGATGCGTGCACTACCAAACCGGCGCGAGGAAAATAACGTGATGCTGATAGACGCGGGCTTACCGCATTTTCATTTACCACCAGCTGATAGTGGTCCCACCGAAACCCTACGCTGAACGTCCAGTTCCCTGCTCGCATCAAGTCCTGCACATATCCAGACTGTTCAAGGTCGGGCCGGTGCCCTTCCGCCGGACGACTCCCAGGAAAGCTGAACGCCAACGGACTTGACGGATCGAAGCGGGTTGGATCCGTAATCACATCGCTGAAGCTTTCGCTCAAAAAGGAGCTGTCGGATTCGACTCCGGCCTTGAACTCGTGTCGCCCGTGATGAACCGACAACGATCCGTTGAAATATCCTTCGCGGGAGTGATTCTGCAGGAATGCGATAACCGGCGTCGATTCAGGATTCGAACTCAGATGGCTGGAGGTATCGCGCACCATTCCTCTGAATGCGCCCAGGATATTTTCCGAAAAAACATGCTGGTACGAGACGATGCCCATCGTTTCAAAGTTATCTGCATCCTGCCGTTGCCCAGCAGCCTGCTGTACTTGCTCGTTCGGAATCTGGAAGCGAGAAAGCTCATGTCGCGCGATTAAACCTAAACGGTCATGAGATGTTAGGTCTCGCTCGTAGTGGAGCGAGAAATCGCCTGTCGTTCCCCGATTGTTATAGTTCTCAGGCACGACCGGATTCAGGTAGTGGCTGGTCATGCTCCCGGAAGCACTTCCGCCCAGCGTGCTAGTGCGCCAGGCGTATTGCGCTTGCGCAGAGGCGCCGGCAGTTTCGAAGTTCCCACCAAATAGGTCCACCTGTCCGTGTAGACCTGCCTTGGTATCCTTCAGCGTATTTACTTCGACAACGCCGCCCATCTTGCGCCCAAACTCGGCGGGAATTCCCGCAGTGTAGACGGTGAGGGAATCGACATCATCCGCTTCAATCTCGGGACCAGCTCCCGGCGACCGGTCGTCCGTGAGTGGAACGCCATCGACTACGAACTGAGTCTGATATTCGGCGCCACGCGGATGCAATACTGCGTTACCTTCGAAGACCCACCCTGGTTCTGAAGAGATCAGGTCCTGCAAAGACCGACCGGGCAATGAGGTCGTACGCGTTTCAATGGCCTCTGAACCGATTTCGTTCACCGAGTTCGTGCGGTGCGGGTCGATCAGGGTTTCTTTCGCCTCAACAGTCACGGAATCGCTCACGGAGGCGATCGCCAGGTTGATCGACACTTCAATGGGAATCGCGGATCTGACCTCGACCGGCATCGAAATCGGGGCAAAACCGGCGTGCTGAATTTCAATTCTGTATAGGCCGAACGGTAGCCTTTTCGCGATCAGGGTTCCCAAGTCGTCAGTGGCAAGAGATTCGTGGAGTTCATTCGACTGACTGATGAGCTCAACAGTGCTTTTCACCCCAAGGCCGTGAGGATCAGACACTGTAATCCGGAGTTCGCCGACATTACTTTGCCCGAACAGGGGCAAAACAGAAAGAAGGATCCCGAGATTAAGCAGCGCGCGCACGTTTTCGAAGCCGATTTTTATGATATCAGCGGCTGCTAAGAACCCGGGTCGATCTCCCGTGTCGAGGGCCTAAACCCGCCTCGCACTTTTTTACAATTTTCAGACACTTCAATGACAAGTCTGGTTTCCGGATACGGCAAAGTGTCGTTCAGATCCTGCAAGTAGGCGGTGATTTTAGGGATCGCAAGCTTCACTCCTTCCGTCACCGGGAAGGATGAGGAAAAACGGCGCTCGTGCCGCAGGGGGTGCGAGCGCTGTTTGTTCTCTTAGGCGACACGCGAGTGCTCAGCTGAGTACTAGACCAGAGCCCGACCATTCCTTCCCGTAACGCCGTTACTGTTACAATTTTTGGTTACCCGGTCAGAATTGAGGATTTGCCGCTGCCCGCCTGATTCCATGCTGTGAAGCGGTATGTTTGGGCGGAATCGCCGATCTTCTCTGACTAAGCCAGCGCCATGAAATGTCCTTTTTGCGGATTTGCCAACGATAAAGTCGTCGATTCGCGCGAGAGCAAAGAAGCGGAGTCCATTCGTCGACGTCGTGAATGTTTGAAGTGCGGCAAGCGCTTCACAACATACGAGCGCATCGACGAGATTCCCTATATGGTCGTCAAGAAAGACGGCCGACGCGAGAAGTTCGACCGTCAGAAAGTGCTCAACGGCCTGCTTCGCGCTTGCGAGAAACGCCCCGTACCGATCAGTAAGCTCGAGCAGATCGTGAATGAAGCCGAGTCGTTCGTGATCGAGTCGCCGGAGCGCGAGCGGAAGACCAGCGAATTAGGAGAGCTGATCATGAACCGCCTCCGTCGCTACGACAAGGTCGCTTATGTGCGCTTCGCGTCGGTCTATCTGGATTTCAAAGACGTCAAAGAGTTCATGAACGAACTGAAGGATCTGGTGAAAGTAAAGGCATAGTCATCGCATAGCCCGCCATTCACACGTCTCGTTCGTTGTGTGGTTCACAATCACAAAGTTTATCTTCACAGAAGGAATCGGAAATCATGAGTCACAAAGTAACGCTTATTCCCGGCGACGGCATCGGGCCCGAAGTCACCAACGCGGTTGTCCGCATTCTGGAAGCGACCGGCGTGAAGTTTGAATGGGAAACATTCGCTGTAGGAGCAGAGGCATATGAGAAATCCGGTGAGTACATTCCCAAGGATCTGATCGGATCCCTTGAACGCACAAAGGTGGGTTTGAAGGGCCCGGTCACTACGCCTGTCGGTGGCGGATTCCCCAGTATCAACGTCGCGCTGAGAAAGAAGTTTGAACTCTATGCCAACTTCCGCCCAATTCGCAATTTGCCGCACATTCCCACCCGTTATCCGGATGTTGATCTGATCATTGTCCGCGAAAACACTGAAGGACTTTATTCCGGACTAGAGCACGAGGTCGTTCCTGGTGTGGTCGAGAGCCTTAAGATCATGACTGAGAAGGCCTGTACTCGCATCTCGAAGTTTGCGTTCGAGTACGCGCGCAACAACCAGCGAAAAAAAATCCATGCCATTCACAAGGCGAACATCATGAAGCTGTCGGATGGCCTGTTTCTACGCTGCGCGCGGGCGGTCGCGAAAGACTATCCCGAGATTACCTACGCCGAGCACATTGTCGACAATACCTGCATGCAGTTGGTCATGAATCCCTATCAGTACGACATGCTGGTTATGGAAAACCTCTACGGCGACATCCTTTCCGATCTTTGTGCGGCATTCGTGGGAGGTCTGGGATTCGTACCCAGCGCCAATCTTGGCGACGATTGCGCGATCTTCGAAGCAGTTCACGGATCGGCGCCCGATATCGCGGGCAAGAACCTGGCCAATCCTACTGCCCTGCTGCGTTCGGCTCTGCTGATGGTTCGTCACCTCGGAGAACATGACGCTTCGACACAGATCCGCAATGCGCTTGAACGCGTCTATCGCCATCGAGAGAAACTCACTCGCGACATTGGCGGCCAAGCCGGAACTTCGCAGTTCGCTGATGCGGTGATCGAAGAGATGGAAAATGTAAAGGCTGGAGTGGCAGAGACACTATAGGAACTTTCCCGCGTCCTCTGCGGCTTTTCTCCGCGAGTTCGGCGGTTCGTGCTTCCCCAAACCCGAAAGAAGCATAACCGCAGAGAACGCTGAGACATCCGCCGAGATCGCTGGGAAAAGCCAGAATTGCTTACGGCTTTGACACCTTTGGAATCACAAAGGAACTGGGATCTGAGATAAACTCGCGGCCAACCTCCCGGAGGAATGTTCGAGCTTTTTCTTCTCCCACGTCGCGCGCACGTACTGCGAGCAAGAAACTCAGCACGAACGAAGTCGAGATATTCAATACTCCGACCGTCAGAATTCCAAGCAAAGAATAGATGGTCTCCTGACGCATCAGTCCTCCATAGATCCGCATGCCGTCGAGCGCATAGCCCAGGCTGGCAGCTGAAAGAGTGACGTGCCGCACCTCAAGCGGAATGCCAAACAGCGTCACAAGAATGGGCACTGTGCCGAGCAAGAAGCCGAGCACAATGTATCCCGCTGACCCTGGCGCTTGATGTCTAACCCACGCGGCCAGATGTGCAGTTTGTTTCAGACCAAATCTCTGACGCAGGCGCAGGCTATTGCTGATCGCGCTCTCCGTCTTGCTGACTGCAATGTAGTTCGCGGTCCAGCCGGTTGCCAACGATGCGATCCAGAGTAAAATCCCCGTCACGATCGCAAAAGCAATCGTCGGAGACTGGTGCGGAATCACCATGTGTACGCCATGCGCCGCTTCGGCTTGCGTGAGAAATGGGTGGCCCGTAATCAGATTCCAAATTCGATCCACCGCCATCGATACTGGAATCGCCCCCAAGAGATTTCCGATTGTCACGATCGTCTGAGTCTGCGAGATCGCCCGCAAACTCGCCATATGGTCTTTGGCCGGATCTTCCATAGCGTCGACCAGTGTTGCGGCTGTAGCGGCGGGCATTTTGGACGCAAGCAGGAATCCTCCAGCCTGCATCAGAAGAAAGCTGATTGCGTAGTTTAAGGAGTGCCCTAATGCAACCAGGAAAGGCGCGTGGATCTTTGCCGAGATACTGTATTTGACCAGCGCCGTGAAGCAAGTAATCACTCCCGCCATAATCGCGCCGGCACCCATTCTTCCCCAGTGGCTGGCATTTTCAGCGATGTAGTGCACGCCTACTCTTCCCGTTTTTTCCACCAGACTGCGGGCCATTCGACGGAATGTGGTGCTGACGACTCTTCCGATACGACGTTGCGACGCAAAACCAAGTATCAGGGCGGCCGCGAACCGGCGGCCGTCTGCGCCCGCTTGGTGCAACTTCAAGACCTGATCAATTCTCCATAAGAACGAACGTAGCAGGCGGAGACGAAAGACCAGTCCCGCAGACGTGCCCTCTTTTTCCAGCCGCTCATTGAACTCACGCAACTGCGCTATGCAAGCGTCACGCTGCCTTTCCCAACTCGAGAACTGCTTTGGATTCAAAACTACCGACTCCACGAGCGAAGGAAGATGAAAGAAACTCGATTTCGTGATGTCGTCATCGCTAGCCAGAACCAACATATCTCGCGACAGGGCTACATGCGCGGCCCGGAGCGCCAAGATTTTGCAGGACGCGAGAGTTGATGCAACAGACAAATCGAAGATGCCCGACCACCAATCGACGATGTCATCCGGCAGAGAAGCCAACCATGCCGCATCGCTTTCTCTTAGCCCTAGGGAATCGAGCAGAACATACAGATCGCCGCGCACCTCGTCTTCCGGCATCAACCTCTTCGCTGCACGAACGAACAATTCGCGCAATAGAAAAACCTCATCCGGCAGGCCTGCTTCCGAGATCACTCGAACGTAGGAGTGATGCGACCAGAATTGCCGAAAAGCGTCTCGAATCTCTTCGCGATGGGAGTTTTCATCGATGCTCGAGGTGAACTGCGCGACTACCGCCGTTCGTTGGCTCACTGGAACAGCCAGAATGGAACGCAAGATACCGTAGACCCAAGTCGCTCGCTCACGCATTGTGGCGAACTCAAACCGCAGGGGAAACTCGACGAACGACGAAGTACGCACAACTCCCTTCATTGGCAGCCTCGATGGAGAATTACCTTTAGAGTCGCATGCTCGTGAATTGGTTTGCGGAGCACCGCTGGCATTCGATTGCGGCCGGCGGCGGGAACGTTGGTCGGTGTCCTTTGGTACGGTAGTCCTATTTCCATCCCCACCCTATGATTCTGCTGAGGAAGTCGGAGGGAGATATGCGTCTTAATCGCCTTATCTATGGTTTGGCAATCCTGACCTGTTTGAGCTTTTTTGGGGCATCGGCAAAGGCGCAGGGCGGTGAGTTAGTCCGCGCCGAGTGGGGAGTTCCCGGTCAAAGAGTGGATGTGACCTCGCGTGTTCGTACGTTCATTCATGATGGTGTTCTGCAGCTGGAAGTGACGCGATTCAGCTTGGGCATCGATCCCGCTCCGCATCAAAACAAAGACTTAATCATCCGCGTTCGCCGTTGGGACGGACAGGTCGAAGAATACAAGTACCCGGAACGGAGCAATTGCTCACTGGAACTTGATCCTCAGAATCAGTGGGACCAGCCAGGACCACGTGACAGGCGTGACCGGGACGATGACCACCATGACTGGGACGACCACCACGACGGCTATCGCGAGCATCGCGAGCGTGGGCTACGGATTTTGCGTGCCTACTACGGCGCCAACGGACAGTTTGTGAACGTCACCGATGCGGTACGCAGCAATGTGAATGAGGGACATATCTCGATGCGCGTTGACAATTACGCGATGGGAGTCGACCCAGCACCCGGCGTCCACAAGTGGCTGCGAGTTCTCTACGTCTACGACGGCGACCGGCGCAGCATTACCGTGGACGAGAAGACATTCCTGCAGCTGCCGTAGAAGAACGAGAGGATCTGTCCGTTCAGGATAAGTCAACCTCAGGTATGATTCGGTTGAATTCACCGCCGCTTCAGAGCTTCTAACTCTTCCAAAGTCCGCGGCCAGTCTGAGCCTAATAGGCGGGACAGGCTGCGGTCTGCGAGGACTTTGCCTCCTGTCTGGCACCGGGCACAGTAGTTGGTTTCCTTGTCAGCGTAGCGGATCCTGAGTACCTTGTCACCGCAGCGCGGACATGGCAGCCCATATCGGCCGTGTACCGCCATGTCCTTGCGGAAAGCGGTCACCTTCTCTGGAAAATCAGATTCCGCTTCGGCGCGTAAACGATCGATCCAAAGTTGCAAAGTGCCGCGCGTGGCCTCGAATAATCTCCTCCACTCCTGCTCGGTCAGCTTGTTCGTCAGCGTTACCGGCGACAATTGAGCGGCATGGAGGATTTCATCTGAATAAGCGTTGCCGATTCCACTCAGCAAACGAGGATCGGTGAGCGCGCGTTTTAGCGTGTGATTTTCCGCAGTTAGGACGCGACGAAACGAATCCAGATCGGCCTCGAAGACATCGATGCCTCCTGCATCTAGAGACTCGAGGTGCTCTTCTCCGCTCACAACATGCAGCGACGCGCGCCGTTTGCTGCCCGCCTCGGTAAGAACCAGCGATCCGTGCGGAAAGTCAAATGCGGCCAGATTCTGACGGCCTCCGAGCTTTGCCTGTGCGGCCCTCCAATGGAGCCGTCCAGCAATCATCAAGTGCAGTACGAGCCAGAGATCGCCATCCAATCCAATCGCGATTCGCTTTCCGACGCGCCGCAAGCGCTCGACGCTGCGTCCTTCTGCATCAGATAGGGGAGGCTGCACGCTTCGCAGCAGAAAAGGATTACCCAGACGCACTCGATCGATACGCTGTCCGATGATCCGCGCCTCGAGCGCTGTGATGTAAGCCGCGATATCAGGTAGCTCCGGCATATCTATCAGCTTGCATGGAGCCTTAATACTTTGCAATGCGCGGGCCCTGTCTTATGAAACTCTTGCAACTCCGCCATTGACTCCGATGCTCAATTGGGAGTAAATTTCGTGCGGTCTGGGGTTGTGGGAAGGGGTTTTGGGGTAAGATGACGCGGACAAACCGGCGCGTGGGGGTAGTTCTCTTTCAGCTAGGTGGGCCAGACACGCTGGAAGCGATTGAACCTTTCCTATACAACCTGTTTTGCGATCCCGATATCATCGATTTTCCCTTTGCGCGAATCGGTCGTAAACCCCTTGCCAAGCTGATCTCCACCACACGCGCACGTAAGGTCCAACATCACTATTCGACGATCGGCGGAGGATCACCGATTCGCCGACACACCGAACAACAGGCACGAGCGCTTGAACTTGAATTGCGGAACCAGGGCATCGACGCCTACTGCTTTGTCGCTATGCGGTATTGGCACCCATTCACGAGTGAAGCAATCCAAAAGGTTCGGGAAGCAAATTGCGATGAACTTGTTCTGCTGCCGCTGTATCCGCAGTATTCCTCGACGACATCGGGATCAAGTCTGAATGAATGGCGGCGTCTGTTCTGCGACGATATTCCGGTGCACTACGTCGAGAACTTCTACGCGAACGGCACCTATCTCGATTCCGTCGCCGAAAAGATTAATGAAGCTCTGGCACGCTTTCCCAAGTCTCACCGTCCCGAGATTATCTTCAGCGCTCATAGCGTTCCAATCTCGGTGGTCGAGAAGGGCGATCCCTACCAGCAGCAGATCGAGGAAACCGTCCAGTTCCTGATGGATCGAGGCGAGTGGAGAAATCACCACCGTCTCTGCTATCAGAGCAAAGTAGGCGCCAGCCGCTGGTTGCAGCCTTCCTTGCATCACACTCTTAGACAACTTTCTGCGGAAGGCGTTCGCGAGGTTTGCGTTGTGCCGATCGCGTTTGTTTCCGATCACGTTGAGACTCTGGGCGAGATCAATCATGAAGCGCGTCATCTGGCCGCACGTCTCGGCTTTACTCAATTCGAAATGAGTGCGGGCCTCAACGATTCGCAGAAATTTATACAAGCACTCGGGCAGATTGTGCAGGATACCCTTGGGCGGTCATTTCCACCATTGCTTCCGATTCGCACTAGTGGGGGGAAGTTGGCGGAGCCACAGTACGCGGCAGCCGCCGGGGATTAGATCAGGGCCAAGTCAGACATCAGGCAGAGGAGGAATCATGGCGGAGTTGGAGACCGATAAGGTCAATCCGAATCCGGAAACGGCGAAGAAGCCGGCCAGTCCTGCCGTCGATGCCACGAAATATGTGGGCACGCCGGCAGTCGGTACCTCGAAAGCAGCCGCCGCTGGCGGTGTCGCCGGAACCGCACCCTCCACGGAGATTGACCGCAAGCGGCGCCGCTTTGTCTGGACCATGGTCACTGCCTTCCTGGTTGCCTGGTTCCTCGCGTTCTTCCGTTTCTTTCTTCCTCGTACGCTCTTCGAACCGAATACCGTCTTCAAAATCGGTTATCCATCGGAGTTCGCGCTCGGCGTCGATACCAAGTTTCAACAGAAATATCGCATCTGGGTTGACCGCACTCCTGATCGTCTATTCGTGATCTACGCGCGTTGCACACACCTAGGGTGTACTCCGGACTGGAAGCCAAGCGAAAACAAATTCAAGTGCCCCTGCCATGGTAGCGGCTACGACAGCGAGGGAGTCAACTTCGAAGGACCGGCGCCGCGTCCGATGGACCGCGCGCACATCGAACTCGCGCCCGATGGGCAGATTCTGGTCGATACCTCGAAGCTTTATTCCTGGCCGAAGGGGCAGCCCAGCAAGTTCAACGATCCGGGAGCGTTCTTGACCGGAGTATAGCTCGACGCAGATAAGCAGATTCCTCGCGCCACAAACCGGCGCTTCGGAATGACAACGATTTGGGAGATTGGAAGCATTCATGGCTGACCTAAACAACCCGAACGGTGGTAACGGCGGCGGACACGCCGGCAATGGCAAGAACGGGGGAAAAGTCGGACTCCTCGAAAAAGTCACCACCGGAGTCAAAGACGATATTCAGGCTCTCAAGACCGACATCCCCACCAAGGCAAAAGAGCAGATCGATGGCCTGAAGGATCCGACCAAAACTCAGGTTTACACCTCGATCTTCCGCCATAAGCATGACGACACACCGCGCAACCGCGCGCTGGGCGTGCTCTCGAACGTATTCCTGCACCTGCATCCTGCAAAGATCAATCGTGATGCGGTGCGCTACAGCTATACGTGGGGCATGGGCGGCATCACGTTCTACCTATTCATCATCCTGACCTACACGGGCGTGCTCCTGATGTTCTATTACCACCCGACGAAGGTGCAGGCCTTCCGCGATGTGCTCTATCTCGAGCACGACGTACCATTCGGAAAAATTCTTCGAAACATGCACCGCTGGGCTGCCCACCTGATGGTGATCGGTGTGTGGTTGCACATGTTCCGTGTCTTCCTTACGGGCTCTTACAAGAAGCCGCGTGAATTCAACTGGAACATCGGCGTGCTGCTTTTGGTTTTCACCCTGTTGCTTTCGTTCACCGGATACCTGCTGCCTGACGATCAACTCGGATTCTGGGCGGTTACAGTCGGCACGAACATGGCGCGCGCGACTCCACTCTTAGGTCACGAGGGCCCATTCGGCGCCCAGTTGGGCATGACTCCGTACAATGATGTTCGCTTCGGCCTGCTTGGGGGATCGATCGTCGATGCAAACGCCTTGCTGCGTTCGTACATCTGGCACTGTATCGGCATTCCGATCGTGGCGAGCGTATTGATGATTGTGCACTTCTGGCGCGTAAGAAAAGACGGCGGCATCTCCGGCCCGGCTCCGGTCATGTTGACCGAAGAAGCCGACAAGCCGCGGAGAGGGCCGAAAGCGGCAGGAGAGTGATGCATCATCGGCGTGGCTGGGATCAACAGATTCCTCGCTTCGCTTCGGAATGACAAAACCTTAGGTTTTGCAGGACAAGTGAACTTATGGATTGGCGACAACTCTGGGAGATTTGCTCCGCACCTGACAACGTTCCTATCGTGGGGTTGATTCCGCTGCTTGCCTTCTTCATTTACCTCGCGTGGAAGCAGGCACACGCCAACGATGTTTTGATCGGGCAACTCGAGGCCGATCCCGCGATGGCGAAGACGCATCATCGCAAGACCTGGCCGTTCAAACCGGGCTGGCAAAAAGAAGTTCACGTCTGGCCGTTCCTGCTGCGGGTTGAATTTCTCGCCGCGATCATCGTCACGATCATCCTGATGGTCTGGTCGATTACGCTCAACGCTCCGCTGGAAGAGCCTGCCAATCCAAACCTGACGATGAACCCTGCGAAAGCCCCGTGGTATTTCCTCGGACTGCAGGAAATGCTCGTTTATTTTGATCCCTGGATCGCTGGCGTTGTTATGCCGACCATGATCATCATCGGACTGATGGTCATACCCTATATCGACACCAACCCGCTCGGCAGCGGTTATTACACGTGGAAGCAGCGCAAATTTTCGATCGGGACTTTTCTATTCGGTTTCGTGATTCTCTGGGTCGCAATGATCATCATCGGCACATTCATCCGCGGCCCCGGATGGCAATGGTTCTGGCCCGGACAAACCTGGGATCACAATCGCCTGATTTACGAGGTCAATCGCGATTTGCCGGACATTTTCGGAATTACATCGAACATGGGCAAAGGCGTTTTCGGCGCGATCATCGTTGGCGGCTTTTACCTTGTCGGTGGAGGCTTTGTATATTCCCTCTTCCGTCGGCGTATGGCGAAAGACTTTCAGCGGATGAGCCTGCTGCAGTTTTCGCTGATGGCGTTTCTGTGGCTCACTATGGTTGCTCTGCCCCTGAAGATGGCTTTGCGCCTGCTGTGGCATATCAAGTACGTGTGGATTACACCGTGGTTCAACATTTGAAAGTTTGTTTTGGCTTGTCATCCTGAGCGGAGCGGGCTCGAATGAGCCCGCGGAGTCGAAGGATCCCTACCATCGCATCGGCTGTGCCATGGTAGAGATTCCTCGCTTCGCGAGGAGTGACGACAATTGAGACTTGGATTCAAGTAGCCGGAGGAACTGGTGCCCGAAAAACCCATCCCCGAGCAGGACCCCATTACGAGTAAGTCGTATGCCGCGCACTATCTGATCGCGACGGTCATTCTGGTGATCACTCTCTTCTGGGCCCTCTGGGACGAGGCGTGGGGCCAGCGTCCATGGAAGGCCTTCCAGGAGACCTTCAAGACCCGCTATAGCGCCTTCCTGAACACTGCGCGTTCTTCCTCTTCGACATCACAAAAAGACGTCGAAAAGAGTTCCGACTACGATGCCTTGAAACAGGCGTATCAAAAGGCCTATCAAGACTCGAAGGCCCAGGCTGAAGAGGCCCGCAAGAAGCTCGATGACGCCAACGCTCGCCTGCTCGCCGTGCAAAGCGTCTTTACCGACCGGCGCGCCTATGTCAATGCCCTAACCTACGAACTAGAGACCAGCGAGAGCGCTTCAGCGAAGGCCAGTAAGCAGAAAGAAATCGACAAATACAAATCTGAACAAGCCACAGTTGAATTTCCTGATGGCTCGCGGAAGAAATTCACTTTTGAAGAGCTCGAGAAGACGTACAACGAAATCCGCGACGAACGTACCAAGCTGAGCCTCGAACTGGGCGATACCTTAAAGCCCGCCACGGCCGCCAAGGCCAAGATGGATGAGTACGTAACCGACCACATGGTCGATCTCACTCCGGCGCAGATTGACGGACTCAAGAAGAAGGTTGAAGACTGGGATCCGACCATTGTTCAGATCAATGTCGCCGAGGCGAATATCGTCGATCGCTGCGAATCCTGCCATATGGGCGCGCGCGAGCCTGTGAGAATCACACCCGCTGCGATGACTCCGAAGGGACAGAAGAAACCTGACGAGTACGCGGCAGCTTTTGTCAGCCATCCCGAACCGGAAATTCTGAAGATTCACGATCCCGATAAATTCGGATGCTCACCCTGTCATCAAGGTAACGGACGCGCCACTACCAGCGTCGAGAAAGCACACGGCAACTACGAACACTGGCTTTGGCCACTCTTTCCTAAGGAAAACGCTCAGGCTGGATGCCAGACCTGCCACGCTGCCGATATGGTGCTCGTCAGCGGGGACGTGCAATTTCAAACCATTAACGCCGGCAAAGACCTCTTCCGCCAGCGCGGATGCAACGGTTGCCATCGCTACGAGGGATACGACAAAGAACCCGAGGATCTGAACTCGATCGGCCAACAGATCAAGCAAATCGCGACAGAGAAAAAAGACAACCTGAAACAGACTGCTTACTTGATGAAGCAAGCTGATGCCGCTGCATCAAATGAGGAAGCCAACAAGCTCAACTTGCAGGCTGTCGATCTGCGTGTAGCCAACAGCAAGCTTGATGGACGCCTGCAGCAACTCGATTTCCAGTCGCACAGCCTGATGCAGGACGCGAAGAAGATCGGCCCGAACTTGAAAGATGTCCGCCTCAAGCTGAACAAGAACTGGATTCCTGTCTGGCTCAAAAAACCCACCGACTTCCGCACGACCACCAAGATGCCGAATTTCCGCCTGACCGATCATCAGATTCAGGCCATCTCGGCGTTCATCTGGCAGTCGGGCTTCACTGACCCGCTTCCCAAGCACAAACCTGGCAACGCCGCCCACGGCAAAGAACTCTTTGAAACTCGCGGGTGCCTCGCCTGCCACTCGATCGGTGAAGGCGATCAGATGCATGGTGGCACTTTCGCCGCAAACCTGACTCGCGTCGGAGAAAAAGCGAACTACGATTATCTCGTCCGCTGGGTTCATAACGCCCGCGAGCGTACGCGTCCTTATTGCCCGTACGAGAAGAAGGATATCGGCCCCGAGGATTATGCGAAGAAAGGCCTCCCGTATCAGTGGAGTCTCGAGCACAGCAGGTGCCCGAACGATGGTCACGAACTGCAAGTGCAAAACATGACCGTGATGCCAAGCCTGCGTCTCAGCCCCGAAGACGCCGAAGACATCGCGACATTCCTGATCTCTCAGAAGAAACAGGAACCGTCTTCTTACGCAGACGCTTCCTTCATGGATGATCCGAACTTGAAGGATGAAGGCAAGAAGTGGGTTCGCCACTTCGGCTGTTCCGGATGCCATGAAATCGCCGGCATGGAAGACGAAGGCCGCATCGGAACCGAACTGACATTCGAGGGTAGCAAGCCGATTGAGCGCCTCGACTTCGCGCTTTTCACCGAACCCGCGCAGCGCGGCGGAAAAGAATCAGAACCGATCAAAGACAAGGAAGACCTCGCCCGCTTACCCGATGGTCCGGCCAACAAGCCCTGGTACGACCATAAGGGATTCTTCGAGCACAAGCTTGCTGAACCCAATGTCTACGACGCAGGCAAGGTCAAAGGCGAAACCGAGGCTCTGCGCATGCCCAATGTGCACCTCACCAAAGACCAGGTGCTCGACATCACTACGTTCTTGATGGGTAGCCAGGAGACTTCCCTTCCCGCCAGCTATCAATACAAGCCCGGCGACACGCGCCGCGACATTCAGGAAGGCTGGTGGGTGGTTCGGAAATACAACTGCATGGGCTGCCATCAGTTTGTCCCCGGTCAGGAAACGATCCTGATGACTCTGCCGCAGTATCAGGACGCGCAGGAA
Source organism: Candidatus Sulfotelmatobacter sp. (assembly GCA_035264195.1). Taxonomy (GTDB): domain Bacteria; phylum Acidobacteriota; class Terriglobia; order Terriglobales; family Acidobacteriaceae; genus Sulfotelmatobacter. Next base: position 65,330 of record DATFQQ010000007.1, on the reverse strand, counting down.
CAGTTGCCGCCCAAGCTTCTGACGGAAGGTGGCCGTGTTGATCCGGAGTGGTTGCGGAAGTTCCTGTCGAATCCTTCGCTCAGCACGACCGACACCAATCGCAACGGTGTGCGGCCTTATTTGAAAGTCCGCATGCCTACGTTCTCCTTCTCCGACAACGAACTGCGCAAACTCGTCCGCTTCTTCGAGGCTCTGTCGCAGCAACCGTTGCCGTATATCCCTGAGCAGGTGCCGGTGCTTACCTCGAAAGAAAGTGACATGGCCCGCAGCTTGTTTTCGAGCACAGCGGCGCCTTGCCTGAAGTGTCATGCCACCGGCGATCCTGCACACGATAAGATCGCGACCGCGCCGAATTTCTTGCTTGCGAAAGAGCGTCTCAAACCAGACTGGGTTGAGCGCTGGATCACCGATCCGCAGGCAGTCAGCCCGGGAACTTCAATGCCTTCCGGCCTGTTCAAGCAGGTCAACAATCAGTGGGTGTTCGCGGGTCCGACGCCACCGACATTCACCGGCTTCGAAGGAGACCACCGCAAGCTGCTAACGGACTACATTTTCCAACTTACGGCCGAAGAACAGCGCCGAGTTGCGGCATCGATGCCTCACGCAAAGACAGCGGCAGTTCAACCTGCGGCGAATCGTCGTCAAGCGTCCACGCAGCATCATGCAGCATCCAGCGGAGGTTCGCGTTAGAATTCTCGGCAACAGAAATTTCTCGAGTCGCCGTCCAACCACTCCGGCTCGTTCGAATGATTTATCGCAGTGCAAATTAACGAAAGGGCGACATCATGAATCGCAAAAATTGGATTACCGTCTCCGTCAGCGTGCTGGCTCTCTCTGCACTGCTGGCTCTGGGGGCGTGCAGTAAGAAAGAAAATACCGAACAGTCCAGCAACGCTACGGAACAGCCGGCCGCTGCCCCTGCAGCGACTCCTATTGATCCGGCGACCGTCGCAACCGTCAGCGGCACCGTAAAGTTCGACGGAACGGCTCCTAAGCCAGCAAAGATCGACATGAGTCAGGATCCGGGCTGCAAGGGCACGAACGAGGCCGAGGCTGTCGACGTTAGCGGTGGCGATCTCGCGAACGTCTTCGTGTATGTAAAAGACGGCCTGGGCAATCGCACCTTCGACGTTCCCAAAGATGCCGTTGTACTCGACCAGAGCGGATGCAAATATCATCCCCACGTGCTTGGCGTAATGGCGGGTCAGACCGTACAGATCAAGAATGACGATCCCACTACGCACAACATTCATCCCACGCCGAAAGACAATCGCGAGTGGAATGAATCGCAGCCGCCATCTTCTCCTGCCCTGGAGAAGACATTCGCGCGCGAAGAGATCATGCTGCCAGTGAAGTGCAACCAGCATCCGTGGATGAAGATGTACATCAACGTGGTGAAGAGTCCATTCTTTGCCGTTACCGACAAGAGCGGCAAGTACGAGATTAAGGGACTTCCGCCGGGAGACTACACGATCGCATTCGTTCACGAAAAACTGGGCGAGCAGGATCAGAAGGTAACGGTCGCGCCGAAAGAAACTAAGACGGTCGATCAGTCATTCAAAGCGATGTAACTAGGTTCTACTGCCGAGTGGGAGGGCAACTCCGCCCTCCCGCTTACTCTGCTAAAATACCGCGTTGGTCAGAGCAGACGGCTCTGCTGTGGTCCGCTCTGACCTTCGGCATTATGGGGAAGGAGCCCGACCGTTTTAACCTTCCCGACCCAAGGGGCCCTACGCTGAAATCCATCGCTACAACTTATAATCGCGGCCTTCACCGCTTCGCTGTTGTTCTTGCCTGCTGGACGTTTCTTCTCATCATCGCCGGAGCTCTGGTTACCAGCAACGACGCCGGTCTCTCCGTTCCCGACTGGCCGACTTCGTTTGGTTCCTTGTACAAGATTCCGAGACTCGTTGGTGGTGTGAAGTTCGAGCACACGCACCGCATGATCGCTCAAGGAGCAGGTCTGCTGACGATCATCTTGGCCATCTGGACCTGGCGCGCAGAAAAACGACGTTGGCTACGGTATCTGGGTATCGCCGCAGTTGTAATGGTGATTGTTCAAGGCGTTTTGGGCGGCTTGACGGTTAAACTATTTCTACCGCCTCCTGTTTCTTCTGCCCACGCTGCTCTCGCCCAAACCTTTTTCTGTCTCGCCGTGGCCATAGCCGTATTCACGGGCCAGAAATGGATCGAGGAACAGCCGCGCATCGAGTTTGACCAGCGCCGCCCCAGCCTGTTCACTTTGACGCTCCTTTCGATCTTCGTTCTCTATGTGCAGCTCATTCTTGGAGCCATGTTCCGTCATCACGGTATGAGCTGGTGGCCACACGTGGTTCACGCAGTTGTTGTTTCGTTCGTGCTGGCGTGGACAGCTATCCGCGCTCTCACCGCCTATCCGAATGTTGAAGCTATCCGCCGCCCCGCGATCCTCATGATCGCGCTCTTGATCGGGCAGCTTTGTCTTGGCTTTACCGCATTCCTGACCCGGGTTGCTTGGGGACGCGATGCTGTCCAACCCGAGTTGCCCATGGTTGCGTCGACCGTTGCACACGTCGCGGTGGGGGCGTTATTACTGGCAACTACGGTGATTCTTGCGATTCAGACTTGGAGACACGTCCCGGTAGCGTTTGAAGAACGCCTACCGCAGGCACAGCGCAATCCAACGACGGCGTAAATTCTCTAGCTGTCATCCTGAGCGGAGCGGATGATTCGTGTAGCGGATCAGTCGCGCAGTCGAAGGATCCCTACCCCGACAACTGTTCTGCGGCTCAGAAACTACTGTAGTCCACCTCCGACGCTTGCGACTGTCATGCAAGCGGATAGAGGCTACCGGCAGCGGTTTCCAGGCAGGGATGCTTCGACTCCGCCGGAGTTCCGCTTCGCTCCACTCCGACTCCGCTCTGCATGACAATTGTTGTCGGTGCACAGAAGAGGGTCACACTATTTCCTAAACCACTCGAATTCACAGAAGATCAAAACGCCTTCTTCCGTGCGCCCGTGTGAAACCGAGTCCTATCCCTAACTGCGCGCGGAATGTCGTAAACTATTGCGTAGTCTTCCGGGGTTCTCTTTGGTCACGAAAGTCGCCGTGTTTGCTGATGCATTAGGTCCGGACCGCGCGTCCGCCGAGCCCGTCATTTCCGTTCAAAACCTCGTTCACCGTTACGAAAATCGCACGGCTCTGAACGGCGTTTCGTTCGATGTGCGTCCGGCAGAACTTTTCGGACTTCTTGGTCCCAATGGCAGCGGCAAGACGACGCTATTCCGTATCCTGTCGACGTTAATGATTCCCACGGGCGGACGAGCGCTGGTTTTGGGGTGTGATTCCGCCCAAGATGCGGCAAGTCTCCGCCGCCAAATCGGTGTAGTATTCCAGGCACAGAGCGTCGACCCGAAGCTCACCGCTTACGAGAACCTCTGGCATCAGGGCCACTTGTACGGCCTCCGCGGCTCCGCCCTAAAGCGCCGTGTCCAAGAGATCCTGACGCGCGTTGGTCTTTCTGATCGTGCCAAGGAACGCGTTGAAACGTTCTCCGGAGGCATGCAGCGCCGGATTGAACTCGCCAAAGGACTCTTGCACCATCCGGGCGTCCTGCTGCTGGATGAGCCTACGACCGGTCTCGATCCAGGCGCGCGGCGCGATCTGTGGCAATATTTGCAGATTCTCCGTGACGAAGAGCATGTCTCGGTCCTCGTTACAACGCACCTCATGGAAGAAGCCGAACGCTGCGACCGGTTGGCCATCATGAACGAAGGCAATCTTGTCGCGCTGGGCACGCCTGCCGAATTGAAGAACGAAATTGGCGGAGATGTAATCCTCCTTGACGCGGCCCGCGATGCCAACTCTCTAGCGCAGGAGATTCGCAACCGTTTCCACGTCGACACTACTGTGCTGGGGAATCAGGTGCGCATCGAGCGCGAAGGCGGCCATCGCTTCGTCCCTGACGTAGTCGAAGCGTTTCCAGGTGAGATTCAGGCGATTTCCGTCAGCAAACCCGCGCTAGAAGACGTGTTCATTCACCGGACGGGCCACAAGTTCTGGAGTGAGAATGGCGGCGAGCTCGATTCGCCGAAAAACGAAAAGAAAAACAAAAAGAGGAGGTAAGCCGTGCGACCCTTGATCCTGGTGCTTTCTCTGGTGCTCAGTATCGTCCCTCTGATCGGCGTGGCGTGGATTTTCCTCAGCGGCATGATCACCCTGTCGCCGTTCTCGGCTACCGTAGACGGCCTTTTTATGACTTTGATTCTGCTGATGCTCTCCGCATGCTTCCTGTTGAACGGTTTCTGGGAGGCCCGCGATAGTGGATTGATCGGCAAGAAAGCGGCTCCGGCGGCGAAAGCGCCTGCAGCCAAGGCAAGTTAACGAATGGCAACGCAGTCTGCAACATTGTCGCGGCGCGTGCCGCCGGTCTCAGCGGGAGTAGTGCTTCCCTCCTTTACACTCTGGTGGCGAGAGATCGTCCGTTTCTACCGCCAGCCAGGACGTGTCGTCGGCGTGTTGGCTTCGCCTCTGGTGTTCTGGGCTGTTCTGGGCTCGGGATTCGGAACATCGTTTCGATCCGGCGGAGGCGCCGGCCAGCAGCACTATCTCGACTACTCCTACCCGGGCATCCTGATCCTGATCGTGCTGTTCACCTCGATCTTCACCATGATGTCGGTAATTGAGGACCGCAAGGAAGGATTCTTGCTCTCGGTGCTGGTCGCGCCGGTTCCGCGGACAGCTATCGTTCTGGGCAAGGTACTTGGCGGGACTACGCTTGCCGCCGTTCAGGGTCTGATCTTTCTCATTTTCGCTCCCTTTGCCGGAGTGCATTTGAATCCGATTCAGATTCTGCTGGTGGCGGTCGTGGTCTTTCTGGTTTCGTTTTCGCTCACGGCGCTTGGTTTCGCGATTGCGTGGCCGATGGACTCCACCCAGGCGTTCCACGGCATCGTCAATCTGTTCCTGATTCCGCTGTGGCTGCTCTCCGGGGCCTTATTCCCACTCTCCGGCGCCTCTGGATGGATCCGCGTTATCATGCGCGTCAACCCACTTACCTATGGAGTCGAAGCTCTGCGCGTTCTTCTCTATCCCGGCGCTGATAGCGATTTCCAACTCACCTCGGCAATTGCGACGCTGGTGCTCTTCTCGTTCGTAATGTTCGGAATCGCTCTGCTGGTGGCAAATCGCCGCACCACCAAGCCTGCCGCCTGATGAACCAGATATGATCGCGGAACAATACGCCTTCTTCCCGGCCCTCAATGCGATGCTCAACGGTACCAGCGCGGCTCTACTTCTCACAGGCCGTGTGCTGATCGCAAAGCGCCGGATTGTCGCGCATCGCATCTGCATGATCGCAGCGGTTGTCGCGTCGGCATTGTTTCTGGCCTGTTATCTGTTCTTCCACTACAAAGTCGGGAATATTCTTTTCCTCGGCCAGGGATGGGCACGGCCCGTCTACTTCACGATTCTGATCTCTCATGTGACGCTAGCCATGGTGATTGTTCCTATGGCCATCATCACTTTGACCCGTGGTCTAGGCGGCCGATATCCGCAGCATCGCGCCATCGCCCGCTGGACATGGCCGCTTTGGATGTATGTCTCTGTAACTGGTGTACTCGTTTATTTCATGCTGTACCAGTGGTTCCCGCATAGCTGAGAGTCTTGGAAGCCGGGACAGCCAACGCCGCAGTGGAAGAGCGGCCCTTCAAGGCCGTGTTGCGGTCCGAAAAAGAAATGGGCTTTAGCCCCAGGGGTTTTTCGTTACTTGTCAGTTCTGAAGCTCAAAATCGATGTCTCTGGAACTATCGGCGACGAAGCCTGGCGAGAAATCCGCCACTTCGACCAGATTCAATCGGCGGATTTCGGGCCACAGTTCGGCAGTGGCGGCCGTTGCAACCACCCTCCCGATGCCCCACACGCTAAAGGAGAATGGATCGGCGCCGAAATCCGTCTCCAGACGCCGCTTCTGGCGCAATATGCCATGTCACACTATCTCGAGCAAGAACGCGTTCTAGACGCCGACGTCGAATGATCCATAGAGCGTTTCTCCGCGTCCTTGCGAGCCCTCGGCGATCTCTGGCGGTAAAACGCTTTTAGCCGAAAGCAGCAAACATACCGACCGCGAGAACGGCCGCGTCTGCTATAGTTCCTTGCTTGCGTATGGTAGTCGAACCCGAATCCTCAGGTGCCCAAGCTTCCGAGCAAAAACCGAAGCGCTCCATCTCGCGCACACAGAAGATCCTCTTTTTCGTCACCGGATGGCTCATCGTCCTCATGCCATTTCTGTTTTGGTGGAACACCTGGTTCGGACGCCATCTCTCCGACCAGCAGGTCACGGAATATCTTCACGACGATAGAAAGCCGCGCCACATCCAGCATGCGCTGGTGCAGCTTGGGGATCGTATGAGCCACAACGATCCGGCAGCGAGGCAATGGTATCCAGACCTGACCCGCTTGGCCGCGCATCCGGTTGAAGAAGTCCGCAACACCGATGCCTGGGTCATGGGACAAGACACCTCAGGTGCAGGCTTTCACGAAGCGTTGTCAAAGATGTTGCAAGATCCATCTCCAATGGTGCGCGGTAACGCGGCTCTATCGTTGGTGCGCTTCGGAGATGCCACTGGCCGTCAGCAAATCGTCGCGCTTCTGCAGTCCGCCCAAATCACTGCTCCGTCAACCGGGCGGATCATCGACGCCGACCGGCCTGGCACATCGATTCACCAAGGCGGGCTGATCGCGAAACTCGCTCCTACTGCGGCCACCGCACCCATTGAAATCCGATCCCCCATTGCGGGCCGAATTCGCTCCGTCGCTCAAACTGGAGCAAATGTAGCTCCCGGTGAAGAGCTTGCTGTCATCGATCCGGCCACCGATCAAGTCTGGGAAGCGCTCAGAGCCCTCTACATCATTGGTCAACCCGAGGACCTGCCTGCGGTGCGCCGCTACGAGCGTGATCTACCGGACATTTCCAACGATGTGCGCCAGCAGGCTTTGGAAACCGAAAAGGCAATTCAAAATCGAATGGTACCTGCACAACCGTAACCACCCTAAAGGCAAAATCAGCATCAAAATGGGCCCATGCGGAATCCGAGGAAAACCGCGACGGTGGCCCTGTTTGGAGTACTCGCGCTTTGCGCTCTCCACGCCCAAGAAAAGTCCGGCGACCTTAAGAGTACACCCGGGCATCGCGTTGCTCCCCGAAAGACTTTGAATCGGGAAGATCGCAAGGTTCTACTCGATGCCGCCCTCGACTGGCGAAAGTCTCGGCCATCGGGTCACGACTGTTCACATCTTGTACACTCGATTTACACGAACGCCGGCTTCCCGTATCGCTATGCCGATTCCGACGATCTGTACGCCGGAGTTCAGGGATTTCAGCGAGTCTCGCGTCCACTGCCGGGAGATGTGATTGTCTGGCATGGGCACTCAGGCATTGTTGTCGAACCATCTCGTCACACCTTCTTCAGCTTTCTGAGTGCCGGCCCCGGCATTGATAATTATAAGAGCCGGTACTGGCGCGGTCGCGGACAGCCACGCTACTATCGGTATATCAAGAATGATCCTTGTGCCGGTTGCACACTTGCACGCAATCGAACTAGTGAGTAGCAGCCGCGTAGTTTGAATCCACGAAACACCGTATGAATTCCGTTGTCTCCGCCCTTCTATAATGGACCGCCGGGTCTAATCGGACGGTTCGGCTTGCCGCCCAAGCTTGGGATGAGGAGTCAAAATCATGCGACTCGGGAACATTCTCCCAAGGGCTGAGGCTCTCATTCTGCTTCCTGTAGTGGTTGTTTGCGTCGCCACTCTTTCTAGCTCTGTCCTAGCGCAGTCCATGCCGTCGGGCGCACCGAAGTCCTACAAGATCCAAGTCCCTGGGACACAGCAGTGGGTCGACACTAATATCGATCTTCGCGGCGGCGCGAAGATACGCTTCACGGCGACGGGAAACATCACATACCCGGCGGGCGACCAATCCTACGAATCGAAGACGCACACAGTTGGAACGTTCGGACCCGACGGACTGCCACGTGGTTTCGCCGATCTTCTCCACGGTTATGCAGTAAGCGGCGCAGGGCACGGCGCGCTGATTGGCCGCATCGGGTCAGCAGACTATGCGCAAGCCTTCCTCGTGGGCACCAACAAGGAATATGCCGTTCCTGTGTCGGGACGCCTGTTCTTGGGACTTAACGAAAGTGGGCAGGACGCTTCCACCGCCACAGGCAAGTTTGAGGTCACAGTCGAGGTCCTTACGGAAGGCACGGGCGAAACCAGCGCGGTTGGTGGTCCGTCTGAGACTCGCATTCCAAGCATCACCCCGGAACTGTTGGCCAAGATTCCCCGGCGCGTTTCCGATCCGGCCAAGAATCCCGGCGACATGGTTAACGTTCTCATCATTGGCACTCAGGAACAGGTCGTTCAAGCCTTCACTTCAGCGGGATGGGTGCAGGTCGACAAGACTCCGCGAGAATCGGCGATGAACGCCATTCTGCAGTCGCTGGAAAAGAAAGACTACCTGACGATGCCTATGAGCATCCTTTACCTGTTCGATCGGCCTCAGGATTACGGCTTCGCCCACGCCGAACCGGTCCGTGTGGCGATGTCGCGTAATCATCTCCGCGTCTGGAAATCACCCTATGAAGTCGATGGGCATCCGCTTTGGTGCGTGGCGGCCACGCACGATATCGGTTTCGAGCGTGACCAGCGCAACAACGGCGTCACGCACAAGATTGATCCGGCGATCGACGGTGAACGCGAATATGTCAACGGCACTCTCTCAGGAACGGGGCTGATCACGCAACGTGATCATGTGACACCAACTGATCCGTTGACGACGGCGAAGACTGCCACGGGAGGCGAGTTTCACTCCGATGGAAAGATCTTGGTACTGGTGCTGAAAGCGCAATAAATTAGAACCAGTAGTCGAGGATGGACAACGGGTAGACCGGAATCGCACCAAAAACCAAAGTACCCAGGTTCGCATCCCCTGCGAGTGCTTACGCCTCAATTGCTAAAACGGTTCACTGGGAATTGTGATGCGAATCACAGAGTGCAGAATCGTTTTTGTATACCATCAAATCGTCGAGCATGAGCAAGCGACTGAGGGCGGGCATCCTCGGGTATGGGCGCATGGGGCGCAGCTTTGTTGCTGCGATGCGCGAAAGCAACCTCTGGGAAGTGGCGGCCATTTATGACATCTGTCCTCCTGCTCTCGCGCTAGCCCGCAAGCAGGTTCCGACTGCCGCCATCTATGATTCTCCTGATGCTATCTTCTCCGACCCATCCATCGATGCCGTTGGCCTTTTCACTCTTGCGGATGCACGTCCAGAACAAATTCGCCGTGCTCTGGCAAATCACAAGCATGTCCTCGCCGAGAAACCATTGGCGGCCGACGTTGACACGGAATGGCAACTTGCCCGAGAGATCGAGACTAGCGAGCGCTTCGTCGCCGTCAACCTCTTCAACCGCAACGCCTGGTATCACAAGGACCTCCAGCGCTTCATTGCCGATGGAGAGATCGGCGATCTGGCTGTTATTCGCATCTGCCACATGACGCCGGGGCATATGCCGCAAGAAGGACACGACCCAGAGGGCCCACCCTTCCACGATTGCGGCATGCACTATGTCGACGTTGCGCGCTGGTACGCGAAAAGCGAATACGAAACGTGGCACGCCCAGGGCATTCGCATGTGGGGATACAAAGACCCGTGGTGGGTGCAAGCGCACGGAACATTCGCCAATGGCGTCGTATTCGACATCACCCAGGGATTCATCTACGGCCACCTGTCGAAAGAACAGCCCCACAACTGCTATGTCGACGCGATTGGCACAAAGGGCGTAGCGCGTATGCGCCACGATTTCACCACGGCTACGGTGGAGCTATACGGCATTCATCAGACCTGGCAGAAGACGGCTCCGTTCAACGATAAGAAGCTCGATGTGATGGTCGATGTCTTCGGAAGATCCATACTCGCTGGGAAGAACCTCGGTTTCCCTCAGGCCCGCGATAGCGTTGTCGCTTCAGAAGTAAGCTGGGCCATGCTGAACGATGCCAGCGCGAACGTTCCTCCCGTGAGGGGTACTCCTCAAGAGATGCAGCAGATCCTTGAGCATCGGCGCCGTCTGGTGAACGGCTTTGGCCTCCCCGTGAAAAACTCACAACTCGTCGAGACGCGCTGACTTCAGAGTACGTCGCGGCCTGCTCGCGCACACTTCAATCATTCCACTTCAAACTCAGCCGATCGAAATTCGGTACCGTTGCCAATCGAGTCCTGTGCCCGCAAATCGACGCGGTAGCTGCCCGGCGTAAGCGTATCCAGCGGCAGCTTGAGTCCCACCGGTACGCTTGGATTGCCAGGCTTGATCGAGTCTTTTGTATCCGTATAGCCAATATCGAGTTTCTGTTCGCCGGTCTTCACATTTACGATGCGATATTCCAGCCCGATCTGCGGGGGCTTGTCTCCCAGCAGCAGTGGGTCATAGACCTCGATATAGGCAGCAGCGGAATCTGTCGTCTTGAAATGATTCGTTGCCGAAGGAAAGATCTGCATACCTCGGATTACCAGAGGCTTGTTATCCTCGAGCAACTCCGAGTCATAAGCTGAGTTCAGATCTGAAACCCGGGCGAGGTTATTGCTCAAAACCACCGCACTGACTGCGATCTTCTTGCCGTCGTAAGGAAGAACGCTCAGTGGATTGTCGAGCTTCCCAAACACATCGTTGCCGGAGCTGAACGCAATCCGCAGATTGTAGGCACCGGGAGCGATATCGAATTGCTTTTCGTACCGCATCGGGTTGTTCTGGAACTCCTCCACTTCCTTCTTGCCGTCCAAGTCCAGATTGACGGTATCGCTGAATCGCGCTGCTACGCCTCCGTCCGTACGGTAGGCGATTCCGAGGATGTTCACTTCCGCATGCTGCTTGCCTTTGACTTTTTCAAAGTGCAGCGACTTGGAGGGAATCTCCATCGCGAGATCCACGCGCGCCACATTAGGAGCCGTGTAGAAGTATGGTGTCTGCAACGATGCCGTGACATTGCCCTTCATTTCGCCCGATGCGCGAGTTTCAAGATCCTTCCCAGTCGTGCTTCCTGCCAAAAGATCCTGGGGACGCACCTTGCAATAGCCGCTTCGGAAGCGAACTTGAGTGCCTCCACGATTCACCTTGACCTTCAGTGAGTGGCAACTGCCGTCCGCGGAATCTGGCGGCCGGTAACCCAACAGATAGTACTCGGACTGATCCTTGGCAATACGCTCCATGCCTCCGAGCAGATCATTCGTGTTTACGATGACGAATCCGCCCGTGCCCTCTGCCAACTGGTAGAGAAACTGCTGATTCGCGGAAACGTCAGGAATCTGCGGAATGAGAGCTTGGGGAGGATTGATGGGCGCATAGTTCGTGGGAGCTGTCGTCCCTCCACCACGAACTCCGCCACCGCCGGTTGATCCACCCCTTCCACCGGTACCGCCACCGGTGGTGCCGCCCTTTCCGCCACTCCCGCCTGTTCCTCCTCGACCACCGGTACCTCCGCCTCCGGTGCCGCCCCGGCCACCTCCTCCGCCGGCACCGCCACCCGGTGCACCACCACCTCCACCGCCGGGACGTCCACCTCCACCGCCGCCACCTCCTCCACCGGCGTGCTGCGGCGGCTCTGCTGGCTCGGCTGCAAACGAAGCCAGATGCAAGAACGAACTGGCCCGGTAGCTGCGGAACGCAAGTGACGCAGACACCAGGCGCTGGGAGTTCGTATTCGTCTGCGGCCTTAGAGACGCTCCGGAAGGAATCGGCGTCGGCACTGGAGCGACCAGACCACGAACATCAATCGGATACACCGCCACGTTTGCCTTGTTGCATGCATCGATGGTCGCATTCAACTCGGACTCGAGTTCCAAGGTCATCTGAAACCCGGCGCTCAACATCACCAAGGTCTTTCTACCCGGCACGCCTGCCAGTCCTTTGGCTACATTCCGCAATGCAAGAAAGACGCTGCGCGCTCCAAAGTCGGCTTCAAGCCCTCCAAAAGCTGGAGGCCCTAAAGATGGAACGGAAGATTGCGGCAATGCCGTTGAGGCAAGATCGGGCGAAGGAGAATTCGGTGAAACGGTAGAGAATTTGATGCCGGCAACAACCTTCTTCAATCGCTCACTATCTGTCGTGAAATTTTGCGTAATCCTCAATGTGCCGCCGAACTCCACAACGGCAATCAAGTGATCGGGACTTGCATTGGAATCGATGAACTTGGCGGCGGCGTCGCGGGCTTTGGCCTGATCTCCGAACTCCATCGTGCTGTTGTCGAAGAAGAGGACCAAATAGTGCTTATGCGGATGCGCGGGATCGGGATTCGCATCCTCACGCGTAAAGCTGGTCACGGGCTGCTCTTTGCCATCCTCCCAGAGCTTGAAATCATTCGCGCCGAGATCTTGAACGTAGTGCCCCTTCTTGTCGGTAACAACGGCATCCACTAGAACGACGCGGGTCTCCACCTTAACGGTAGGTTCATTTGCATCTGCAGGCTGCTGCGCGTGAGCTATCCCCAGCACGGCGGCGAACGAACTGACCACAGATAAGAAGCGCTTTAAGTTGATTCGCGGCAGACATTGCATACATGCTACCTCTTAAGGAATTTCGACCGCACCGTTTTCTGCGGACATCACTTGCTGTTCGGAGTCGCGAGCCACCACTCGTACCATGTAACGACCGGGCTTGACGTCGAAACTGGACTTCAAAGTGATCCCGGAGCTGAGTTTGGCCTGCAGTGTCTCACTCTTCCAGCGCATTTGCACCAATTTTTGATTTGCTTGCAGGAAGTTCCCATTTCGATCGAAAACCGCGGTGACCACAGTGAGATCGTTCTGATTTCGATCTTGCGCCTGCTTGTAACGAAGGCGCTTTACATCGATACGCGCCAGCACGGTCAGCTTAGCGGCGTCATCGGCGGGCTTGAAAAACTCTGTATGCAAAATAACAGGCAATTCGTGCAGCTCTTCACTCGAAAAAACTTCGTCTTCAACCTCACGCTTGGCTTCTTCGACGGGATCTTCTGCCTTTCTCGGTGCATAGTACCCGCGTCGAGCCTGCAAGTCATACTTCTGATGATTCGCGAGTGTGACTCTCAACGTATGGAACTTCCCATCGTTCTTTAGGTTTTGCGGAGTGAAGCCAATAACGTACCAATACTCGGGGGGATCGGCCACACGCCGAAGCCCTTCGTTCATATCGTTGTTGTTTTGGAAAAACGTGCCACCGGTGCTATTCGCCAGAACCGCAAGGATATCGCTCTCGGCGGAAGCGGATTGGGTGTCGAGAGAAACCCTGATGGCAGGTGTATTGGCCTGACCTGGCAGATCAACGTCTGGCCTACCGCGCTGGCTGGCATCCCCGAAGGGAAGCACAACATAGAGCCCGCGAGCGTCGAGTGAGCTGATTACGATTTGCCCACGAAGCGCAGTGTCTATCAATTCACCGTACTCATACTCGAGTTCCGGGGTTAGGAAACCAGGGGACACCAAAACGAGGGTTCTCTGGCCGGGCATCGAGGCCATTCGACGGACGACGTCCTTGAGAACGCGGAGACCCATCCGGCTTTCCTCTTCGCCGATGTTCAGAACCTGCGTAGCAAAGCCCTCAACCTGCGGGCCCACCGTGGTAATAAACTGTGGCTGCAAACTGGCGCATACCATGTAGTCGTTGATCGCGGCCTGCAAAGCATTTGGATCGTGCTTGTTCACAATCAGATCAGCCATGTAGAGACTGATATCGGGGCATCGGGTTCCTGCTTGCACCTGCGTCGGACGTGGTTGCAGACTATTGAGAGTCTTGTGCAGCTTTTCTCGATCGTCGGTGAAATCTTGCACTGTCTGCCCTGAGGTCGAAAAAATCGCAGCCCTCTCGCTTGCGGGCAATTCGTCAATACGTCGTTGCGCCGCTTCACGCACGTGGGCGAGATCTCCGAAATTAAGGCGCAAATCATCGAAAACATAAGCGATGTAACGTGACGGAAACGTTGGTGGGGTTGAGGTCGAATTCGCGGATCCACCCGAACCAGCAATCGAAGTAGTAGAGACCGTCGCGGCTGCCGGAACGTGCTCCGCGTCGAAATTCGAGATCACCTGTTTTTTACCGTTATCAAAAAGCTCGAAATCCTCTTTCTTCAAATTTCCGACCGCGTGCCCGGTCGAATCCCGTACCATAACGCGAGCTAGTACCAGCTTCACATTCACACGGAACTTCGCCGCTTCAGAGTCGGTTGAAGAAGTAGAGTTTTCCTCTTTCACCGACATCTCACCCGATTGCCCCTGGCCGGCACTGTTGGTAGTGGGAGTTTGAGCAGTTTGCTGCGCAGCTCGGAGACTTAACGCCGCGCAGAGGGGCAGTAACAGGCACGCACCTCGCAACCAATGCATGCGAAAAGAGAAAGAATCGCGCGGCGAGCCCATTTATAGTCACCGGCAACAGAGAATCAACGCACGCTAGCATAGCAGGTATTGGGGTGAAAGTTGTCCGTAACCAGCGGGTTCTCGGGGTACCGGCGATACCCCTCCAACCTGCAGTAGTCCAATACATCCTATAATCGGGTTTTGGGCTTTTTATGATTCAGACACTATTCGGCAGCCTGGAAGAAGAGAAGAAAACCAGCTTTTTAGACCGCATGAAGCAGGCGGTCACCCGCACGCGCGAAAATCTGACCGAGCGCATCGAGGAGGTCGTCTCCTTCAACAAAGAGATCGACCGCAATACGCTTGATGATCTCGAAGCCACCCTCATTGGTGCCGACCTCGGATCCACCACAACTCAAGAAGTCCTGGGCAAACTTCGTGACAAAGCCGACCGCAAGCAGATCAAGGACGTTGAGGAACTCAAACGGCTTCTGAAGGAAGAACTGCTAGGCATCCTGAACACAGCGAACTCCCGTCCAGTCAACAAAGTAGACGGCACGCCCGAGGTCATCCTCGTCGTTGGCGTAAACGGCACTGGCAAAACGACCACCATCGGGAAGCTCTCACAGGTCTTCCGTTCCCAGGGAAAGAACGTCCTCCTGTGTGCGGCCGACACTTTCCGCGCCGCCGCCATCGAGCAACTCGAGATCTGGGGCCAGCGCACCGGAACCGAAGTGATCAAGACAAAGGCTGGGGGCGATCCCGCAGCGGTCCTGTTTGATGCCTTACAGTCCGCCGTAGCCCGCAAGACCGACTACGTCGTCGTCGACACCGCCGGCCGCCTTCACACCAAGTCCAGCCTCATGGCCGAACTGGACAAGATGCGCCGCACGGCACAACGTATTATCCCCGGAGCCCCCCATGAAACTCTCCTTGTGATGGACGCTACGACGGGACAAAATGGTCTGCAACAAGCTCGCATGTTCACCGAGTCGGCGGGCGTAACCGGAATCGTCTTAACCAAGCTGGACGGCACCGCCAAGGGTGGCGTCGTAGTTGCGATCTGCCGCGAACTGGGCTTGCCAGTTCGATACGTCGGCGTTGGCGAAAAAGCGGGCGACCTGCTGCCGTTCGACTCAAAAGAATTCGTCGACTCGCTATTTGAATAGAGAGGCCTATGCGGGATCAGGAAAGACGGTCAGGATTCAAGGTTGTCCTCGATTTTCTTAAACGCTTGCTTGGCAAGAATCCCGCTCAACCAGGCGATCCCTACGCGCATGTCCCTGCACCAATCCGTCGCGGTCCGAAGGGCCGCAGTGGTGCAGCGGTAGCAGAGATCGAGGACGACTCGTTCCGCAGCTTTTCTCCGCGCCGCTAATCAATAAAGCTATGTCATCCTGAGCGACGGCGAAGCCGGCGCGAAGGCCCTCACCACCCGCCAATATCAGCATATACTTTCGGTCTGACGAGAATGCGCAATCTGAAAGTCGGTTGGCCAGTTCCCGTCACAGCGCACAATTCCGCCACATGTTAGATTCTTCCCTGAATGCCCCCTCACTTTGCTGACGAACAACATCTCCAGCGTGCGCTTGAATTAGCGAGTCAGGGGATCGGACTGGCGTCCCCCAATCCCTATGTCGGGGCCGTCATTACAGACGCGAGCGGCAATCTCGTCGGCAGCGGCACTTACACGTACGATGGCGTCAAGCATGCGGAGATTCTCGCCTTGGAGCAAGCTGGCGCAAAAGCAAGAGGCGGCACGCTCTACATCAATCTGGAACCGCATGCGCACCAGGGAAAGACCCCTCCCTGCACCGACGCGCTCATCAAAGCCGGCATTCATCGCGTTGTGGCGTCCATGCCCGACCCAAATCCAAAGGTCAGTGGACGCGGCTTTGAGCAACTACGCGCCGCCGGCATCCACGTTGAAGTGGGGAGGCTCGAGGAGCAGGCGCGCCGATTGAATGAGGCCTTCGCGCGCTACATCCGCCACGGGGCTCCCTTTGTAACCCTGAAGGCCGCGATGACGCTCGACGGCAAGATCGCCCCGCCGCCAGTAGAGGCGCTGGTCGCCAAGGAAGGCATGCCTGCCGGTGGCTGGATTACCAGCGAAGTAGCGCGCGCGCACGTGCAGGAACTGCGTCATCAGCATGATGCGATTCTTGTCGGCGCTGGCACAATCCTCTCCGACAATCCTCTGCTGACAGACCGGACCGGACGTCCCCGGCGCCGTCCGCTGCTGCGCGTGATTCTCGACTCACGTCTGCGCTTGCCCCTTGACTCGCGACTCGTGCACAGCCTGAACGGCGAAAACAAGAACGACGTACTGGTCTTCTGCTCCTCGGCCAACGAACAAAAGCAAGCAGACCTGGAGCGTCTCGGAGTCCGCATCGAGAAGATTCCAGGATTCGAATCCGATGGCCGTCCCGACCTTGCTGCAATTCTCCGGCGCCTCGGACAACTTGAAATCCTCAGCGTGTTGATCGAAGGGGGAGCTACCGTCAATTGGGCAGCTTTGGCTGCAGGCGTGGTCGATAAGGTGTTTCTGTTCTACGCCCCCAAGATTCTGGGGGGCACAGGCTCCGTGCCATTCGCCGCTGGTCCCGGATTTCGTCAGATGAACCAGGCAGCGCAAGTAAAGCGCCTCCACCTGCACCGCTTCGGAGAAGATTTCGCCGTCGAAGGATACTTGCGGGATCCATATGAAAGCTGACAATCGCACTCTGCATCCGGCACTCGGCATTCAGCCAACCATCGTGTGACTTTGCTGGTGGCGTTTGCTAGGTACAGTTCGACTCAGGCCGATTCATCATTGGCAGTCCGAGAATTGACTGCCTCCCTGCGACTGGCTGGATGCTGAGTGCTGAATGCTGAGTGCCCAAAGACGTAGAATATTCCGTTCATTCTCGGAGGTCTTTATGTTCACCGGCATCGTAGAAGAAGTAGGCCGCATCACCCGCATCGAGCAGCGCGGAGAGAATCGCCGCATCACGATCTCCGCCGATCACACACCGAAAGAACTCGGCACCGGCCACAGTGTTTCAGTGAGCGGCGTCTGTCTCACGGCGCTCGACATCAAACCCGGATCGTTCTGTGCCGACCTCGCCCCCGAAACCTGGGTGCGAACCTCCTTCTCCCGCATTCACGAAGGCGCGCTCGTCAACCTCGAATTGCCAATGAAAGCCGATGGCCGCTTTGGCGGTCACATCGTGCAAGGGCACGTCGATGGCGTCGGCAAACTGACTTCCTTCGAGCGCATCGCCGATTCCGAAAACTGGTGGCTCACGATCGAACTTCCCGATGAAATCGAAAAATACACCGTCTACAAGGGATCGATCTCGATCGAAGGTATCAGCCTGACGGTCGCAAAGCTCGAGAAGAACCGCTGCACCATCGCCATCATTCCCCACACGGTCGAGATGACGAACCTCCACTCGCTGAAGGCAGGAGATCCCCTGAACCTCGAAGCTGATCTGATTGCGAAATACGTCGAGAAGATGATGAAGGGGGAGCAAGCGCAGAGTGCGCTAACGATTGAGGATCTGGTGGAGCAGGGCTTCTAGGTTTCCAAGTGGTCAGTGGTCAGATCCTTGTTTGTTACTGACCACTGATCGCTGACCGGTGTTTTCCTATGCTTCGATTTTCAACTCATCCAGTTCTAGAAATTCCTTAATGATCGGCTCCGGACTCTTTTCCATATCGGCGTAGGTTCCGAAGAAGATTGCCCTGGCCTCATGCAAGAAGACCACCCGATCGGACAACTTCTTGGCCAGCCGCATGTCGTGGGTTACGACGATGCTGGTCAGATTAAGCTGAATCTTTAACCGCTTGATCAGATCGCCCAGCAATTGCGCCATCAGCGGATCCACCATCGTCGTGGGCTCGTCGTAAAGCACGCATTCCGGCCGTGCCGCCAGCGCCCGGGCAATCGCCACTGACCGCTTCATGCCGGTGGAAAGATCCGACGGCAGCAGATCGCGCATCTGCTGCACTCCGACCATCTGCAGCAGTCCGTCGACGATCTGATAGATCTGCTCTTCGCTGTGGTCCTTCGTCTCACGGAGCGGAAAAGCTACATTCTCGCCAACCGTCAGCGAGTCGAAGAGCGCTCCATTCTGAAAAACCATCGTTACCTTTTTGCGGACAGGTTCGAGCTGCTCTTCCGTGAAATCGGTGATGTCTTCGCCGGCAACGAGGACGCGTCCCGAGTCAGGCTTGAGAAACCCCATGATGTGATGGAGAGACACTGACTTACCCACACCGCTGCGCCCCAGGATGCACACGGTCTCCCCGGGCATCACGTTGAAGGCGACGTGTTCGAGCACGACATTGTCTCCGAAAGCCTTCGAGACGTCTCGAAATTCGATGTACGGTGCGGGCATAAAACTCCACCGGCCAACAGCTTCTAACTGCTCACCCGGAATCATTTCAACCTTATCAGATTTGATCTAGTGGTCTGCAGCCGATGAAAGACGGTAGAACCAACTTCGCTAGGCCGCTGGCTGCCTAGTGGAAGAGTCTCTACCGCTGAGAACGCGAAGAAAAATCCCCCGAGTTCGCTGAGAAAGTTCTTCCAAAGAGCTCGACACCGAGTAGGATCAAAGACAGCTGCATCTTTAACTCCGCGATCTCTGCGGCCTTTCTCGGCGAACTCGGCGGTAAAGGTTCCTCCTTAACACAATTTTCATTTCTCGCTTGACTAGGCCAATCTTGTATACTATTTTCGTCTAGGCCTAGAGGCACAAAGCCTCTCAATTGCGGACTTATTCAGATGACTAAAGCAGCACAACGAGACCTCTTTCCCGGCGCCCTGGAGATGATGATTCTCCGCACCCTGAAGCGCCAACCATTGCACGGCTATGCGCTCGCGCAACACATCAAGCGCACTTCCGATGACCTACTCCAGATTGAAGAAGGCTCGCTATATCCCGCTCTCCAGCGTCTTCTCAAGCAGGACTTAGTCAAAGCCGAGTGGGGTACGTCTTCCACCAATCGCCGCGTTCGCATTTACAAATTGACGCCCGCTGGGGCCAAGCATCTTCAGCATGAGGTCTCAAGCTTTGAGCGCATGCTGGAAGGCATAACACGAGTTTTAGCACCAGGTGAATCATGAGTTGGCTGAGACAATTACTCTCGCGACGACGACTGTACAGCGAATTATCGGAAGAAATTCAGGCCCATCTCGACGAGAAGGTCGAGGAATTAGTCGCAGACGGAATGTCGCGCGAAGACGCGATCTATGCGGCCCGTCGCGAGTTCGGGAATGTAGGCTTGCTTGAAGAAAAAAGTCGCAACGTTTGGGGATGGCCACTCGTCGAAGACTTCCTCTCAGATCTCCGTTATGGGCTTCGCACCCTCCTTCACAACCCGGTCTTCACGGTTGTCTCGTTGCTGACCATCTCCATCGGAATCGCCGCCAACACGGCGGTCTTCTCTGTTGTGAACAGCGTACTGCTGAAGCCATTGCATTATCCGCGAGCGGACGAATTGGTAGCGCTGCATCAAACCGCGCCAGGCGCGGAAGGATTGGCGGATTTCGAGAATGGTCTCTTGCTCTCCCCGTCGATGTATTTCACCTACGCCGAACAAAACCGGACATTTCAATCCGTGGGAGTGTGGGTAGCAGGCACCGCGAATGTTACCGGCGTGGCAGAACCGGAACAGGTGAGGGCCGTGAGTGTGAGCGATGGTTTACTCCAGACATTTGACGTTCCTCCGGCGGTTGGACGTTGGCTTTTGGCTGCGGACCAAGTGCCGCATGGTCCGGAAAGAGTGATGCTGAGTTACGGCTATTGGCAGAGGAGGTTCGGCGGAAGCCCAAACGTTGTTGGCCAGACAATCATGCTTGATTCACGACCGCGCGAAATTGTGGGAGTGATGCCGAAAGGGTTCCAATTCGTCGACGCTGATTTCGATGTGGCCATGCCCTTGGCTTTCGATCGCGGCAAGGTGATTCTTGCCGGATTCGGATTCCACGGAATCGCGCGGCTCAAGCCGGGCTCAACCATTGCCGAAGCCAACGCCGACATTTCGCGCATGCTTCCGATCTGGATGGACTCATGGTCCAACGGACCCGGGTCAAATTCTCATATTTACGAGACCTGGAAAATTACCCCGATGATCCGTCCCTTGAAACAGGAGGTGCTGGGCAACGTCGGTGAACTGCTATGGGTCGTGATGGGGACCATTGGATTGGTAATGCTGATTGCCTGCGCCAATGTGACCAATCTGCTGCTGGTACGGGTCGAAGCGCGTCAGCAGGAATTGGCCGTTCGCGCGGCGCTCGGTGCAGGTTGGGCGCGCATCTTGCGCGGACTCCTCGTCGAAAGCGCAATGCTTGGCTTGATGGGCGGGTTGGTGGGCATCGGTTTAGCGTATGCCGGAGTGCGGTTTCTGGTCGCAATGGGCCCGTCAAATCTACCTCGCCTGACTGAAATCTCACTGGATGCGCGGACACTCGCATTCACCTTCGTTCTTTCCGTGCTTTCGAGTTTGATGTTTGGGTTAATTCCCGCTCTGAAATATGCCGGACCATGGAGTAAGTCGACTCTGCGGAGCGAAGGACGAACCATGAGCGTGAGCCGCGAGCGTCATCGCGCGCGCAATCTCCTGGTGGTGGGCCAGGTGGCGATGGCGCTGGTGCTGCTGGTCAGCGCAGGCTTGATGATTCGGACGTTCGAAGCTCTGCGAACCGTCGATCCTGGATTTGCGGATCCTCAGCATTTGCAGATCCTCCGAATCTCGATACCCGATTCCCTGGTGACTGAGCCGGAACGAGTGACGCACGTGCAGAACGAAATTATCGACAAGCTGGCCGCGATTCAGGGCGTGAAGTCTGCCGGGTTTGTAAGCGAGATGCCCATGGAAGGCTTCGACTCGATGTGGGACGAGATCTTTGCGCAGGATAAGGTCTATGCGGATAACACCACCGCACCGATGAGGCTGTACAAGTACATGTCACCGGGTTTGTTGCAGACGGCGGGGACAAAATTGGCGGCAGGACGCGAGATAACGTGGAGCGAAATTTATGGACTCCGACCGGTGGTGATGATTTCCGAGAGCCTGGCCCGCGAGATGTGGGGAACGCCATCCGCTGCAATTGGTAAGCACGTGCGCGAGTTTCAAACGATGCCGTGGAACGAAGTTGTCGGCGTGGTTCAGGACGTTCGCGAGAAAGGCGTGCAGGAGGCGGCTCCAGCAATCGTGTACTGGCCTCCGTTTAAGGAAAATCTCTTTGGGCCAGGACCAGCGCTGGCTATTCGGACGGTGACATTTGTGGTGCGCAGCGAGCGCGCTGGTACGGAAAGTTTCCTGAACGAAATCCATCAGGCAGTGTGGTCGGTGAATTCGAATTTGCCGCTGGCGTCAGTGCGGACCATGCGGGATGTGTACGACAAGTCGATGGGGCAAGCCTCCTTCACCCTGGTGATGCTGGGCATTGCCGCCTCGATGGCGCTCACACTGGGAATCATCGGCATTTATGGCGTGATGTCCTACACGGTCTCCCAACGCCAACGCGAGATCGGAGTTCGCTTGGCTCTCGGAGCGCAGCGCGGACACGTGCTGCAAATGGTTTTGCAGCAAGGTACGAAGTTGGCGCTAGTCGGCGTGGCAATCGGAGTCGGCGCAAGCCTGGCATTAACTCGCCTAATGACTCACCTGCTCTTCGGCGTATCCTCCCACGACCCGCTTACGTTTGCCGCCGTTTCGAGCCTGCTGATTCTCGTGGCCGCCTTGGCCTGCTACATCCCTGCACGACGTGCGATACGCGTCGACCCGGTGGTGGCTCTTCGTTACGAATAGCTTGCTTCGCGTCAGTAGGTTCCATTCGCAGCCAGAAGTCTCCTCTAACCTTAGCGAGATCCCGACGACAACCCCGTATGACGTTGGACCTGGAGCCCTTGGTGTAAGTTTCCGACGCGCCACGCACTATTCCTGAAAGCGGCTTCACGCCGCGCTTGGGGACAATATGGCGTTCACACCTGGAACATGGCTCAAGCTGCCATCCAACTGCACACGAAGTCTCACACTCATATATCAACGCTGCGCGGCGTATGGCACGGTGTCCTTTAAGGCTTGTTTGGATTGGGTCACCAGCGCGACCAAGACCTGCATCGGTTGGGCGACACAAGCAATCCAGACCTGCGTCCAGTGGGCGTCGCAATCGATTCAGTCTTGCGCACAATGGGCGCAAGAGACCTCCAGCCATTGCTGCGATTGGTGGCCGTGCTCGTGGGCGTGCGACGCCATTGTCACCGTTATCTCATGGGTGTGCGCAGTCGTGGTCACGATAGTGACGGTGTTCTGTGTCTTGTTCGCAGTTGTGGTGATCGTGGTGTGCGTTTTGTTCCTGGTGATTGTGACCGTCGCGTGTCTGATATGGACGGTGCTCATCTACGTCTTCTGCCTCTTCTGGAGCATCATCTCGATCATTTTCTGTCTTTCCGATGCCAATGGCGGAACCGCATTCCTGCTTACCGACGGATCCATCATGATGCAGGAACGGTCCAGCGCCTTTGGCCAGCCGGTGAGTGCGCGCCGTTGGTGGAAACTCACGCCCGATGGCTCTGGCAGCTACGCCAATGGATCCTGGTCTCGTCTTGCCGATTCGAACCAGGATCGCTTGTACTTCGCATCCGCTGTGCTTGCTGACGGACGCGTCATCGTTTGCGGTGGTGAATACTCCGACGCCTCCGGCAGCTTCTCACAAGATGACACGAACACCTGCGAGATTTATGATCCCGTGAAGGACTCCTGGAGCACGATCCCAGCACCCGCTTCCACCGCAAATCCCGCGACTACATGGACGCAAGTCGGCGACTCCCCATGTACGGTATTGCCGGACGGCACATTCTTGATTGCATCGTTCTCCACCACGGACGTCGCCAAATTCGATCCGACGACCGACACCTGGAGCGTACTCTCCGCCCGCACCGTATCTTCCGCGAGTGAAGAGTCCTTCGTCCTGATGCCAGACAACACCATCGTGTCCGTCAGTTGCAACAATCCGACGCAAACAATCATCTACAACATCGCGACCGATAGCTGGGCCAACAGCAACGCCCTTCCCACCGACATCACAGGACAAATCCCCGGCGCTGTAAATGAAATCGGGCCTGGACTGCTCCGTTACGACGGAACAGCGCTCTTTGTCGGCGGCAATCAGAACACGGCGGTCTACAACCCAGCTGCACGGGTGAAGTGGACCAATGGCCCCACAATTCCGTCTCCTGATGGCGGCCAGACGCAACTCGGGACGATAGACGGACCCGGCGCGATCCTGCCCAACGGAAACATCCTGGTGGGAGCCGGTCCACTGAGCAATCCCGGCAACTTCAACTCGCCCGACTCTTATTTCGAATTCGACGGCACGGTGTTCAACCCCACGGCCGCGCCTCCAAACAACAACTGCGCGACCTACTTGACGCGGCTGCTCCTGCTGCCGAACGGAGACATTTTCTTCGCACGCGAAGATGACTCATCGTTCTACGCCTATCACTCCGATGCCGCTGTACCGCAGGATAGCTTCCGGCCCGTGATTCAAACGTGCCCTGCAACATTCGCACCGGGCGACACAATCCAAGTCTCCGGCACGCAGTTCAACGGCCTATCGCAGGCCACGGCCTACGGCGACGATTCGCAGGCAGCGACCAACTACCCGTTAGTACGTTTGACAGACGCGAACAACGGAGTCCGGTATTGCCGCACAACCAACCACGACTCCATGGGCGTAGCAACGGGAGCGCTGGTGGTTACGACGAACGCGGTGATCCCCTCGGATCTCGCGCCCGGCAACTACAATTTGGAGGTCGTTGCCAACGGTATCGCGTCACAACCGTTCGCCGTGACGGTCCAGCAATCGGATCGCAGCCATAAGGGTGGCAAATGATGCAATCAACCCCGGCCAAACATCCGACTGCGTCCTCATCTTTGTCCACCGATCGTTGCGGGTGCGCGATGGGCGCGCGCTTTCTGGGAGTAGCGCTCGTCGCCTCCATCGGATGGTTCGCTTGGCATTGGCACGAGTATTCGCTCGCCCGCGCCGGAGTTCGGACTCTGATCTTTGCGTTTGCTGGAGCGGTTCTCGGCAAACTCGTCGGGATCGCTGGCTATCGGCTTCGGGCTCGCATCTTGCGGGCTCGATCAGCGGGCGTCATGGCCTAGGTCGAGGGTCCGGCAAACAGCAGAAGATTCTCGTCCGGATCTTTGACAACGAAAGTTTTTGCGCCCCACGGTTGCCTTTTCAATCTCTCGTGAAACGTGACGCCAGCAGACTGAAACTCAATAAACAGCAGTTTGATTTCGCCCGGTGTGCCAACGGTGATCGATGCCGACAACAATCCCTCGCGATCTCGTAGCTTCGAATCGACTACGGGTCCATTGACGTACCTGAGATTAAGCCGCGCCCCATCGCGACCAACTTGTGCATAGAAGGGAGGGCTCCCGTAAGTGAATACAAGTGAGAAGCCTAACTTCTGACAAAAGAATTCACATGATCTCTTGATATCGGCGACGAACAGTTGGGGCTCGGCGCCGACAATCCTCGCTTTCGATGGCGCCGGTGCCACCTTGCGTGATGTAGCGGAAAGTCCAGCCTTCAATGCTTGCCAACTATCAAAGCCATGCTGCCTTGCGACCATTTCCTGAGCATCGCTGAGCTTAAAGCTCGCGACAAGAATTTCGGCATCGGGCACATTCAGGAAACGAGGCATAAGCCCTCGGATTTGGGCAGCAACGGGATAGTACCCTTCTCGATGCCATCGCAATATGAGCTTGGCTTGTTTCTTAAGGTTCTCTAGATCGGGCATATAGGTCCTCCACGATGAAATCGTGTAGGTGGGCATTGCCCTTCGGCGATCCGCCGATGCACCCTACATGCGCCGGTTGGAGTATCAGCCACCGTGAGAGCAGTTGTCAATTGAGAGCGATGCTATAGGTCCCACTGGTGAACACCATCATCTCCGGACGTCGAATAGATCCTCCGGAGTATTCAGATTACGAAACAGTTCAAGGGAGAACCCCGCGGCGTGCAACTCTTCTTCTTCGATCAGCTGGGTCTGCGTCTTCTCAAACAGTGAGTCGATTTTGTAACGTCCGGCCCGCAGGGCATTCTCAGCTGAATCGGCAAACGCCCGGCGATAAAGGGCGCACAGCGGCTGCAGCCCGTCGCATGTACGAACCAATGTCACCGCCGCATCTGACGGTCGACTTCGCTCTATCAGAAACTCTAGAAGAGCAATTGACAGAAACGGCATATCTACCGCAAGCATGAGATTCAGTTCTGTTTGCGACGAGCGCAGAGCTGCATGAATTCCGCCGAGCGGCCCGCAACTAGGAAAAATGTCTTCTACGACGGGAGCAAACGGCGCGAACTTGGCGCGGTCACCCACGATCCTTACGTCCGCACACATCGACCGAGCCATTTCCAGCATGCGTGCCAGCAGCGTTCGGCCCTCGAGTATCACGAGAGCCTTGTCCGTCCCCATGCGCGTGCTTTTTCCGCCAGCTAGAATGAAGGCGGTCACATCGGTGAAGACCGTCGCCATGTCGCGATCATACATGGCTCGCATTTTTCAGCCGAATACATCGAGACTTGATAGGAACCTGCCAAAACACCTCTCGCACCCAAGAACGCTATCTGCAACTGGTTCCATTCACGCAACTTGCGCCCCGACTTCGGTCTCCAGTGCACGAAAGTAACCTTCCCAAAGTCGGACCTTAGCGCGATGATGTCCCTGCGTCCGAGGCGCTCCACTGACCCGGAAGTAATCCAATCATGCCGCAAAAATTCATGGATGTGCTTATGCTTGGGCGCTGCTCTCACGAGTTCTCCTGGCCCCGCCGTGGTGCGGATGGCGACTACTACCAGGTTTGCCTCCTCTGCGCAGCGGAATACAAATATGACTGGGCGACCATGCGCCGCACTGAGCGCGTGGAGCACAAGCCCGAGACCGGCATTCGCCGCAGCCATGCGCGCGAGAAACGGCCGTCCTGGGTGCCGCGGGCTCGCCGTCTCAAGCTCGACATCCCACTGCGGTATCGCGTGAACAAGACCAGCAGCTGGTACGAAGGCATCATTGAGAACATCAGCCAAAGCGGCGTTCTATTCGTCGGGCCCCAACCGCTCCCCGTCAACGCGCTGATCGAGATGGTCTTCGAGATGCCGGAAGAGATTTCCGGTCAGAAGAACAGCAACGTCGTCTGCCAGGGCCGCGTCATGCGGGCCAAAGATGCGCCTGAGCAAGAAGACGGACAAGTCGGTCTTGCGGCCTCAATCGTTGATTACAAGTTTATCCACTAGCTGACGTTCTTCCGGTGGGGTCGTGCAGCTTCCCGATTCGGGTCGGAATCCGCATTTACATCTGCAAAGACGTTCCGAAGCATCTAAACTTGTACTTATACGGGGCGGCCTGCGACCGGGCCAATGTCAGGAGTCGAGTTATGAAAAGAAAATCTCCGCTTTATTTGTATGTACTATTCGCACTTCTTCTGTCTCTGGAACTTGGCTGCGCCAAGAAGCCAGATGACGCCAAGATCACCAGCGACGTCCAAGCAAAATTTGGTCAGGATTCGGGACTTTCCTCCAAGCAGCTTTCTGTTCAGGCTGCGAATGGAGTTGTCACACTCAACGGTACCGTCGATAACGACGCCCAGCGCAATGCCGCCAGTCAGCAAGCTGCGGCCATCCCGGGCGTGAAGACAGTCGTCAATAACCTGCAGGTTGGACCTGCACCCGCCGACGCTCAGGCAGCGCAGCCCGCTCCCGAAACGGCAGTTGCATCTCCTGCGGAGAGTCCGAAACCTGCGCCCGCAAAAAAACCTAAGAAGTCGTCCCATTCTGATGACGCACAGAACTCAAATAAGAGTCAGATGGCGGAAAACACGCCGCCTCCTGCCGCGGCACCGCAACCTCAGCCGGCAGCAGCGCCAGCGCCACCACCGCCTCCTCCGCCTCCAAAGAAATACATCATCGATCAGGGCACGCAGCTCACGGTGCGACTGGTCGATGCCATTGATAGCGAGAAGAATCAGACGGGCGACACATTTCACGCCACTCTGAACGCACCGCTAACGTCCGACGGAGAGGAGGCCGTACCCGCTGGATCTGATGTCACCGGCCACCTCATTGAAGTAAAGAGCGCGGGCAAATTTGCTGGGCGATCTTCCGTGATTGCTCAACTCGACAGCCTTACTTTCGGCGGCAGGACCTACAACCTCCAGACAGATCAGTACAAGAAGGAAGGCAGTTCCCGCGGCAAAAACACTGCTGAGAAGGTTGGCGCGGGCGCAGCCATCGGCGGCATCATCGGAGCAATCGCGGGCGGAGGAAAAGGGGCAGCCATCGGCGCAGCGGCGGGCGGCGGTCTCGGCGGAGGAGTTCAGGCGGCTACCAAAGGCCAGCAGATTAAACTGCCCTCGGAAACCGTGCTGAATTTCACGCTGCAGGCACCGATCACTGTCGTGCAGGCAAATGCCAATGGTGGCCGGCAAAAGCTAGGGAATTAGTCGACTTTAAAAAACTGGCGCACTTGCTCTCTGAGCCGTGCGCCTTTTCTTTTGTCTATAGTCCTTGGGGGTCAATCTGGCGACAACGATTTCTGCCCAAGAAAGGCTCGTATGCCCGTCCCAGCCGTAACAATTCGGCCGCGTCGTTCGATGATCCTAGTCGCGCTCTTCTCGATCGCTATGGTCGTTCTGTCGTACGTGTTTGTTCTCGCGCTGGCAGCCGCTTGTGTTTTGTTGCCTTATTGGATGATGACCAGCACCGAGTCTGCAAATGGCCAACTCGTTCTTTTATTTCTTTTCGGAATCGCCATTGCCGGTGCAATGTTGTGGTCGCTTGTTCCGCGCCTCGACAAATTCAAAGCCCCGGGACCAGTACTGGACAAGTCCCAACATCCCTTTCTGTTTGCCGAGCTCGAGAATATTGCCGGAGCTCTGAATGAGCCGATGCCGCGCGAGGTCTATCTGATCGGGGACCTGAATGCCTGGGTTGCCGATCGAGGCGGATTCATGGGTTTCGGCAGCCGGCGCGTCATGGGTCTGGGATTACCGTTGCTCTCGATCCTTACCATTTCTCAATTTCGCGCTGTTCTGGCCCACGAGTTCGCACACTACTACGGCGGTGACACCAGCCTCGGTCCCTGGGTTTACAAAACACAAAATGCCATGGTCCGGATCTTCCAGAACATCGGATCGGTTGGCAAGGTCGCACGCGTTGCAGTCCTCAGCATCATGTACATGATCGTCGGCACGCTAATGAAGTGGTACTTCAAGCTCTTTCTTCGTGCGATTAATCTCGCTTCGCGGCAGCGCGAATATCGGGCCGACGAGCTGGCATGCCTCGTTGCCGGACGCCAGGCTCTGGTCGATGGACTGCGCTCCATCCACGGTGGGACTCCGGCGTGGCCGGTCTACTGGCAAACGGAAGTAGCCCCGATCTTAGGCCAGGGTGCTGCGCCCAGCATCGCTGAGGGATTTGCCCAATTTACGGCGGTGCCACACATCCACCAGCAGATTCAAACTTATCTTGTGACGCAGATTCGTGATGCAAAGACCAATCCGTACGACAGTCATCCGCCACTGCGGGAACGCATCGCCGCTGCCGAAAAAGTCGAATCCCAGATCGTCACGCAGGACACACGCTCGGCCATTAGTCTGCTTGACCAGCCGCAGCTCACAGAACTCCGATTCCTCGAGCACGTCAATCCCGATATGAAGCCTGGTATGCTGGCCTCCGTATCATGGGACGACGTCGCCGCTAGAGTCACGGTCCCGGGATGGAAGAAGTTTGCGGAAGAATATTCCTCCGTTCTGCAAGGCATTAGCGTTGAGTCGTTGCCTGGTGTCGTTCCCAAGCTGCAGCAGATTGGCAACGGGATGCGCGATCCTAAAGGAATGCTACTTGGTCCCGAGCAGCGCTTTCAGCGCGCCTCTTACCTCATCGGCGTTGGCTTCGCCCTTGCACTGCTCGACCTCGGATGGACATTGCGGCACACTCCTGGAGTGTTTCACCTCAGCCGGGCAGCGGCCACGCTGAGCCCGTTTGAAGTCATGGACAAGCTCGTCAAGGGTCAACTCACGGCAGCAGATTGGAGCAAACAGTGCGCTGAGCTTGAGATTAGCGGACTCCAGCTCGGGCCAGTGTCTCCGCAACAACTCCAATTGTCCATCCCAGGCACGGTGTAAACTCTCGTCATTTAGTTTTCGTCTTTCTATACGAACCGATGCCATCGATTACTGCCATTGTTCACACAAATAACGACGCATTGCGGCTGGGACGCTTGTTGGAGACGCTCTATCCCTGCGACGACATTGTTGTGCTCGACCACGAATCAGAGGACAGCACATTGACGGTTGCACGCGATTACGGAGCAACCATCCTTGGAGCAAAGCTCGGCGCTACGGACGCGAGATATCTCGCATGCCCATCTTCTGGCTGGATCCTCTGTCTTGATGCAAGGGAGGCTCTGACTGAGAGCCTGGCCGCGAGTCTGTTCGAATGGAAATCCGAAGCGGTTTCTGCTGGCGGAGTCCCTTTTTCTGTCTTCCTAAGGGAAGAGACGGCCGAGGGTTGGGTGGAGCATCCTTCGGCGCAAACCCGTCTGGTTCCAGCCACCTGGAACCATTGGGCAGGCCGTTTTCCGGCGCCAGACGCATCCGCAGTCTCGCTCGAAGGTGACCTGCTGCGCTTCGCCTTCCCATGAAGAAACCGCTCGATTGACTGTTCTTAATGGACATGTAACTTCTGGGTTTCTTGCTCTTATGAGGTGATTCGATTATGCCTGCTCATTTTCTGGTGGATATTCTGGCGATTAAAGATGCCGCAAAGATGGAACGGTACCGCTCCCAAGTCGCCCCGGTGGTGGAAAAATTCGGAGGACGCTACCTGGTAATCGGTGGACCTTTCCAAGTCGTCGAAGGTTCGTACCAACCCACTTTTCCGGTTCTTGTCGAATTCCCCAGCCTGGAAGATGCCCGACGTTGGTACGACTCGGAAGAGTACCGTGAACTCAAGAACTTGCGCCTTGAGGCGACGGTTGCGAATGCATTCTTTATGGAAGGAACTGCGGCTCGCTAATCGCGCTAGCACCTTCGTGACTACGCGTCACAGACGATTGTGATTTCAAACACATTCCTCACGATTTCCCACGCCTAGACTGCCCTGTTGTGACTGTTCGGGCCGCGTGGCCCTGGAGGAACGAGTATGCGTGTTATGAAATTCATCACTGCAGTCGCGGTTTTAGCGATGCTGTCAGTCTTCGCCCTGGGGCAAGCGGCCCCTGCTCCAAGCACTCCTACCATAAAGCATGTTCCGATCACCAAAACCTCTTCCACATCGGGCAAGGAGATGTACAAGAGTTATTGTGCCGTGTGTCATGGACTCGATGGCAAAGGCAACGGCCCGGCGGCCCCCGCCATGAAGACTAATCCTACTGATTTGACGGCTCTTGCACAAAAAGGCGCGGGGAAATATCCCGCAGCCCACGTTGCTGCCGTGATCCGCGGGCAGGCCACCACGCCTTCCCACGGGAGCCAGGACATGCCGGTTTGGGGACCGTTGTTCTCCAGCATCGACCAAGGCCACGAAGCCCAGGTTCAGCAGAGAGTTACGAATCTGGTGAACTATATTGAGACCGTGCAGGCGAAGTAGCAACTTGAGCGGGTTGGACTCACTGGGCCTTACGGAAGTCCAACCCGTTGGTTCGGATGCTGGATTTTGAGACATCTCATTCCATGATGCCTCTGCAGTTCTCCGCGGTCTCTGCGGCCTTTCTCTGTGACCTCGGCGGTAAAAAAAAGCTTGACCGCTGAGTCCGCTGAGAAAATCACTTCTAGATCCGAATTTGATGTGCCGTAGTGTTTTTTTCCTCGGGCCGGAACCATCTGCTTCAGGGTCCATGTCCATAGGTGTAAGCACCCGTCATTCAATGGCTTAGTCGTTACTGGCCTCCCGGCCAGTGACTTCAGTACCTTAGTCCTACTCGGAATCGACGACTTATAATCCTTTCAAGTACCAAGGAATCTAGCGTTCTTCAGGAGAGGCGCGCGCAAGCGTACGCCGTTGCCTGTCAGCGCATTCTGGAACCAAGTGGATCCTGTCTTCGCATCGGCGATTTTTGTCTTGGGGCTCGCCTTCGGCAGCTTTCTGAACGTGTGTATCTATCGCCTGCCGCTTGGGCTTGACGTGGTAACGCCCCGCTCCGCTTGCCCAAAATGTAAGCAGCCGATCGCCTTTTACGACAACATGCCGGTACTGAGCTGGCTAATCCTGCGCGGACGCTGCCGGCACTGCAAAACCAGCATCTCATCGCGTTATCTGATAATCGAGTTGCTGACCGGTGTGCTCTTCGTCGGTTGCTACTGGTATTTCGGCCTGACATTTTCCACGTTGAAGTACTGCACATTCGGATTTCTGCTTTTCGGATTGATCTTCACCGACGCCGAGACCAAGCTCCTGCCCGACAAACTGACACTGACCGGACTAGCCTTGGGAATCCTCTTCAGCCTGGTGGTCCCAGTAAACGATCTGATCTCTCAGTTATTGCCCGGAATGATCGATCTCCCGTTCAGCGGGGATATTTCTGCGCGACTACTCTCGCTCTTCGATTCCCTGCTGGGCGCCGCAGTCGGGGCATCTTTCATCTACGGCGCTGGTGCAATCTATCTTCGCTGGCGCGGTACCGAAGGCATGGGTTTTGGCGACGTCAAGCTCATGGCTATGATCGGTGCCTTCCTGGGAGTCAAACTCACCGTATTCACAATCTTCACTGCCTCACTGGTCGGCTCCCTCTTTGGCCTTACCACCGTGCTGGTGGTGTGGTTGAAGCGCACGCATCGCTTCGCTAAGAGACTCACGAGTGCGCAGGCGGCGCGGCAGCGCGCTTGGCAGTCCGCGCAGGTGGTCTATCGCAATTACCAGATGCCGTTTGGGGTCTTTCTCGGCAGTATGGCCTTATTCGCCCTCTTCTTCGGCGATCGTTTTCTGCGCTGGTACGGGAGGTTCTGGTGAGACTTCTCGCTAATCCCGTACTGCTGCGCGCAGCCATGGTGTTTTTCTGCGGTCTGGCGGCGTTCTTTCTGGGACTCTATATGATCCGTCGCTTGCGGAAGAACATCGCGGCGGAAGCGGACGTTTCGGATGCAGCTTCGCCATCGATTGATACTTTGCCTCTGTATCTCTACAACACAGTCATCCAACAGCTAAAGCAACAGAAACATGAGTTGCAGGTGCAGTCGCAAGCCGAGCAACAGCGCGCCCGGACCACGGAGAATTTCAGCCAAACCGTACTGTCAAACCTCTCTTGTGGAGTTCTGGTCTTCGGCAGTAACGGGCTGGTCAAGACTGCGAATCCGGCCGCAAAGTCCATTCTGGGATTTGCCTCAACCACTGGGATGAGTGCGCAGGATATCTTTCGTGCCTCCGCCGTACATTCGCCCGCGTTCTCTTCACCAGGTGTTTCTCCTGACGAGACGCCCGATACAACAGTTCGAATTGTGGACGAAATCGATGCCGTCCTCCGCGAAGGCAGCAAGCGTCGTGAAATTGAGGCGGACTATGAAAGCCCCTCTGGAGAGAAGCGATTTCTTCGGATGACAATCTCACGCGTTCCCGCGGCCGATGGCGGACTTCTCGGCGTGGCCTGCGTCATCAACGATCTCAGCGAAATGGAGCGCATGCGCCGGCAGCAGGAATTGCACGGAGAAATTTCGGCCGAGATGGCGCTGCAACTTCGCAGTTCCTTAACGACAATTTCCGGCTTCGCGCAGCAGTTGGCAAACAACCGCGATCCCGAACTGGCAAGAGAAATCGCAACCGATATTGCGCAGGAAGCGGTGCAGCTCGATCGAACCATTGGCGGATTTCTGACGTCCAAGGATTCCTCGAGCCTTGCCCTACGACATTCAGCGAAATGAAGTAATTGAAAACCGGGCGCGAAGCCCGCAAGGAACAGCAATGACTCTCAAAAACGAGGTGGGAGCTATGAAGCAAATCAAAACTTACGGAATCGGACTCGTGCTGCTGCTCGCGGTCTACGGAATCCCGTCCAACGCCCAGGATCAGACTCAGTCAAACACGCAGAGTCAGTCCAGCCCGTCGCTCGGCGATTACGCCAAGCAGGTCCGCAAGGTTCCCGAAGCCAAGAGCAAGCCCAAGGTGTTCGATAACGACAACCTGCCACGGGAGGAACACCTGTCTGTTGTAGGCAAGCCTGCAGAATCGGCTGAAAGCGCTCCAACTCCAAAGGCCGAAGAATCCCAGAGCGCGGCCGCTCCTGCAGCCAGCGCCGGCAGCAGCGCGCCTATGGATGACACGACAAAGCAGGCTGCGTTGAAACAATGGGCCGAAAAGTTTGAGTCACAACAGAAGCAGATCGATCTGCTCCAGCGTGAACTCGACGTCGTGCAGCGTGAATATCAGATTCGCGCCGCAGCCATGTACGGCGATGCCGGCAACAGGCTGAGAAACTCCACTGACTGGGACAAGCAGGACGCTCAATACAAGCAGCAGATTGCTGACAAGCAAAAAGCCCTGGATGATGCCAAGCAAAAAATGGAGGATATGCAAGAGGAAGCGCGCAAAGCCGGTGTCCCAAGCTCGGTTCGCGAACCTTAGCTGTTTGCACGGCTCTCACAGAGCGCCGCGTTACAGCCGGCGCTCTTTTTCCGTACTCGTGAATCCTAGAACGGTTGAGGGAACAGTGTGACCGTATTCTGTACCACCCCGACCGGAGTCTTGCTGAGCGGAGCCGGAGTGCAGCGAAGCGCAACTCCGGCGGAGTCGAAGCATCCCTGCCATCGAACAACTGCCGGAGTTGGGACTCCTCGCAGGCAGTTGCAGGCAATGGACCTTGGACTACTCCAATTTCTTAACCACGATGCTCTTTTGCGATTCCCTTCGTAGCTGTCGAACCTGTTTGAGATGATGACGGCCATGAACCAAGTGAAATTTCCGCCACTGAGAAACCGAGAGCGGTCCCAGGACCGGATGGTCGAGAACTTTTGTCTCCGCTCCAAATCTCTCCGCGCATCTCGACATGATTTCATCCATCTCGGCAAGCTTCGAAACAATCTCCGATACGGCTCTCTCCGATGGCAAGCCCCGTGGGAGGGCCACCTGCGGAGATTTCACTCCATTCGGGAAGTATCCGAGTCCGGTTACAACGAATGCTCCCAAATGCTGGCGCATCGTCGGGACGTTTCCCTGAGCCTTGTCCGCAGCAAGCAGGCGCGAAAAACCCTTGGTCGTCCCCGTATACGTCAGATACAAGTGTTCGAGGATTTCGGCAATAGACCATTTGTCAGGACGTCGGCTGTTCAACTCTCTCGCCGACAATCCCTGAATTGCGATGCTGACTTCATCCTGCAAACGCTGGAGGTGAGGGTCCACGAGGGTAACTAACCTTTGTCGACCTTTCAGTTAGAATGATGCCGCATACAAAAAACAAACTTACTTATATCAGGAAGGATGCCATGAACAGGGCTACCCCTTGCCATTCACCTTCCGCAGCTTTCTCCGCGGAAAAAATTCGTGTCCGTAATGAGAACTCCCGCTTTATTCGACGCAACATGATTGCAGTGGGCTGCCTTTTTCTACTTTCCCTGCTGACAGCCTGCTCTGATTCAAGCAAGCCCGCGGAGACTAAACCCGAAGTAAAAGGACCAGAACTCCTGACTGCACGGTCAGGATTTCAAAAAACTTACGTTGCGGCACGGGGATGGAATCAGGATGCCCGGCCTTATCGCATCGAATCCATCGCCACCAGCGACGGCAACGGCCACGACGGGAAGTGGGCCGTGTGGCGTGCCAATTTTGGATCACCGGCTCAGCGGTCCGCCAAGGGTTTTACCTGGTCCGGCAGCGCAGCGGATGGAGCGCCCTCCCGCGGCATCAATCCCGGCACGGAGGACAGCTACAGTCCCACCAACTCTTCAACGTTGGTATGGGACGTGGCGTTCCTGAAGATCGACTCTGACAAGGCTTTTGAGACGGCTCAGAAGCATGGCGGCGACAAGGTGCTGGAAAAAGCGCCGGATACGCCCGTGACCTATGTGTGCGACTGGAATCACAATACGAATGAACTCGTGTGGCACGTCATTTATGGCACGGGGCGCGAAAACTCCAAGCTAAACGTGGCGGTCAATGCGTCCACTGGGGAGTTCATTCGCGTCGAGAAATAGTTTCAGATAGGGTTACAGCAGAGGATGGTTGAACTTTGGCGCCTAGGCGCCGTTACCTTCCCGATGCTCGACCACTTGCGCGGCTACTTCGGCGAAAAAGCGGTACACGGCTTCTGAGGAGGTGATGACCCGTTTCAGCGTTTTCGGGTCGGCGAACGAAGCCACTTCTTTCGGCGAGTATTGCAGACGAACGCGATCCGCTGCGCAGTGAGCGCTTAGTAGTTCCACGCTGGCCGCCGCGATGTCCGCATTGAGGCGTACGACGTCAACCTGCTTCTTACTTCCAGACTGCATGTTGTACAGCTCCTTGTTTTGGTTTTTCCTGGGGAAGGTACGCAGGTCGAGCCCCGTGGATCATTTTGGGAGGACTGCCAGGCTTCAATCCGGCGGGACTCACCCTGCGAGGTCGTTTGCTTGCTCGTGGGATTAAGTATACACCGTTACTAATACACGGTACAAGGATTACCCCGAGGAATGGAGGAAAGGTGCCCAGGCATCCCGATCCTGAGTTGGAACAACGAATTCTGGCAGCTGCGTCGCGGCTGTGGGCCCGCGGCGGTGAAAAAGCACTTACCATGCGTGCAATTGCGAAAGCCGCCGGCACGACCACTCCCACCGTCTACGAGCGCTATCGCGACCGCGAGGATATCAGGCGCGCACTGCGGCTAAAGACGCGCGGCGAATTGTTTTCTGCCCTCACTACAACCAGAAACCTCAATGCTGCCATTGAGAACTACTTGAAGTTTGCTCTCGAACACCCACACGGCTACGAAGTGCTGTTTGATGGCGTCGGCAAGCCCCCCTCTCTGAATGAGCCTTGGCCATCGTTTAATCTCATGCGCGAACGCCTGGCCCAACGGCTTGGGGGAGATCCTCGCAATCACAACCGCCTCATGCTCGCGATCTGGTCCCTGATGCATGGGTCTGCGATGCTGATCATTCGCGGCGGATTTGAAGGTCCTCTCAAGACGCAAGCCATCCATGCTTGTGTAGATACAGTTGAGAATCTTATCCGGGGCGCAAAACGTAAAGTTGGCACGGTCCATTCCGGTCCGAACTGGCCAACAAGTCTGATCCTGGGAGAGGCCGAGCATAGCCGTGTCGGCAATGGAGAGAAAGATTCTAAGCGGGGAGAGCGGACTGCAAAACGCCAGCGTTGAACGCGGTTTGCTGGCAGTCTGCCGGCTGGAGACTATTTCGTCGGTTTTGCGTTCGCCGCATGAGTCTTGAGCCGCTCAATCGCTTTCTTGGCCTCCGGAGCTTCTGGTCCATAAGGCAGGATCTTCAGATAACTCTCGTACTCCGCACGAGCCTCTTCGTCGCGATCCATCTTTTCCAGACACACGGCGAGCCGGTAGGTTGCGATCGCGTCGTTGTCCTTGTAGTAGAGTGCCTCGCGGTAACGGCTCTCGGCTGCGATGTAATTCTTCTTCTTGAAATAGAAATCCCCAACTTCCACGTCCTTCGCTGCCTTGTGTGGATCCCAAGGCCGAAGCTCGCCCGTATCACCGGAACCCTCATCCTCGAGCATTTCTGAACTGTGCGGATGCGTCTTCGCATCATCGGCCGGCGGACTCAAGTCAACCGGGTCTTCTTTGCTCGAACTCTCCCCAGCCTCGTCCCCCAGGTCCTTTATGTTCACGGTATCCGACCTCGGCGGCGCAAGGTTGGGATTCTCGGCGGGCGCCTTCGAAACTGAATTCGGCCTTGGTGTCTGTGAATTCGAATTCGGGTTCTGCGCCTGCGCCAGCACGCCACCAAGTAGCAAAATCAACAGCCAACTTCGCATAGTTCTATTCTAATGTCCCTTGTGTGTAGATCGAAACGCCTCTAGGCATCGCTTCGCCGTTTCCAGTTCGGGATACCGGCTTCCCTCTTGTTCGACCAGGTAATACTCCGTTCCCCCGGTGCTCTCGGCAGCCTGGAAAATCGCCTTCCAATCCGCTTTCCCTTCCCCGAACAGTGTCTTATACCCAACGCTCGGATCGGATGACCAGTCTTTACAATGGATGGAGCGAATGCGCCCAGGGTTGGCTCGGATCCAGTCTACCGGGTCGGCTCCGGCCTCCAGGCACGTCCCCACGTCCAGCTGAAGCATGATCGAAGGACTCGTATTGCTGGCGATGATCTCGATCGGCCGCTTGCCGTCGATCGGCTTCCATTCGGCATCATGATTGTGATAACCGACCTTCAGCCCCGACGAAGAGAGCTTGTCCGCCGCCGCATTCAACCGATCCGCTACCGCCTTCCACCTGTCGAGATTGGGTTTCGGATCGCTCCACGCTTGCACCATGTACCTGCTGCCGATCATTAAGTTCAATTCGCGCGCGTGATCAATCTTCGCGTCGCTGAAATTGTCCTCGTCGTTGTGCGTGGAGTAGCAGTGGATGCCAACGGCATCCATCACCTTGCGCATCTGTTTGGCTTGGGCCTCAGTCCATTCGAAATAAGGCCCATAAAACTCGACGCACTGATATCCCATCTTCGCCACAGCGCGCACCGTAGCCTCAGGATCCTTCTTCAGTTCGTCTCGCACCGAATAAAGCTCAAGCCCGACCGGGATTGATTTTGACGTCGCCAGGCCCGCGGCAACTCCACGCACAGCCCACGGCAAGGCCACTGACATCGCAAGAAACGACCGTCTCGAAACGTTGGAGTATGGCATGGCTGAAATATTACGCCAGGAGTGGAAAAACAAGCAGTGTGTTTACTGGAATCGTAGCCACCCGTTCCTTCTGCGATCT
This sequence comes from Candidatus Sulfotelmatobacter sp., assembly GCA_035264195.1. Classification (GTDB taxonomy): domain Bacteria; phylum Acidobacteriota; class Terriglobia; order Terriglobales; family Acidobacteriaceae; genus Sulfotelmatobacter. Next base: position 27,045 of record DATFQQ010000007.1, on the reverse strand, counting down.
CGGCGGCCTTGCTCGGCGAACTCGGCGGTAATAAAGAACTCGAAATCGAAAGCGATGGCTGACAAAAAAATCAGGCCGCTCTGGGGGGAGGTTACGAGCGGCCTGTTTGGCGAAGTCCTCCGGAGAGGAGGGTAAATTCTCGAACGAACCTTACATCGAAGGATTATTCTGACCTGTGGTCGGCGTGGTCTGCGTGCCGGCGCCCACTGTGTTCGTCATCAGACGTACGTCGACGCGACGGTTATCCGCACGGCCAGACTGAGTCTTGTTCGACTCGACCGGCTTGTCCTTGCCCAGGCCGATCACATATATCTTGTGCGCAGGCACGTTGTACTTCGTCGCCAGGTACTGAATAACCGAGTTCGCGCGCCGCTGGCTGAGTTCGTAGTTGTAATCCGCCGGTCCGACCGAGTCTGTGCTGCCTTCGAGCGCGATAATGTATCCCTTCGTCGAGGCAATGCTTCCCGCGAGCTGATCGAGAGCTTCCTTCGCCTTCGGCGTCAGGATGTCTTTGTCGAATCCGAATTTCACCGAGGTCTCAGCCACGGCATGATAGTTGTCGAGATTCGCCACTGTATTGGTCAACACATTCACGCGGCCGTTGGCTGCGTCAGCCACCTGCTGCGCCTGGATTGCGTTCTGGCTGGCGGTCTGCGTCTTCTGCTCGACTTCAGCGGTCTTCGCGCTAATGGCCTGGATACCTGCCTGCGCACGAGCATCCACGTCCTTGATGTCACGCGTGTTCTTCGCAGTCAAGTCGTCGAGTTCATTGGTCTTGTTGATCAGTGGCGTCGTCTGTTGCTTCACGTAGTTCTTGCTGGCGCAGCCGACGGTGGCCACCATGCTGGCTGCCAGACAAATCACTAACGAAGTGCGATTCATAGGGTATGGCTCCTTAATCGATCTCTTTTGATGCGCACAGGTTACCCGCGCGCGGAAAGCATTTTTAAGGCCTGGGAGATGGCTTACGGCAGTACAAGTCCCAATTCCCACTTTTGCACGATGGATGCCAGTTGCTTCCACTCGACGCGTCCACCTTAAGTATATACGTTTCAATGAGTTGCCGGAAGTCGAGAACGTGGTCTAGCCGCTATACCTGGTTTCGGGGTTACGCAAACCCACATAAAGAATGGAATTTTTATACAGTTTGAGCTACTTCCGTATTCGTCACCACACGGTAACTGTCGGTGATTCCACTCACACCGGCACCTGAAGCATCTTTCTCGCCAGCCTTTGATACTCTTGTGACTTCTCTATGTTCAGCAAGAGTACGCTTCTGCTCCTGCTCATTTCCTGCAGTGCGTTTTCTCAAACGCCGGCTTCAGTTCCATCACAGCCGCCCGCTGCAGAAGCAATTCCCAAACAGCAAGAATCCATTGTTGTCATCGGAACATTCGTCCCCGCCCCGCTGCAGGAAAATGACCGCTCCGTCGAATCCTTTCCTACCCGAGAAACGCCTCTGCTCTTCAACTCCGTAATCGATTATCTGCAGTTCGACCCCAACATCGACCTGCAGCAGCGCGCTCCCGCCGGCATTCAAGCGGACCTGACCATCCTCGGATCGACTTTCGCAGAGACTCTCGTACTGCTCAACGGCCTGCGAATCAATGACGCGCAGACCGCGCACCACGACATGGATCTGCCAATTCCCTTGGAGGCAATCTCGCGCATCGAGGTCCTGCACGGAGCCGGGTCCACCTTCTATGGCTCCGATGCCATGGGGGGCGCGGTCAACTTCGTCACGTCACCTGCCCGCTCCACCGAGCTCCGAGTGCGGGCCGGCGGGGGCAATCAGGGATTCAATCAGGAGCACGTCTTCGCATCATTCTTGCTTCGCCGTTGGTCAGAAACAATCGCCGCCGACCGTGACTTCTCCACTGGTTTCATCCCGGATCGCGACTATCGCAGCAGCTCGGCCTCCTCAGAGACCCGGTTCAATACTGCTCTCGGGCAAACCGACGTTATCTTCGCGGGCAGCGACCGTCCCTTCGGCGCCGACCAGTTCTACGGTAACTTTCCCTCGTGGGAACGCACGAAAGCTTGGTTCGCCTCTGCGCAACAAGATCTCGGCGAGCGCACCACCGCCGCATTCGGATATCGCCGGCATACCGACGAGTTCATCCTGTTCCGTGATGATCCTTCCATTTACGAGAACAACCACATCGACCAAAGCTGGCAGGCTGCCTTGCGCCGCCATGATTCGCTCTCGGACAACTCAGCTCTCTCATACGGCGCTGAAGGCCAGGGCGACAGCATCGACAGCAACAACCTCGGCCGGCATGCGCGCAACCGCGAAGCGGTCTACGCCAGCTTCGAGTTTCGTACTCTACGCCGGTTCTCGTTCTCCGCAGGAGCCCGCGAAGAACTGTTCAGTGGCGGCACCAACGTCTTCACTCCGACTTTTGCCGCCGGCTTCTGGATCAAGCCAACCTTCAAGCTGCATGCCAGCGGCAGTCGCGGATTCCGTCTGCCCACCTACACCGACCTCTACTACTCCGATCCCGCAACCGTCGGTAATCCTGACTTGAAACCCGAATCCACTTGGAGCCTGGAAGCCGGAGCCGATTGGAATCCTACGCAGCACATCACGGCGGGAACTACATTCTTCCGTCGCTGGGACTCTAACCTCATCGACTACGTTCAGTTCGTCACCGGTGGCCTCTATCACGCTGCCAACATCGACACGCTCCACTTCACCGGACTTGAGGCGCACGGTGCTTTTCTTCTTCGACACCAGCAGCAGGTTCAAGTCGCGTACACCTTTCTTCACGGCGACCAGGTCCCCGTCCCAGGATCGGTCTCACGGTATGTCTTCAACTACCCGTCGCATCACGCCGTTTTCGGCTGGACTGGCACGTGGCATGACTGGCTCGTCGCCCGCACCCGAGTCGGCATGACCCAGCGTTTTGCGCATCAGGCTTATCCGGTGTGGGATCTCGCTGTCTCGCGCAAAAACGGCATGATTCGCCCCTACCTGCAACTCGCCAACCTCAGCAATACTGGTTATGAGGAAATCCCCGGCGTACTAATGCCCAGCCGCAGCGTCGTTGCCGGTATGGAACTCGTCCTGACCCGCAAATCCCGCTGAAGAACGTCCGTTTGCTTCCACCGCACTTCCTCGGCCATCAAATAAAATAGACGTACCTCGATGGATCTCCTCCAAAAGATTCGAACCATTCCCACAGAGCCCGGCGTGTACCTCTACAAGAACACCGAAGGCGACGTGATCTATGTGGGAAAGGCCAAGAATCTGCGCAGCCGCGTCTCCAGCTACTTCCACGAGGGACGATGGGAGGACGCAAAGACCGGAACGCTAGTGCGCGAAGCCGTCGATGTGGACTATATCGTCGTCGCCAACAACAAAGAAGCTCTTGCGCTCGAGAACAATTTGATCAAGCAGCGCAAGCCGCGCTTCAACATTCTGCTGCGCGACGACAAGACGTATCCTTACGTGAAGCTCACGCTTGGCGAGCGCTGGCCGCGCGTTTACGTCACGCGCCGCCTGCGCAAGGACGGGAGCGCCTACTACGGTCCGTACTTCCCTGCCAACCTTGCCTACCGTATTGTCGACCTCATCCACCGCAATTTTCTGATTCCCTCGTGCAAAGTCGATCTCACCCGCTTCCATCCGCGGCCATGTCTGCAGTACTACATCAAGCGGTGCCTCGGCCCCTGCGTTGAGAATCTAACGAGTCCTGACGTGTACCAAGAAGCCGTCCGCGACGTGAAGATGTTCCTCGAAGGACGCCCCACTGATCTCGCCCGCTCACTACGCGCCCGCATGGAGCAAGCCGCCACAGATCAGGAATACGAACGCGCCGCCCGTTATCGCGACCTGATCTCGACAGTCGAACAGCTACAAGAGCGCCAGCGCATCGCGGCCGCCGAAGGTGACGACGCCGACGTCTTCGGCTACCACTACGAAAACGGTATGCTAGCGGTGAACCTCTTCCACATGCGCAGCGGCAAGATGGTCGACCGCCGCGAATTCTTCTGGGAAGACCTCCCAGAATTCGCCCTAAGCGCAGACACGGACGTAACCACGGAGCAGGTGGGGACGGACGCATTCGTCCGTCCAGGCGAGCAGAGCTCGCCAGTGCAGTTAGCGGCAAGGGACGCAAACTCTGCTTGTCATCCTGAGCAAAGCGAAGGACCTATGCAACTTGCTGGCAGAGTTGATGCCTCTGACAACTCCACGGGCCTTGTAGACAGCAAGGAGCGTCGGTCGCAGAACGATAAGTTGCGCTTCCACCCCGGCGAATTCTTCTCCGCCCTGCTCAAGCAGCTCTACATCGGCCAGCCATACGTCCCCCGCAATCTCTACGTCCCGGTAGATTTCGAAGATCGTGAAGAACTCGAAGACCTGCTCTCCGATCAAGACGCAACCGGCCCACGCGCTGCGCGCGTCCATATCCTAGTGCCTCAACGCGGAGACAAGCGCTCCCTGATCGATCTCGCGGGCAACAACGCCAAGCAGTCTTACGATCAGCGTTTCCGCGTCCTGAAGCCCAACGCGCGGAAGATTCAGGAAGAATTCCAGGAAGTCATCGGCCTCCCCGATCTGCCGAAACGCATCGAGTGCTTCGACATCTCCCATATCCAAGGCGCGGAGACTGTCGCTTCGATGGTCGTCTGGGAAGATGGCAAGATGAAGAAATCCGACTACCGCAAATTCATCATTCGCACGGTCGAAGGCGTAGACGACTTTGCCTCAATGCGCGAGGTGGTGACGCGCCGCTACAAGCGCCTGCAGGACGAAAAGAAAGCCCTGCCCAGCTTGGTTCTGATCGACGGAGGTCTCGGCCAACTCCATGCCGCCGCCGAAGCTCTCGAAAAGCTAGAGATCATCAATCAGCCGCTGGCGTCAATCGCCAAGCGCGAAGAGATTCTCTACGTCTACGGACAGGAAAGAGATCCCATCGCGCTCGACCACCATTCGCCAGTCCTGCACCTGATCCAGCTCATTCGCGACGAAGCCCACCGCTTCGCAGTAACCTTCCATCGCAAACGGCGCCAGATGCGCGACCGCTCCACAGAACTCCTTGAAATCCCCGGCGTCGGAGAAAGAACCACACGCCGCCTCCTTGAACATTTCGGCAGTGTACAAGCCGTGAAACAAGCGGATGCCGCAGCATTATCGGCGGTAGTGACTCGCGTCCAGGCTGAGGCTATCCGCAATCACTTCCACAAGTAAGCGCTGCCCATTATCCTTGGAATACACAAGTCGCACGACTTGCCAAAGCCCGGAGCCAGAAGCCCGAAGCCATGGAAAGCAAATCCGAACGTCACACCATCTCCGCCTCCGCCATCATTCCTGCCCGCCGTGATCGCGTCTACTCGCTGATCGCTGATTACCGCGATGGCCACCAGCGCATCCTCCCAAAGCAATTCAGCAGCCTGATCGTGGAGCAGGGCGGTACCGGCGCTGGAACCATCATCCGTTTCCAGATGAGCACGCTCGGAAAGAAGCAAAACTTCCGCGCCGCGATCACCGAACCGGAACCCGGTCGCGTGCTTGTCGAAAGCGACCTCGATACAAACGGTGCAGTCACAACCTTCACCGTAGATCCAGGCACGGCCCCCGCAGATTCGCACGTTACGATCTCAACCGAACTCCCGGTGCGCGGCGGATTAGTGGGTCATATCGAAAGAATGTTCTCTACAATGCTGCTCCGCCCGATCTATACCAAAGAACTCGAAAACCTTGCGCGAGTGGCGACAGGCCCATTCGGTACTTAGAAAATAGGCGAGCATTTCTCGGCGTCCTCTGCGGAAAGCTCTCCGCGTTCTCGGCGGTGAAAGACAACTCCTTCCGCAAGCACATGCCCTAGGGCAACCCATCACGTTCCCCATGCGTTAAACTAACCCGATCCGATGAAACACGCCCTTGTCACGCTCGCTTTGCTGTTGCTTGCGCCGTTTGCCACATCGCAAAACTCCACGCCACCCGACATGGCCACCCCGCAAGAAAAGCATCTCCGCAACGTTCATCAACTAACCTTCGGTGGATCTAACGCCGAAGCCTACTTCTCCGCCGACGGCAAGAAGCTGATCTTCCAGTCCACACACGGTGACGTAAAGTGCGACCAGATTTTCGAAATGAACATCGACGGCACCGACCAGTACCTGGTCTCAACCGGCAAAGGACGCACCACCTGCAGCTACTGGTATCCCAACGGAAAAAAGATCCTCTACGCCTCAACTCACCTCGCGAGTCCCGAGTGCCCGCCGAAACCCGATTATTCAAAGGGCTATGTCTGGGGAGTCTATGCGGGATACGACATCTTCACCGCGAACCCCGACGGCTCCGACCTGAAACAACTCACCACGACCCCGGGCTACGACGCAGAAGCCACGATCTCACTCGATGGCAAGAAAATCACCTTCACCTCCGTGCGCAACGGCGATCTCGACATCTACACGATGGACGCCGACGGCAAGAACGTGAAGCAACTCACGCACGAACTCGGCTACGACGGCGGACCAACCTTTTCTCCCGATCGCAAATGGATCGTCTATCGCGCCTATCATCCGCAAAGCGAAAAGGACATCGCGGACTATAAAGCGCTCCTCGCGCAGAATCTGATTCGCCCCACATCTCTTGAGATCTGGCTGATGAAATCCGACGGCAGCGACAAGAAGCAGATCACCAACCTCGGCGCAGCCAGCTTCGGCCCGGCGTTCACCGCCGATGGAAAGAAGATTATTTTCTCTTCGAACTACGATCCGGTAACCCACGCCACAGGCGGCGAGGGAAACTTTGAGTTGTGGACAATGAATCCGGACGGCAGCGATCTCCAGCGCATCACCTACAGCGATGGCTTCGATGGCTTTCCCATGTTCTCACCTGACGGTAAGAAACTGGTATGGGCCTCCAACCGCAACGGCAAAGCCCCGCACGAGACCAACATCTTCATCGCCGATTGGGTCCCGTAAGTTCTACTTCGGATTCGTTGCGGCTCCTAGCCCTTTCACGTGTTGCTGCAGAAACTGTCGTACGGCCGCCCAAGCTTTCTGATTCTGTTCAAAGGTGTAGCCGCCGTGATCCGCGCCCGCGACCGTATGCAGTTCGTTGGGAACTTTGGCGGCATCGAGTGCCTTATGCAAACGCACCGCCTGCTCATAGGGAACGAGGGAATCCTTGTCTCCATGGATCGTGATAATCGGTGGGACATCGCTGGTGACGTAGTTGATGGGCGAAACAAGCTTCGCGATCTCATCCGCATTGGGTTGATCGCCAATCCACACGACGGCATATCCCTTGGCGTGTGATCCATGCAACTCATCGAGCACGTCGGTAATGCCAAACCAGTTCACGATCGCCGCGACTCGCGGATCCTTGCTCGTGCCCGGATTCTCGCTCCAATAATTGTCCCCAGAACCGCGACACTCACGATCGAACCCCGCCGCCGGCGTGAGCATTCCGGTCATAAGAGCCAGATGTCCTCCCGCCGACCCGCCCTGCAGCACAACGCGTGACGGATCGAAGTTGTATTTTTTGGCATTCGCGAAGACCCAATGCAGCGCGCAGCGGCAGTCCTCGACCGCAGCCGGAGCAAGTGAGATCCGCCCGAGCCGGTACTCGACATTGACCGCAGCGAAGCCCATCTGCAGATAGGGCATCATTTCGAGCACGCGTTCTTCCTTCGTGCCTTCCACCCAGCCCCCGCCGTGGATCACCACAACGACAGGGGTGGGCTTTGAATCTTCGGCGGGCCGATAAACGTCGAGTTTGTTCTGATAGTTATTTGCCGTGTGATAGACGATGTTCGCGTCCACCCGGTAGCGGAAGAGTTCAGTAGCAAACGAAGCAGCATCGTTCTGCGCCACACAGATTGACGCCAGAGATAAGAGAAATACAGTCAGCCAGAATTTGCGCACGGATTCCTCAGATAGATTTTCTTGAACGCGACAACGAGTCTCAAAGCCCTACAGCGCAGAGAACAGCAGAGACTACAACGGCACGGACGCCAGGTCAAAGGGTTACTCGAGGATCTGAAGCATTGCAGGATGGCTTTGTTGACCGGGAGCTCAGCCCGGTTTCATTTCGTGCGATACGGTTCACTGACACGGACCGGATAGTCACTAATCGCCTTCGTAAACGAATCGCGTCTCCGGAAGCAGGCCAGCTTGGAGATGCCAGGCCTGCAACCACGCGTCCCTGGCGTTTTCCGATGTGCTATCGACGGCTAGGCCCAAGCGATAGCGTTGTAGGGCTCTCTCGCGAGCTGCTTCGCCTTCCTGGTGGCTAAAAGCTTCGCCGTAGTCGGGAACGGCTCCGCCAGCTAGTGCGACCATGTCCGAGTAAGCATCACCGATGATGAACTGAATTTGCGCTACGTCTGCGTTTGGTTTTTTCGTGAGCAGCCATTCACCGTCGGGTATTACGGTGCGAAAAATGTCCCGCTGTTCGTCTTTGTCAATTTTCGTCGAGCCGCCTCGCACGAGCGTGACTAGCACGGCCATCTGACCGACCGTCCCTTCGGGATCGAGTTTTCGTGCCTCCTCCAACCAGCTTCCTGAATACTCATAACAACCGCACGGGTCGTAGTATGTAAACGTGGCACCAAGCTTCTCAAGACCTGACCGGACATCACTATTGGCTTTGTCACTCCATTCGGGCTGGCCCCAGCGGCTGCCAGTTACAAGCAACTGATCGGCGACATAAAGGGCCGCTGCGTAACGCAGCGGAGTCAGTCCCTTCGAGGCACCCAACCACTCGGTCGATACAGGCAGTACCGCCTCCCGCGATTTTTGGCTGGAGGTCTGCTCTGACCCCTCCGGCGTGGCGCTGGCAAGGAAGAGAGCTTCGAAGAGATGTGTCATCCGGCCCGCGATCGCCACATCTACGCCGGCTATGGCAACCGCTCGATGGAACTGATCGTTCTCTATGGAACGATAGCGGTACAGCTTCAACCCGTAATCTGGCTTTTCTTCTACGTCGTAGGCAGCGGGCAGGCGAGCCGAAACCTCGACAGCGGCCATGCTGACACCGTTATTGTCGCGCGCCAGGGAATTGTAGTCGGCAAAGATCTCCATCGAGCCGGCCTTCCATCCGGCAGCATCTTTCTCGAACTGGTAGCGCGTTCTTTTCAGACTTATTCCGGCCCGTATTTTTCGTCCAAGCGCTGCTTCAAAAACTGCTCAAGGAAGTGTCCGTTCCGATAGACGGTCGCGGGAACGTGGACCTTAACTTCGGCCAGTTGGCAGGTCTGATTGATGAGACGCTGTCCGCTCTCTGTCGGGAGGACTGCCGGGGTGGGGACGTCGGGCGGATAGAAGTAGAGTGTGCGTGTAACCTGCAACCCGGAAGGAAGTGCTTCGGTACTCGTATAGGTACGGCAGGCGACATAGGCCTTGTCATCCGACGTCTGCCAATTCTCCGACTGGTCGCGCGTGCCGACCCATTGGCCGAGCGTGATCCCTTCGTGGAAATCAGCTAACTGGGAATCAACGACCGAGGCCAGAGCACTTGCCTCGTCACCGGTGGCTTCAGGCTCGGAACCCGCGATGACCTCCGGACCACTCGACGTGCCAGCCTGCAGTTCAGAAACTGGTGCTCGAGGGGAAGCCACGGAAACGGGTTCAGCGATCGGGGCCGCCTGTTCCCAGACAGAAGTGGCGGCATTTTTTTCCACCTTCAAATGTCGGATTGCCCAGATTCCAGCGATCAAAAGGAGGAGGGCGCCGAAAACTGCGGTAATCCGCGAGCGTGTTTTGGGGCGAAGTTGCATCACATCTTTCTTATAAGTACTGCGGCCAGACCATCGCCTAAAGCGTAGCCCGGTCCCCCGCTAGGGTCTACGTGACTTCGGTGATCGGTGGTTTTGGGAACGCGTGCTTGACGCAACGGAAAATAAAAGAACTGATTCGAAGCCCACCTACCCCCGTGCGCTCTTCTGAGATGCCCGCAGAGCCCGAACCGCCAGCCACGCCACACACGCCAGCATCCCGCACCAACCCAGCATCCGTACGAACACCGCAATCTTGGTGTCGTACTCGAGAACTCCGAGACTCGAGAAGATCGCATGAAAATCGTGCTCCACAAAGTCCGGATCGCCCGTCGTCACCAGTGGCAACTCCTGAGCCCGCGCATCCGCCATATATGTCGCGGTGTAGAGCCAATTCTCAAAGAAGAAGAACAGGCAGAAGACGAAACCGGCGGTTTGCCGTTCTTTGAAGAAATACGCAGCCAGAAGAAACGGCACCAGCCATTGCAGCAGCGTTCCACCCCAAAGCCCCAGCGTCGGCCCGAACCATCCGAATAAGTTGTGCCCGCCTTCGTGCACAACCAGATTCGCATTGTCGATGAATAGGCCCGCACCATGCGCCGAAAATGCGTACGCGAGGAACGAAGTGTAGAACATGAGCCACGCCGCGAGCGCCAGTCGTGAAACCGGCTTCCACGGTTCTTCCAGAATCGATTGCAGATACACGAACATAGGCGCCACTCAGAATTGTAGGCACCTCCGTCGCAACGAGCAGGTTACGACGGTGCGTACCGTCGCTGTCTCGATTTCGGCTATACACGCCGCACTTTTCTCCATCGCGCCCATGCGGCTTTTCTTGCTAAAGTGTTCTGGCACCCCGCGCACACCTGAACGACGGTATATGGGAGACGCCAGCGCGACTGAAACAGCATTTATGAAACCGCGTCAATGGATGATCGCGATTGTGTTGCTTCTCTTGATGGCTGCCGCTGTCTTTGGGCTCTTTTGGACTCGCGAGACGCCCGTCGACAACAGCGACGAAACGTCGGCGACGACGACTAAAAAACTGTTCGCGCGACGCAACACCGCTTCGCCGCGGCCGGCAATCGACCTTCGTCCGCTGCAAACCGCACGGCGCTTGGCCGCGACCGCCGGCACACCCGAAGAGCAGGTACTCGCACACGCTGCCGAAAAAGCTGGTGACCATGAGGTCGACCTCACATTTTTCGACAGGCTCCGCGAGGCTCAACTTAACCCTCCGCCGCTTTCGCCCGAAGCCAAGCAAATCGCCGCTCGCAAAGCCAAAGCGCAAGATGTGCTCAAGGACGATCAGGAAAGCATCGCGCTGCTGACTCGCAAGCTTGCCGCAGCACCCGAGTCGCAAAAAGACAACCTGCAGGACCAGATCGATGTGGCCAAGGCCCAGATGGAACTCGATCAGGACGAGTTCGACGACGCCAGCGAAGATCTAGAAGAGGCCGGAGGCGATCCGCAGGCCAAGATCAAGCGCCTCCAGGAACAGCACGAAGCTGCGGGACATAACGCTGCTCCCGTGGGCTCCGCTGTCAACCCGCACGAGGCGGACTATCAAACTCACACGCTGCTCGGCGTTTTCCAGGCGTGGAACGCGCTGCGCGATAAGAAATTCACTCTGCAGCAGGCCCAGGACGAAGCAAAGCAGAAGCAGCAGCAACTGGCCGTCCGCCGCACCCAATTGGCGGCTCAACTCGAAAAAGACAAAGAAGCGCGTGAGGCCGCAAAACAACAGGCCAAAGGTTTCTCAAAAGGAAGCACCGCCACCAAGCGCGAAGACTCGCAAGCGGCGGCCAAAGTCGCACTCGATTCGCTCAAGCAGTACACCCTCGACCAGAAAAACCTCGCAGACCGCGGCCGACGTATCCAAGACGAACAGGAACTCGCCGACATCTACACGAACTGGATGACCCTGATCGACACGCGCGCGCGCTCTGCTCTTCATCACTTGATTGAAACGTTGCTCTGGATTCTCCTCATCCTCTTTGCCGTCTACGTCGCAGGACGAGTGATCGATAACCTCTTCACCGGGATGTCGGCAGAGAACAAGCGGATCGATACACTCCGGGCCGTCGTTAAATTCGCCGCGCAGGCCGTCGGCGCCCTGTTCATCCTGTTCATCATCTTCGGCATGCCCACGCAGACAACCACGGTACTCGGCCTCGCCGGCGCTGGTCTGACCGTCGCGATGAAGGATTTTATCGTCGCTTTCTTCGGATGGTTCGTTCTCATGGGACGCAACGGCATCCGCGTCGGTGACTGGGTCGAAATTAACGGTGTTGGGGGAGAAGTCGTTGAAGTCGGCCTGCTAAAGACCGTCCTGCTCGAGACCGGCAACTGGACTGATTCCAGCCATCCCACCGGCCGCCGCGTTTCCTTCGTCAACAGCTTTGCCATCGAAGGACACTTCTTCAACTTTACGACCTCCGGCCAATGGATGTGGGACGAGCTCAAAATCCTGATTCCCCCGAGCCAGGATCCATATCCTGTCATCGACGGCCTTCAAAAAATCATTGAGCAGGAAACGGCTGCAAACGCCAGCAGGGCCGAAGCCGAGTGGCAGGAGACGACCACCAAGTATCGCGCCAAGACGCTCAAAGCCTTACCCGGAATTAATGTGCAGCCCACCGGAAGCGGTGTCGAGGTTCGCGTCCGCTATATCACGCGTGCCTACGAGCGCCACGAAACCCGTCGCCGGCTCTACGAAGCAGTCATCGAGATGCTACACGGCAAGCGGGAGATGGTGAAAGCCTAGGCGTGGGTCCCCCAACCAAAACTCAGAATGCTGACCTGGGCACGCTCATCGTCACCGGAGCAAGTCGCGGTATTGGCGCGGCCATTGCCCGCCTCGCAGGACGGCGCGGCTACGCCGTCGCAGTGAACTATTCGACCGGAAAAACTGAAGCCAATAGTGTAGTCAAAGAAATCGTTAGCGCAGGCGGCCGTGCGTTAGCGATCCACGCCGACGTTGCTGACGAAAAGCAAATTGTCGAGATGTTCGAGACCGCCGAGCAAGAACTCGGCCCGGTCAAAGCCCTCGTCAACAATGCGGGGATTACCGGCGGGTTCGCCCGCGTAGAAGATGTCACGCCCGAAGCCATCACCAAGACTTTCGCCGTGAACGTGACCGGCGCAATTCTGTGCGCCCGCGAGGCCGTCCGCCGCATGTCGACGCGCCGTGGCGGCTCGGGTGGCGCCATCGTGAACATCTCATCGCGCGCCGCCCGCACTGGAGGTTCGGGCGAGTGGGTGCATTACGCCGCGTCGAAGGGCGCAATCGACAGCTTCACCATCGGATTAGCCCGCGAAGTCGCCACCGAAGGCATCCGCGTCAACGCCGTCTCTCCGGGACTCACCAACACCGACATCCACTCCGGCAACGGCGAACCCGGCCGTCTCCAACGCCTGCTGCCCACAATCCCGATGAATCGTGCAGGCCAGCCCGAAGAAATCGCGGAAGCGGTTATGTGGATGCTCTCTCCGGAAGCTTCTTATGTAACCGGCGCAATTCTGGCAGTGGGTGGCGGAAGGTAGTTCAAGCACTAGCGGGCGCTATAGCGATTTAGAAACTTGACCACTTTAGTTTTTGATGTAATCCACGGAGGTGTCATCCTGATGGCCTGCGCTTTTTGCAGGCCGGAGGACATATGCAATCCCCGGCCGCACGAGCACTGCAGGCAGAGTTGCGTAGGTCCTCCGGCGCCAAGAAACGCGCCATCAGGATGACCAAGCGGAATGGTATACAGCAATTCCTAAATCGATCTACTAGCCCCGAGGCCAATCGCTTGCAACTGTCGTTCAAATGAGGCTACTCGCAGCAGTGGCTCCAAGGGTAGGGATGCTTCGACTCCGCTCTGGATGACAATTGTTCTCGGTTCACAAAATAAGATCACAGTCTCTTTGCAGCGCTTTCTTCGCGAACTCTGCGGCCTCTCTCGGCGAACTCGGCGGTAAGAGCTTTTTACCGTCACCAGAAGGAATATGGATCATGCCTCTCGAACTGCCTTCCGCACCTCTCTCTTCACACTCTCAGGCAACTTCGAAGCATGCAGAATATCCTGCAACTGCCGTGGAGGAATTCGCCTAGCAAGCTCGATCGCTTTAGCCAATGGGGTATATGAACTCCGTAACAGAGCAAATCGCACCTCAATCCGTGCCGACCACTTCGCATGATGACAGACCGCTTCCACCAGAGCCCGAGATGCTGCAGCCTTCGTCAAAGCGTGAACCACGCCCGCTTCGGTGAGCCGCGGATTCGCCAGCGCCGTCTGCCAAACACGCGGCTCTTTGTCGAGCAACAACCCGCCAGCCACAGCCGCCGAGGAGCGCCGAGCCAGTGAGATCCGTTCCCCCAAGGTGATCGAAGCCAGCCGCCCCAGCAGCGACTCGTCTGCCACACGCTTCAGATCCGCTGGCGCCACCGGCGTCAACGCGAATTGCATCAACTCAAAAGTAAAAAACTCCCGGATCACCCGCAGCGCAATCCGCCGCGGCGTCCGATGATGCGCCGCCACTGCCAACCGCACCTTGCGCGATTTCATCGCCGCCGCATTCCGGTTGATCTGCTCGACGGCCTCCGAACTCAGATCAGGATCTTTAAGCTGAGCAAGTGCGAGATCTTCGCTAAGAGCCACAACACCCGAAGGCTCTTCTGCTGAGGCCTCCGGCGCGGGCGGCACTGATCCGACTATTGGGTCCCGAGAGGTGTTTTCCATCATGATGCCGTGAGACTCTGTGCCCCCTCTGGTCAGGGCTCTTAAACAATGCCATGAACCTACGAAGCCCCACCTCGACGAGCGATGCGCAGCGCACCCTCCACAGGATCCACCACCGCGGGATTCACTTGCACCCGAGGGTCGGCCTTCCGCAGTTCATTGTAGAAAATCTGCCGCACGATCTCCGCGTAACGAAAGACACCTCCGGTCGTGGCCACCGGGACAACAGTCTCCTCTTTCGCGAACAATCGCTGAATCACTACGGCAGCGACTTGCGCTAGTTCCCGTCCTGCTTCCCGCAAAACCTCACGGCCGATTTCATCCTGACTTCCAGTTACAGCCGGGAACAACGCCGCAAAATCCGGCGGCGGAACCGAGTTCGCCGCCCGCGCCAGATCCAGAATTGAGCGCACGCCCCACTCCTTGTACAGCCCCTGCACCAGAGCTGTCTCAGCGAATTGGGACGCATCCTCTCGTCGATCGCTTTCCCGCAAAACCGCGTTCACCGCCTGCCGTCCGATCCAATGTGCCGACCCTTCATCCCCGATCGCGAATCCCCAGCCGCCGGCGCGTCGCGTTTGCCCGTGTTGGTTGCGTCCGTACGCAAACGACCCAGTCCCCGCATTCACTACTACGCCAGGCCCCGTATCGAAGGCCGCCTCCAGTGCGATGTGCATGTCTCCAAACACATCGACGGGCGTCGGAAGGATTTCAGCAAGAATGCTTCGCGCCACTTCCGCCAGCTCCGGACGCGCCGCCCCCGCCCCACCCACACACGTCCGCTTCACTTGCTCCGGCGAAATACCTGCCGCGGCGCATGCCTGCAACACCGCCCTCCGCAACGACTCCCGCGTCTGCGTCTCTCCCACCCGGACAATGTTGCTGGGCCCGGCCGTCGCCCTCGCCAGCACGCGCGTGTCATCGCCCACCGCGCAGATTGTCTTCGTCCCGCCGCCGTCAATGCCTAGAAAGTAGGACACCGCATAGTTCTAACACAGCAAATTCGCATTCCCCTCGCCACGAATCGCACTTGTCATCAACGCCCGCACGGACTAAAGACTCTCACTCCCACAAATTCGCGATCTTCACGGATAATGAATCATCCTGCGCACCCATTTCAACCACCGCACGCTGTCTCTGCTGGCATCGATCATCCTTTCATGGGACTAAACCGACTCGACTTCGCCATCATCGGGCTCTACCTCGCGGGAATTACCCTGTTTGGCCTGCGCTTCCGCAAGAAACAGCGCACACTGCGCGACTACTTCCTCGCTGGACGCGACATCCCCTGGTGGGCCATCGCACTCTCGATCGTCGCGGCCGAAACCAGCACGCTGACCATCATCAGCATCCCCGGCCTCGCCTACGATACGAACCTGACCTTCCTGCAAGTCATCCTCGGATACATCGTCGGCCGCATTATCATCAGCTTTCTATTCCTGCCCCACTATTTCCGCGGAGATCTCTACACCGCCTATCAACTCATCGAACGCCGCTTTGGACGCACCCTCCGCTCGGTCACCGCCGGATTGTTCTTGCTCACGCGTGCCGCCGCCGAAGGCGTGCGTGTCTACGCGGTCTCGATCGTCGTCTCCATTGCATTGGGCACCGGTGAGGTCGCCTCGATCGCTATCATCACCGCATTGACCCTCATCTATACGCTTGAAGGAGGCCTCGCCGCCGTCATCTGGACCGACGTCGTCCAAACCGCGATTTATGTCGGCGGTACGCTCGTAGGGCTCGTGACCATCACCCATCTCGTCCCCGGCGGATGGAGCGCCATCTCCACTGCCGCCACCGCAGCCAACAAGTTCCAGATCTTTAATTTCTCAACCAGTCCGTGGATTCCCTACACGTTCTGGGCCGGAGTCATCGGCGGCGCATTCTTCACTACGGCCAGCCACGGCACCGACCAGCTCATTGTCCAGCGCCTCCTCGCGGCTCGGAGCGAAAAGCAGTCGGTGACAGCACTGATTTCTAGCGGCATCGCAATCTTCTTTCAGTTTGCGCTCTTCCTCATCGTTGGAGTCATGCTGTGGGCCTACTACCGCGTGCCTTCAGGGGCTTTCGGCACGCCGGACCATATCTACCCGACATTCATCGTCAACCGAATGCCACACGGCATCTCGGGCCTGCTGGTAGCTGCTATCCTCGCCGCAGCAATGTCGAACCTGAGCGCTGCGCTGAATTCCCTTTCCTCCAGTTCGATCATGGATTTCTACGCCCGCCTTCGCCCGCACTCCGACGAACAACGCAACATGCGCCTGTCGCGGCTGGCCACGCTCTTCTGGGCCCTAGTTCTTTTCGCTCTGGCGATCATCGCGGTGCATGAAGCAGGACGCGTCGTCGAAGTGGGCCTTCAGATCGCGTCAGTCGCGTACGGCGCGTTATTAGGGGTATTCCTTCTAGGTGTTCTGACGAAGCGAGCAAACCAACCGGGCGCAATCATCGGGATGCTATGCGGCTTCTCGGTCGACCTCTATCTCTGGCTCGGCACCCACGTCCCGTGGACATGGTGGGTCCTGATCGGCAGCACGGTCACCTTCTCCATTGGATGGACCGCGAGCGTACTCTCCTCGCAGCAGCAAACACAAACCTTGAACCGCTGAGGTCGCGAAGAACAGCCGCAGAGATCGCGGAGTTCTTTCTCTGCGCCCTCTGCGGATTTTCTCCGTGGCCTCAGCGGTAATGGCTTTTTGCTTGGAGCTTACCTGAGTTTCACCGGCACTCTTTCCTCTATTCCCGGTTCTCATCCCCGTTTTGTCTGCTCGCTCCGGCTCTTCCCCAAAAAACGCCCATCCAAGCCCGTTTTGGGCCTTTTTCTCAAACGGAAACCCTTCCGGTTACTGAAGGTCAAGAGCCGTGGACACGTTTACCCCCTGTCCTATTTCCCCTATTTTTAAGTCTCCAAGCTCCTGGTAACTCCCCGACTGGGTCCCAATGGAAGGAACTTGAATGGCAACAGCTTACGGCGGTTTTCAGCTCGGACTTCTGCCCGAACGAAAGCTCAATAAGAAAGCGATCGCGACCGCCTACGGCATTGTTGCGCTCGTATTGCTCATCGTTATTAATGTCTCGGTCTTCATGCCTGAGAAACTGACATTGGCCCAGTATCACGTAACCGAAATCATTCCCATGCCGTCCCTCCGCCCTGAGCCCGAGCCCATCAAGATCAAGCCGGAAGTTCACGCCAAGCTGCTCCCCGCTGTAAAAATGCCAGTCTTTGAGCAGCCGAAACTGATCGTTCCGCACGAGATTCGCCGCGAAGCTCCGCAGCCCGTTGAAGCGCCAAAGGTCGTCGTCAATCAATTCGCTCCTCCGGAGATCAAAGCGGCCGGCGGTGCTCGACCGCAGTTGGTCCACACTGGAGACTTCGGACAAGGAAGCTCGCAGACACCAACCGTCAACGCCCCCATACAGAAAGTTCAGACCGGAGGCTTCGGCGATCCCAACGGATTGCCCGGCACCGGCAAGCAGGGCGCAAAACTTTATGCTGCCTCGATGGGCTCGTTTGACATGCCCGCGGGGCCCGGACAAGGCAACGGCTCCGGCGGCGCCAAGGGAATTAAAGGAACGGTCGCCAGCGCCGATTTCGGTAATGGTGTCGCAACCCCCGGCAAGGGCGATGGCCGCAGCAACGGCCAGGGTGTTTCCACCGGAGGCTTCGGGGCCCAGCAGGTTGCCCAAGGCGGCGGACCCAAGGTCATTCAGGATGCCGGCCCGGCGACGACTCCCGTTGAGATCACCTTCAAGCCCAATCCGATCTACACGCAGGAAGCGCGCGATATGAAGCTTGAGGGCGAGGTCCTGCTCGAAGTGAGTTTCTCGGCCAACGGCACTCTGCGCGTGAATCGTGTGGTACGCGGCCTCGGCCATGGCCTTGATGAAGCCGCCATAGCAGCGGCCAACAAGATTCGCTTTAAACCGGCATTACGCTACGGCCAGCCGGTGGACTCGACCGCGGTCGTTCACGTGTCGTTCCAGTTGGCGTATTAAAAGCAGTGGCCAGTTGTCAGTGGACAGTGGCTGGTAAATGCACTCGAACTCGGACGCTTGGGACCAAGAGATGTTTGAGGAAATAGTTACCTGCTTGCGGCCAGTGAGCCTTCTGACGACTGGCCACTGAGCACTAACCACTGGTTTTGGAGAAGATAGTCATGCGCACTTCGAACTTTGTTTTCGCCGCGGCCCTGGTGCTCTCGATCAGCTCTGCCGCTCAGCAGGCGACGGACACAAAACCGTCCGCGCAGCCGCCCGCGCCTCAGGCGACGCAGACGGCACAACCGCCGCAGCAAGCTGCTCCGGCGCAGACTGATCCGGCGCAGGCTCCTGCCGCCGCGCCCAGCAACACCATAGCGCCTCCGCCGCCGGCACCTGCTCCGACCACAATGGATCAGGTGGTGAACCTCTTCATCGAGCGCGAACACGGCCTCATCAAAATTCTGTCGAGCCGCACGCCCGTTGTTGAGACTTACCTGCAAAACTTGGCTGCCGATCCTCAGCTTGGGCCGATCCCCAGCGAGGACCACTACTTCCTTGGCCGGCTCGACATGGGTGAAAGCGTTGACCGCAAGGACTATCTCAAGGAAGAAGAAAAGAGCATGCAGACCCGCCTGCTCGGCGGCTTCCAAAAGCTCTACAAGGTCCAATACCAGCCCATGGGATTCTCGTGGATGGTCTACGCGGACCGCACAGACTTCGATCGTGAGCACTACGACTTCCGTTACGCACGACGCGAGTTTCTCGGCGAAGTACGCTGCCTTGTCTTTGACGTCACGCCCAAACCGAAATCCGGCCACGGACGCTTCCTCGGCCGCATCTGGGTAGAAGATCAGGGATTCAACATCGTCCGTCTGAACGGCACGTACTATCCCGCACCGCGCAACAGCTTCTTCTTCCACATGGATAGCTGGCGTCTGAACCTGATTCCCGGATACTGGGTCCCGGCGTTCATCTACAGCGAAGAAGGCGACTTCAGCGCAGGCGCAAAGAACAAAATGGCCTTCAAGGCGCAGACCCGCATCTGGGGATACGACTTGAAGCGTGGCGGCAAGGATGATGAACTGACGAACATCCGTGTCGACAGCGTCACTGACGAAAGCGCCTCACAGCAGGACGCTTCTCCGCTGCAGGCTGAGCGCGTATGGCAGCAGCAGGCGGAAGACAACGTCGTCGCGCGCCTCACCGAGGCGGGCTTGCTCGCCCCGGAAGGCGACGTCGATCGAATTCTTCAGACTGTCGTCAACAACCTTGAAGTCACCAACAACATTGATCTGCCCCGTCCGGTCCGTACACGCGTGCTGCTGACCTCGCCGCTGGAAACGTTCAGCGTTGGCAACACCATCGTGATCAGCCGCGGATTGGTCGACGTGCTTCCCGACGAGGCCAGCCTCGCCGCCGTCCTGTCGCATGAACTCGCGCACATCGTCCTCGGCCACAACCTGGGCTCGAAGTACGCCTTCAACGACCGCATGCTGTTCTCTGACGACGCAACCTATCAGAACCTCGGATTCAAGCACATTCCCGAAGAAGAAACGGCGGCCGACAAGAAGGCTGTCGATCTTCTCAAGAATTCGCCGTACGCCCAGAAACTCGACAACGTCGGCCTCTTCTTGAAGGCATTGCAGCAACGTGCTGGCGCGCTGAACGCACTGCTCACCACGCACCTGGGTAATCCATTGGCCCAGGCCGGACAGGTCAGCCGCCTCTCTGCTCTCTCGACGATCGGTCCAGCGCTCGACAACAACAAGCTCGATCAGATCGCCGCCCTGCCACTCGGCGGACGCGTGAAGATCAACCCGTGGGACGACAAAGCAGAAATGGTGAAGACGGCTCCGGTCAACATCACGTCAGCCCGTGACAAGATGCCGTTCGAAGTTACGCCGTTCTTCCCGCGCTTGTCCCGCATCGGTGCCGGTGCAGCCCAACCCGCTGCGCCGACGACCGCCGCTAGCAACAACGGCACAGGCAACTAGAGAAACTGTTTCAGCTACCGTGGAAGAGCGGCGCTTTCAGCGCCGCGTTCCGCGGTAAAAAGAGATGTCGGGGCTTTAGCCCCACCTGATTTCTCCACCAAGGTGCACTAAGACGAGGCCGGGAATCCGGAACACCCTTCCGGGATGACCGGCCTTCGCTCTCTCTAGACGCACACCGTTCCGAAACCGAAATTAATGTGGAAGAGCGACGCTTCAGCGCCGCGTACAGGCCCTTTGGGTCCGAGGGCTTTAGTCCGTCATCTCAACGAGATACGTCACACCGCGGTTGCCCTCACCCCGAGCCCGGGCCCCTCGGGAAGAACCAATTTGCCCCGCTCTGCCCGCACACCTTCATACGGATCATTCGCGATCAGCAGATTCCCGTCCAGATCGGCATAATCGACCAGCGGCGAAAGATGGGCCGCTGCCGTCACGCTCACCGAACTCGACACCATGCAACCGAGCATCGTTTTCATGCCGAGCGACTTGGCCACATAGATCATCCGCAGCGCCTGCTGGATGCCGCCGCACTTGTCGAGCTTCACGTTCACGCCGTCATAGGCGTCCACCAACCCCGGAATCGCTCGCGCATTCACTGCTGCCTCATCCGCGATCAGCGGCAGATGCACTCGCTTTCGGACCCACCGAGTCTCTTCCATCATCTCGGCTGGCATCGGCTGCTCAACGAACTCGACTCCCTGCGTCTCGAGCCAGTTAATCTTCCGGACTGCCTCTTCTTTATCCTTCCAGCCCTCGTTTGCATCGACGCGCAGCGGCTTATCCGTCACACTACGCACTGCTGCGATTGTCGCCTCATCGGTGTCCAGACCGACCTTGATCTTCAGCACGGGAAATGCTTCCGCTTCCTTCACCTTCAGCCGCGTGATCTCCGGAGTGTCAATCCCGATGGAGAAAGTCGTCAACGGCGTATCCGCGGGATCGAGCCCAAACAGCCGATAAAGTGGCACGTTCATCTTCTTTCCAATCCAGTCCATCACAGCCACGTCCAGTGCTGCTTTCGCTGCGAATTGTCCGGGCATCGCTTTCGAAAGTTGGTCCATCAACTTCTCGGAGTGCCACAGGTTCGCCGTTTGTAGAGTCGGCGTAATCGCGGCGATTGCCTTGGCTCCATCCTCTGCATTTTCGTGATACCGAACGATCGGCGCTCCTTCGCCTACTCCGGGTACACCATCGCTCGTGAGACGGACGTGAATCGTGTCGCGAAACTGGCTCGACGACATAGTCGTCGTCCACGTGTGCCGAAGCTGTAACTTCTTTACGCTGACTTCCCAACTGCAAGCCTGCAAAGCCGCGGCACACGCGGAAATATGGCCAAAACGGGCGAATGCCAGTCCTGCTCCGATCTCTCCACTCGCCTGGAACCATTCACGACGATTCATCTTCCCTCCAGACTTTACATCGGCAACTGGCAGTCTGGTCTTTCGACGGATCGCGTGTCAGTGATAAACATCACAGACTGGTAATCTCATCACGAATCGACGAGCCAACCCTTTCGCAGTTTCGAGGGTCGAGAAATTTCGACCTCAAAATTTTTGGGTGCTGATGGTAAACGAAACGGGTTTTTCCCGTTTTGGGTCGGAGTTTACTAGTTAGTACCGGGTACCCCCCTCCCCCTCGGTCTCGTGGGATCAGAGAGTTAGCGGGAAATCCAGGAATAATCTATGTGCTGCAATCACTTGCGGGCAAAATCTTGAGCCACAAGGAGTTGCATCCTGCGGCCTAAATCACTTCACACCGCGCGCGGTTGGATCATGCTCCATTTCGACTTAAGAGACAAGGTCAGATGTCACATGCGGCTGTGGAAATTTATCGTGGCCTTCTCTCGCTCCTGCGGAAATAGTTTGGTTGGAATGCGTTCCCACAGGTTGCGCTGTGGGCTGCGATCTTTCGCCGCTGCGAGGTTTCTCTGCCGCAGAAGACACTAAAGCCTGGACCGCTGAGGTCGCGAAGAAAGGCCGCAGAGTTCGCTGAGAAAAACCGGTAGGAACCTCGCGTCGGTACGTTCTTCGGCGTCTCTACTTTTGCGCGGCCCACGCCAGGCCGTCTGCGCCTGGCCCGGCATCGATCAGGCGTGATACAGCCCAATTCGACGTTTGGATTTCTGCAACTTTGTGGCTGGCATCGCAGGAAACGTACGCCACTGCGCCATCGGGACGAATCAACACCTCCTGCGGCGCCGCGGGAACATCAATTGTGTACTCGACCTTCAGTGTCTTCAAATTCAGCACGCCTACCTGTTTCACAGTCGGCATCGCGATCACCAGCCACTTCCCGTCCGGCGTTGGTGCGGTACCGTAGCCCGTTCCAGGCAGTTGCACCCACGATGCCACCTTGCGCGACTGTGTGTCGATCACGGCGAGTTGTGGCTTGGATTGATCCGAAGTAAATGCCAGGCGATCATCGACGGAGAGCGATATCCGCTGCACCATTGGCGAGACGGAGATCACATCCAGCGTCTTATGTCCCTGCATGTCGAGCACGGACACTGTGCCCGAGCCCACGTTGGTCGTAAATCCGTAGCGCCCGTCACGCGTGATGGCAAACATGTGCGACTCTGGCTTGCCGGTCGGAATCGACGCCACAATCTTCATGTTATGTGGATCGACCACGGTGATGGCATTGTCGATTTCGGTGGAAACATACAACAACCCATCCTTCGGTCCAAACTGCGGACAGTGCGGACGAACGCCGTGACCGAAATCCAGATTGCCCACAACTTTGCGCGCAGCGATATCGATCGCGATCATATTGCTGCCATCAGTACCCGGTTTGCCGACACCGGAATTGCCGTAAATCGGAACATAGGCAAACCGGCCGTTCGGTGAAGCGATCACCTCGTGCCCCGTCACTCCACCTTCGGCAACCGTGGCGACTTGCTTGCCTGACTCAGGATCGATAATGCCGAGCGTCTGATCGCCCTTGTTGGCTACGAGAAGAACTCCACGCGAAGCTGCGTTCGCCGAAAACTCGGATACCAGCGCAATTCCGCCGACCAGGACTAATGGCAACAGCACTAACAGTCGTGTCATGTCACTTCGCTCCCAAATCATCATGCTCGTGATAGTTCGGATAAGGTGGAGTCTTGATCTCTGGCAGTGGATGCTCCTTTAACTGCTGCATGACGACCTCGATGGCCTTCTCCAGTTGCGAGTCGCGTCCTTGACGCCATGCTGCCGGTTCGAGATCGACCTCAACATCCGGCGCAACGCCGTGGTTCTCCACTTCCCAATCGCCGTTGAGTCCGTAGATCGCCGCGCGCGGCGCGGTAACGCGTCCACCGTCAAGCAACTCAGGATAGCCTCCGATCCCGACGAGACCACCCCAGGTTTTCTTACCAATTAGCGGGCCGATGCCCGCTTTGCGGAAGTACCAGGGCAACGCGTCTCCGCCCGAGCCCGACATTTCGTTAATGATCATCACCTTCGGCCCGTAGATTGCCTCCGCTGGGCTCGACCAGTCATGGCCGTCGCGTGTCGTGACCTTGCTCATCAAAGGACGGCGCAGGTACTCAATGATGTAGTCGGCAAGTTGACCACCTTCATTGAAGCGTTCGTCAATAATCGCTCCTTCTTTGCCAACTTGTGAAAAGTAGTAGCGGTTGAAGCTTGTAAATCCGGCACCGGCAGTATTGGGCACGTGCACATACGCGACGCGTCCGCCCGTCGCTTCGTCCACACGGCGACGATTGTTCTCGATCCACGCGAGATGACGAAGGTTTTCTTCGCTCTCCACCGGAACAACGGTAACGTCGCGTGAATCTTTGCCATCGGGATTGGCGCCGACTTTGAGCACAACCTGCTTTCCTGCTGTCTCTTCGAAGAAACTGTAGATGTTGTCGGATGCGTGCAGTTCGCGCCCATTAACCGCAAGAATGTAGTCCCCAGACTTCACGTTCACGCCCGGCTGCGTGAGCGGAGCTTCATTGCCGGGATTCCAGTTCTCTCCGTTATACACCTTCGCAACCCGATAGCGGTTGTTCTCTAAGCTGTAGTCGGCCCCCAGCAGGCCAACCTTGAACTTCTTAGGTTCGGGATTTATCTCTCCGCCACCAACGAACATGTGGCCGACAGTCAACTCCCCGAGGCACTCTTGAAACAAGTACGTGAGTTCACCTCGCGAAGCGATGCCGTCGAGATAGGGAGCGTACTTCTTTTTGGCCTTCTCGAGATCGAGGCCGTGATAGTGCGGATCGTAGAAGAAGTCGCGCTCAATGCGCCATGTCTCGTTATAGATCTGCTTCCATACGGCTCGTGGCTCAACGTAGACCTGCCAGTTGTCGAGTTTGAGGGGACCGAATCCAGGCTTCGGCGAGCCTCCGCTTGGCCCGTCGTCAGGCGATGCCGTCGACCATGAGTCGTCCTTGCGATAAAGAATCTTCTCGCCATCGAAAGAGACAGCGAAATCGTTAACGTCTTCCAGCACCTTATCAACCTTGCGCTTACTCAGATCGAACTTCTGAATGGTCTGGCTCACGTTCGGCTGATCATCTTCTGTAACCACCAAGGGTCCCTCAGAGAGAAACAAGATGCCCGTCTTGCCTCCCAGCATATTCAGGTAGTTTTTGGGAGGAATCGGCAGCGACAAGATACGCTGGCCGATGCCGTCGATGTCGATCTTCACGACGACAGGCTCTTCTTTTTTCTTATCTTTGTCATCCTTGTCTTTTTCGGCAGTTTTGTCTTTGTCCGCATCCCGAGCGGACTTCTTCTTGTCCTTCTCCGTATCTTTCAACTGCTCTTTGGTCTTGTCTTTTTCCTGATCAGCCTTGGCTTCTTCCTTCGGCTTCTCTTCGTCGCTTTCGGGCGCCAGCGGAGACTTCTCGTCTTTGCTCAGTACAGCAACGTAAACGTTCCGCGTGACACGGTGCTCATCAGCTGTCATATCGAGCGCGACCGTGGCGAGGCCAACGTTGGTGGAAGCTGTGAAGTAGAGGTACTTGCCATTCTTGTCCCACACGGGATAAAGCGCGTCACTCATCCCATCGGTGACCTGGAACGCTTTCGACTGATCGATCGAGTACACGAAAACTGCGTGCTGGCCATTCACCAATTGCTTGGTATAAGCAATCCACTTGCTATCCGGAGACCAGGTCTGGCTGAGCGGATTGTTCGCGAATGTCCAGTAATAATCGGTGTCGACCATTTTCGGCGTGGGCTTGTCGAGTTCGAGATACCACAGGTGGAGACGCTTATCGAAGTAGGCAATCTTCTTGCTGTCTGGCGACCACGTCGGTGAGTAGTAAAACGTCGGAGAATTTCCAAGATTGATGTGCCGCACCGTCCCGAGACCGTTCTGCTCGCGGACGCAGAGTTCGTATTCGCCCGACTCGTCGGAGAAATAGGCGATCGATTTGCCATCTGGAGACCAGGCGGGATCGCGGTCGGCCACAGCTGGACTCCTCGTGAGATTGCGGATGTCCCCCTTGTCGGTAGGAACCGTGAAGATTTCTCCCCACGCCTCGAAGATGGCGCGCGCGCCGGTCGGGGAGATCCCAAAATTCTGGATGCGCTTGGGTTCCACTTTCGCGAAGTGCGGACGGACGGAAGCCAGATCCCCCTCGATGCGGATGTTGACGTTGTGGGCCTGGTGCGTCTTCAGGTCGTAGAGCTTGATGGCGCCGAACTGCTCGATCACGATCGCGTCCGGCCCCGCCGTCGCAGCTTTGAAATCGAATCCATCGCTGTGAAGAGCCTCCGATACCTGCTTCGTCTTGGTGTCGTAGGCAAAGAGACTGACTGGACCGTTGCGATCCGAGAGAAAGTAGATGGTATCGCCAACCCACATCGGATGATGATCGTTGGAATTGTCGCGCGGAATCTTGACGAGGCTCAGGCCTTTGAGATCAACGATCCAGATGGGGGTCGTTTGGCCGCCGTGGTAGCGTTTCCAGGCATCTTGCCATTTCGGATGCGGAACGTACGCGATATGAGATCCATCAGGAGAGAACGACGCGTCCTCGGCGATCGGAAGCGGCAACGCAGTCGGTAAACCACCTTCGACCGGAACCGTGAAAATCTGATCCTCGAAATGGATGAAGTTGCTGCCCCACGACGTGAAGAATATCTTTTTCCCGTCAGGTGTCCATCCACCAACAAACTCATCGGAGGGATGATATGTCAGTCGCCGCGGTACGCCTCCCGCCGCCGGAACGCCATAGACGTCGCGATTGCCGTCGTATTCGCCAGTAAACGCGACTGTGGAGCCGTCAGGTGAAAAGAACGGAAGAGTCTCGGTTCCTACGCCTGTCGTGAGCCGATGGGCCTCTCCGCCTTCGCGGGAAACGATCCACAGGTCTCCGGCATAGTTGAACACGATGTGCGTCTTGTTCACTGTTGGAAAGCGAAGAAGAAGAGGCGGATCGGACTGCGTGGCGTGGAGAAATGCAACTGCGAAGAAAAACAGTACGGCAACAAACGTCAAACGGCGCATGTTGGCGCTCCTCGGAAAGTGTCGGGGAAGGAAATGGGAATCTTAAGTGCGTCGAACGTAAAGCGTCAAGATTTTGCTACAACTCCAGGCATCTGCGGACGATCGGCGGCTGCATTCACAATTGGGTAACCTGCTCGAAGTGTCACGCATCAAAAGCCGTAT
>DATFQQ010000006.1:0-2874 GCA_035264195.1 Candidatus Sulfotelmatobacter sp. | reverse complement strand
GACGATCTAGATCGAGCTCTCAACGAGAGTCGCATGGGACTGTCAAAGGGAGCTCCATTCCAGTTGGAAATGCGCTTAAGGCCGAAGAACAGCGACTATCGCTGGCATATCTCTCAGTACAATCCCCTAATCGACGAACACGGCCACGTCATCCGCTGGTATTTAACGATGACGGATATCGACGATCGCAAACGCGCCGAGGAGAGGATGAGGCAAAGTGAGTCGGACCTTCGTACGATCACCGACTCTATTCCTCAATCCATCGTCGTTTTGGCGCCCGATGGCACGACACTATATACGAGTCGGGTAGCGCTCGAGAGTACTGGGGCCTCCCTTAGCGAGGTTAACGATAAAGGTTTCCTTGCGCGAGTATTTCATCCTGACGATGTAGACCGGGTCCGAGAAAAACGTCGTGTGGGGCTGTTGGGGCGAGTTCCGTTCGAGCTGGAAATGCGATCCGTGTTCAAGAACGGGCTATATCGCTGGCAGCTCATTCAGTACAATCCACTGAAGAACGACCAGGGAGAGGTGATTCGCTGGTACGCGACCGCAACCGACATCGACGAACAAAAGAAGACGGAAGAGCGACTCCGCAATGAGAACCTCGTTCTACGAGAGGAAATTGATCGCTCCTCAATGTTCGAGGAGATCGTCGGCTCCAGCAAACCAGTGCGCGCCGTTCTGAAGCAGGTTGAGAAAGTCGCGCCGTCCGATTCGACGGTTCTCATTCTGGGCGAAACTGGAACCGGTAAAGAGCTTATTGCGCGTGCGCTTCACCGCAGATCGAAGCGCGCAAGCCGAGCCTTCGTCCGCGTCAACTGCGCGGCGATTCCGCAATCGCTGATTGCTTCTGAGCTCTTCGGGCACGAAAAGGGGGCCTTCACTGGTGCTCTGCAACGGCGAGTAGGAAGGTTCGAGGCCGCTAATGGCGGTACGCTGTTTCTGGATGAAATCGGCGAACTTCCGATGGAGACACAGATCGCGCTCCTGCGTGTGCTACAAGAGAAGGAATTTGAGCGGGTTGGGAGCAATCATTCGATTTCGGTAGATGTGCGCCTGATAGCGGCGACAAATCGTGACCTGCCGGCCGCCGTAGCCGCTGGAACTTTTCGGCAGGATCTCTTTTACCGGTTAAACGTAGTTCCAATTGCGGTTCCGCCGTTGCGCGATCGAACTGAAGACATTCCATTGCTCGTGGAGTACTTCGTTGGGCGTTATGCCAATGCAGCTGGCAAGAAGGTCCGCCACATAGGCAAGGACACGCTGGAAGCCTTGACAGCTTATCGTTGGCCCGGAAATATCCGCGAACTGCAGAATGTTGTGGAACGTGCAGTCACCCTCAGTGAAACCGACACTTTTGTCGTGGATGAGACCTGGCTAAAGCCCGAGACTGTCCATTCATCGGCGCGGGAAGGCCTCTCGGCGCTTACCGATCGCGAATTGGAGATAATCCAAGCGGCTCTCGCGGAAAGCCACGGGCGAATTTCGGGACCTTCTGGCGCAGCCGCGAAACTCGGGATACCTCGCCAAACGCTCGAATCGAAGATCCGGCGACTGGGCATCGGCAAATACGAGCAGAAGCGGCCAGCCACCAAGTAAATCACTCCTCGTCGCATTATGCTGATCGTTCGGCATTGTGCCGAGGATGCGGCGCGGATTCTGACCCACACTTTGTTACTTTTCAGCGGCTTACGGATGGTAAGCCACCTGCAACGTTCCCCTGCGACTGAGTTAGTAGGAGGTGCTATGTCAGGAATTTTGATTGTCGTACGCAAGTGGAATGCGTGGTATCGCGTGCTGCGTCATGGCCACGACTTCGGCCTCGTGGATTCCGTCCGCTTGGGTCTCTGGCTGGCGCGCGGATGGTGAGACTGCCATGAACAACACTTCAAGCACGCGAATTCTTCCTTGCGATGCAGCGGATGACCACGCCCTTGTTATGGCCTCGAAACGCGGAGACGGCCAAGCATTTGAACTGCTTGTTAGATGTCACCAACCGAAGATTTTCGCCCTTGCGATGCGCTACACAGGTGTCCGGGAGGATGCCGAGGATGTTGTTCAGGAAGCACTCCAAAAAGCCTTCATCCACTTGCACAAGTTCGAAGGCAGATCCTCGTTTTTCACTTGGCTGACGCGAATAGTCATTAATGAAGCCCTTATGTTATTGCGTAAAGAACGTGCGCTACGAGAAGTATCGATGAACGATCCAGGCGAGGACGAAGTGCCTGTACGCCACCTAGAAATACCACAACCAGGTCTGGACCCCGAGGCGAATTACTTGAAGCACGAGGCAGCTGAACTATTACAGACTGGGATTGGTAAGCTGAAGGCGAAGCTGCGGACCGCGATCGAGCTGCGGGAACTCGCCGAGTTATCTACGCAAGAAACGGCGCGACGCTTGGGTCTCTCTGTTGACGCGGTCAAAGCACGCGTATTCCAGGGGCGAAGAACGTTACACAAGACTTTGCGGCGCGTCGGGCTCGTTCCGAAACGCGTTCAGCGATTGCCGATAGCCGCATAGCAAATCGAAGTTGCTGCAGGCAACATCAACTTACGCGGCTACTTCTACTGCCTCTTGCGGTGAGTTCGGTATCATCGGTGCAACCGAGCCTTCCGGTAACGTGAATCCGTACCCGACTCGCTCCGCTTCATCGAGGCGCAACTGCAACTTCTCGTGAAGATGCGAGTAAAGTTCCGACATTGTCTGCGGCTTGTGCGCCATCCAAAAATTGTTGAGGTCTTCCAGGCAGCGTTGACTGCGTAGCCAAGTCTTGCGGAATCGTTTGAAGGCGTGCCAACCCATTCCTTTCTGGCCTAATCCCAGCTTTTCCAGTCGAGGCATGAGCCAGCGGGCTTCCAGGTTGTGGTTGAGAT
>DATFQQ010000005.1:0-30822 GCA_035264195.1 Candidatus Sulfotelmatobacter sp. | reverse complement strand
GAGGCCTTCTGGCGGAAGTATCGCGAGAACTACATCTCGCATGAGGATATTGCTCTGCTGCATCGAGCCGGATTCAACGCGATCCGGGTTCCTTTGCATTACAGGCTGTTCGAGAGCGACGATGCGGAAGGATTCAAGTTGCTTGACCGATTGATCGCATGGAGCCGCGCTGAAGGTATGTATGTGATGCTTGATCTGCACGCCGCGCCAGGTGGACAGACGGGCGCGAACATCGATGACAGCGCCGGGTATCCTTGGCTTTACAACAGTCCACAAGAGCAAGAACACTTGATTGCCGTATGGCGACGCCTCGCCGCGCATTATCGCGATGAACCAATCGTGCTTGGCTACGATCTTTTGAATGAGCCAATCCCGCATTTTCCCAAGCTGGCGCCTCTGAATAGCTCGCTTGAACCGCTCTATAAGAAGTTGGCAGAGGAAGTACGAAAGGTCGACCCTCACCATATTTTGTTTCTCGGGGGTGCGCAGTGGGACAGCAACTTTTCTGTATTCGGCAAACCCTTTGACGCGAACGTCGCCTATACCTTTCACAAATACTGGACAGCTCCAGATGAAAGCGTGATACGGCAATACATTGATTTCCGGGAACAGTATGATGTGCCGATCTGGATGGGGGAGTCCGGCGAGAATACCGATGAGTGGATCTCCCAGTTCGTGAAGACATTGGAAGCCAATAAGATCGGGTGGGCTTTTTGGCCTTATAAGAAGATGGAAAAGTCGTCTGCCGTCGTCAGCATTCTCCCGCCGGCTGACTGGGGGAAGATCGTCGAGTTCGCCAAGCTTCTGCGCGGCACTGCACATGTGGAGGAGCGGCTGAAGCAACGGCCGGAACAGGAAACAATCAATCGTGCCTTCAACGAGCTACTAGAGAACATCCGGCTCGAAAAGTGTCGTGTCAATGTGGGATATTTGAAAGCACTCGGAATGAAGTCGGATGTGGAGGCGCACTGAGGGTATTACGAAGCTTGGTGCTTCAGTAGCGGACTCGGTTGTTCCACTTTGCTCTCCCGAAACTGCCGTGGTGTGAGTAATGTCGTCGGCCCTAGGGAATCTGTGTCGCAACGTTTCTTTCGCTCCTTCGGAGCTTGGTGTCCTCCCATTTCACACCCACGGCTTACGCCGTGGGCTGCATTCTTTCGCCGCTCCGCGGCTGCGCCGTCGCGGAGTTTGGTCAGGGTTGTCCATTAAACGCGGTTCTCAGGCATACTCTGCCGTGCCGGGCTTTCCCATAGCGGCGCTGTGCGAGCGGAGTATGGAATCTCTCCACGGCCGACCCGTTGCATCGGACCTTGTAACCTCAGTGAGCTTGCAGTGTGTTACTTCATGGGTGACAACCGTCGCCGTGGACGAGAAAAAGAAAAGACGGCGACGAATCGCCGTCCTTCTTCCGTAACAAAACTGCTGGTTGTTAGAAACTCACCCGCAGCATGAGTTGCAGATTGCGCCCACCGATGTTGACGCCGCTGATAGTGTTCGTGCTGGTGTAGGCAGTCCCGGGGCCGGAGGAATCACCTAGATAGACACCGCCCGGATTCTGGAAGCTGGGGTGGTTGAACACGTTTTCCGCATCGGCGCGAAATTCAATCCTGGCCTCCTCCCACGGCAGCCCGAACGATTTGGCAGCGGACATGTTGAAGACGTTCATGCCCGGCCCGTAGAGGCTGTTCCTCCTCACGTTGCCCCAAGTTCCGTCTGCGGGTCTCAGGAATGCTGAGGAATTAAACCATCCATTGACACCCTTGTTAGAGGCATATAGAGGAACGCCGGGGTTCCGGTCCGGAAATACGCTGCCTGCCTGCGCATAGTTGGCTTGGTCCCCATAGACAGTGAAGGGTTGGCCGGTCTGAAGGACAACTGTTCCGGAAACCTGCCATCCGCCAACGGCTTCGTCCAGCCACCGACTGTTGTTCAGGAACTGCTTTCCTCTGCCGAAGGGCAGTTGGTAGACCGCATAGCCCTTGAAGGCATGCCGCACATCGAAGTTTGAATTGCTGTAGTTGGCGGCGGGATCATACGAATTCTGATAAGGTTGCGTGCCGCTGCGGCTACCCCAACCAGAGGAATCCATATCGGTGAGGAAGTGCGACCAGGTGTAATTGAAGCTGAGGCTCAGCCCTCTGGTCATCCGTTTCGTGACTGACGCCTGCAGCGAGTTGTAGTTTGAAATTGCGTCCGTCCTGCTGCTGGCGCCTGTAATGCCCTGATAGTTCGGATACGGTCTGAATTGCGAGTCGTTCGACGACCACTTCGACTGTGGCACCTGGTTGATGTCGACAGGGAAGGCAAGGTTGAAGCCATGGCTCCCAACATAGGCGAGTTGAGCCATGAAATCTGTTCCCAGCTGGCGCTCCACACCGAAGTTCCACTGATAAATCTTCGGCACTGGTGTGTGGTAGGCCTGATAGTTGGGACTTCCACCATTGAAGCGCGTTGGATCTGTGGAACCCGATGTGTAGAGCAGCGCTGACCCCGAATCCTGAGGCGGTCCGTTGTAGAACGAACTGGTTTTTATGCTGTTGCCATTTCCACCGAGAAGCGTGGCAGGGTAGATCCCGTTGGTGGGATCGGTATAGTTTCCCGAAGCACCAAACGTCGCGCCCATGCCAGCGCCGTAGGTATCGAGGCTCCAGTTATAGGCATAGAGCCCGAAGCCACCACGCACCGTCGTGTTGGGTCGCACTGCCCATGAGAAGCCGACCCGCGGCAAGAAAGTATCCTTGACGTTCGCTTCGAGCGCGGAACGTCCATTGGCATGGGTGCTGGCAAACCACGAGGCGCCCCGCGTGTTGGTTGCGGGATTATTCACTGTGGGATCAAAGACTGTGATGTTGTTGCTGACGTCGTTCCAGCCATGGTTGATCTGCCAGCGCAATCCAAGGTTGAGGGTGAGGTTCGGACGGACCTTGAAATCATCCTGAACGAACATCTGCGGGCTCTTCAGGCGTGCCCCGTATTCGGGGCTCTCATTTGCTTGCCAATTGTTGATGTACCCGAGCAGGAAATCTGCGTATTCGAAACCGGTTCCGGGTACGGTGCAAGCCGCACCGTTCGCACTCGCGCCGCAGACGGCGGGGTCCGTTGTCCACTGCTTGGTGTATTGGCCCGAGTACTGCATGTTGCCTGCGGTCTTGTTCCCCCAGGCAGTGGAATTATCACGGTAGGACAGCAACTCTCCGCCGAAATGGAGGATGTGTTTGCCGCGGATCATGGTCACGACATCGGAATAGTCGAATACGTGTTCCTTGTAGGTCGAATTGGAACTCGGCGTGAGCCATGAATAGGGATAGGTGCCGGTGGTCTCAAATCCGGGAAAATCATCCAGCTTGGCAAACTGCCAACCCAGTTGAGCGGCGTAGCCTTTGCCCAGCGAACTATCCGTGAAGTAGTTCATTTGATTTGTGTAACCGACCCTGAACTCGTTCACGGTAGTGGAACTAATGTTCCACACGTCTGTAATCTGCGCGTTGTTGTTATCGACGAAACCGCCCTGGCAGCCTACGGGGCAATTGGTAATGGTGCTGAGGCCCGGATAAGAGAAGTCGGCCTGAGTATCCGACAGCGTGATTCTGTTATTTGACTTCACGTCCCAATCCAAGCGTCCGAAGTACTTCTTAGCCGGGTAGCCAACCAGCTGGTTGTAATACCAGTTATTGTTAATCTGCCCTTCGCCTCCAATGGATTGGCCGCCGGGAATTGGAGTCAGGAAGGATGGATGGCTTGCCGTTGTCGGGAAGAACATCTGTTGGAACTTTGCGGCTACCGGGTCGAACAGCGCCGTCGGGATCGCGTTCTTACCAGCGAGAGCACCGGTGTTTTCGCTGGCAAAACTCTGTCGGACCGGGTAGGGATTTCCCTGGGCGTCATAAGCGATCGTCTGTGTAGTCGGATCGAAGAGGGTGTTGATGCCGGTGAAATCACCGGCGATATTGGCGTCCGTCGGAAGAGTGTTATAACCATGCTGGTTGTTATGGTTCACCGTCTGGTCATAGTTAAAGTAGAAGAACATCTTGTTCTTCAAAATCGGACCGCCGATCGATCCGCCGAAGTTGTTGTAGCGTAAGAATGGAATCGGCTGAAGGCCCGTGGCTTTCGTAAGGCCGAATTCGTAGGGATAGGCCGTAAAGGCGTCATTCTGAATGAAATCGTAAGCCGTCCCGTGGAACTTATTGGTACCGCTCTTGGTGACCTGGTTGAAGATGATTCCGCCGATCCCATACTGCGCCGAGAAGGACGACGTATTGACCTGCAGTTCGGCGACGTTCTCGAAAGTGGATGGATTTGCATTCTGGCTGTGTGAGAGCGTTGTGGATGCGCCGTCGGCTAGGATGTTGCTGTAGGGCAGATTGCCGTTGACCGCGACTGTCTGACCGGGATTGTTGGTTCCTTGCGAGCAGGAGCCATCGTTGTTGTTGCTACAGCCAGCGGCGCCGGGCAGCAGGATCGTGAAGTTCTCCCAGTCCTGGGTGACCTGTGGCAACTGGACCATCGACTTTGCCAGAAATGTGGTGCTCTGATCGCCTGTTTCGGTCTGAAGTAGCGGCACGTCTGCTTCCACGGTTACCGACTCTGCGGTAGAACCGACGTCCATTTGCCCATTGACGGTGGTAAACCCAACTTGCAAGGTGATGGGACCGCGCACCAGCTTGCGGAAACCTTCCTTGCTGAATTCGACCTTGTAGTCGCCAGTCACGATGGAATCGGTGTCATAGATTCCAGAGTCGTTGGTGACAAAGCTCTTCTGCACCCCGGTGTTAATGTTGGTCACCGTAACGGTGACTCCCGGGACAACCGCGCCCGTGGCGTCGGTTACAGTACCGCGGATATCTCCGGCGTTCGTACTTTGTGCCAATGAGGCAATACTCGCAAAAACCACAAGAAGAGGCAGGATCGACAGGGTCATTCTTTTCATGTGCAATCTCCAAAAATTTCGGCCTTTGCTCGCGTCGCGGCGCAAAGAACCCTCTCAAACTCGGT
The DNA here is from genome assembly GCA_035264195.1 of Candidatus Sulfotelmatobacter sp. Taxonomy (GTDB): domain Bacteria; phylum Acidobacteriota; class Terriglobia; order Terriglobales; family Acidobacteriaceae; genus Sulfotelmatobacter. The sequence goes on along the minus strand of DATFQQ010000005.1, from coordinate 25,827 downwards.
GTCAGTCACAGTCGCCGGGCCTTTTCGGCCGAGCACTGGATCAGCATCAATGTGTTGTTCAACAAGGAACTGGAACGATCGGAATCAAGGAAAGGAGCCCAGCGTGCCTTCTGACATGTCTCAGCGAAAACACACCACCGCGCCATCATTCGATCCGACGAGGTAGTACAAAACCGTTATATGTTCGTTGTCAAGAAAAAAGCGCTTACAAAACCGGATTTTCTCATTACTGAACCGGTTTAGGAGAAGAAAACCCAGCAAAACATTCCGTGAACGTCAATGCCGATGGTATGCTTCACTGGCGCCGAGAGCCCCCTTTTCTGTGCTCGAATGAAATGAAGCTACAAGCCCACCAAGGCCCCACCACCCTGCGGTCGTTGTCCAGTTACCTGAAGCTTTCTCCGGCTACCGTTTCCATTGTCATCAATGATTCCCCGGCAGCGAAGGCGATACCGGAAGGTACAAAAAACCGAATTCTAAGGGCTGCGCAAAAGCTGAATTATCGCGCCAATTTCTTCGCCCGCTCTCTGAGCCTGAAACGGGGCTACACCATAGGAGTTCTGGTCCCCGAGTTAAGCGAAGGCTATGCATCCGCCATCATGAGCGGGATCGAAGACGAGCTGTTGAAGCGCGGCTACTTCTACTTTGTGGCCAGCCACCGGGGCCGGCCTGACCTGATTGAAGAGTATCCGCGGATGCTCATCGACCGGGCGGTTGAAGGAATCGTTCTGGTGAACACACCCCTGGAGCACCCACTGTCTGTCCCGGCTGTTTCAATTTCTGGACACCGTAGAGTGAAGGGAGTTGTCAATGTGGGCGTGGATAATGCGAAGGGAGCTTTTCTCGCGATGGAACACATTGTCAAATTGGGCCACCGAGAAATTGCATTCTTTAAGGGACATCCAGGAAGCGCCGACACGGTGTACCGATGGAAGGGAGTGCGCGACGCAGCCTCGCAGATGGGGATCCGAATTCGGCCGGAACTGACACTGCAATTGCAGCGAGGAGCGACCCACCCTGGGCCCTCGCTTCCGGAAGAAGGATACGAGAACGCGCAGCAGTTGATTGCCACAGGCAGGCGCTTCTCGGCGCTAGTTGCGTTTAACGATATTTCGGCTATCGGTGCAGTGCGAGCCTTTCTTGACGCCGGATTGCGCGTTCCGCAAGACATTTCCGTCATCGGTTTCGACGACATTCATGGAGCAGCCTACCTGACTCCCCGTCTCTCCACAGTGCGGCAGCCGCTGCGCCGGATGGGTGAAATTGCTGCCGAGCAACTTCTTTCTAGAATTGTGAACGGAGGCAAGGTCGGGGCTCAGCAAATTTCGGTCGAACCGGAGCTGGTGATTCGTGAATCTACATGCGAATGCCGCCAAGACGATACTGTCATGCTGAGCGTAGAAGGAGATCGCGAAGCGAACTCGTTCGGAGCCTGCCCTGAGCAACGTCGAAGGGTCGAAGCATCCTTACCCAAAGTGCAGTGCCGCGGGTAGGGATTCCTCGCGACGCTCGGAATGACAATTCAGAAGGAGCGGGGCGTTTTGAATCACGGTTAGTTCCTAAACGGGTTCTGCCACAGCGTTCTTTGCTATCCTCGACCTTACGCGCAACAGTGGATCTCGCTGGAGACTCCCGAATTCCTGAATCCCGTCTGCAATCACGTATGTTTTCTCGAGTGGAGCGACCACAAGAAGTGGTCTGCCGTTTAGGACTAGTCGGCCGCATCCTTGTGGTCGGATTCGCGTGCCTCTTACTAACCTGCTACGCAGCGATTTTGTTAGCCCAGTCTCCATCGCCTGCCCCTTCGGGCCACCACCCTGCAGCAGGTGTCCGCAAGGACACTGCGACATCAAGTATTCGTTTCGAGAACACCGTCCAGAGTTCAAGGATCAAGTTTGCCCTGAAGAACAGCGTCAGCCCAAAACGATACACGTTCGAGACTATGGTCGGAGGTGTCGCACTCTTTGATTACAACAACGATGGACTGCTCGATATTTTCTTCACAAACGGAGCGGCAATCCCATCGCTGGAGAAGAGCGATCCCAGCTACTGGAACCGGCTGTTCCGCAACAACGGCGATGGCACATTCACCGATGTCACTGAAAAAGCCGGCCTGCAAGGGATGGGGTACTCCATGGGGGTTGCGGCTGGCGACTACGATAACGATGGATTTGTCGATCTCTACGTGACCGGCTTCAACCACAACCAGCTGTTTCATAACAACGGAGATGGCACATTCAGCGATATTACGGCCAAGGCCAACGCTGCGGGAATGGTTCCGAAACTGGGGAAAGCGTGGTCGGTGGCAGCCGGATGGTTCGACTACAACAACGATGGATTGCTCGATCTATTTGTGGTGAATTATCTAAATTACAGCATCAGTAACGCTACGCCCTGCGTTCAGCAGGGACATCCGGCGTATTGTTCCCCCGTCGATTTTCTAGGGACACCCAACATCCTGTATCGCAACAACGGCGACGGGACATTCACCGACGTATCCGAGCGGTCGCACATTTCTCAATATATTGGCAAAGGCATGGGACTGGCCTTTGCCGACTACGATAACGATGGATTCACAGATATCTTTGTTTCCAACGACACCTTCGAGAATTATCTTTTTCACAACAATGGCGACGGAACGTTTGCGGATGCTGCTTTACGGGCTGGCGTAGCCTACAACGCATTTGGCAATGCCATCGCGGGAATGGGCGCGGATTTTCGGGACATCGACAACGACGGCAGGCCCGACATTTTCGAAACGGCCATGTTCGGAGAAGGGTTTCCGCTCTATAAGAACGCAGGAGACGGTCAATTTCAGGATGTCACTGCAGCTACGGGGCTCGCGGCCCTGACCAGTCGATCGACCGCATGGGGAGTCGGTGTCTTCGATTTCGATAATGATGGCAACAAAGACCTGTTCACCGCGAACTCCGACATCCTCGACAATTCTATGGAACTAGCACATCGGCCGTTTGCACTCCCGAATCGCGTGTTCCGGAATAATGGCAGCCTGAAGATTGAGGATGTGAGTTCGAGCGCTGGAACCTCGTTTCAGATTTCCGCTCCACACCGTGGCGCGGCCTTTGGCGACCTGAATAACGACGGAAAGGTCGATGCTGTTGTAAACGTGCTGAACGGCTCACCCGAAATATGGATGAACCGTTCCACTGATCACAATCACTGGATCATCCTTAATTTGGTCGGGGTCAAATCCAATCATGACGGCTTGGGAACGAAGGTCAAGGTCACGACCAATCTTGGCTCGCAATACAATGAGGCAACCACTGCGGTCAGCTATAACTCTTCCAGTGATAAGCGCGTGCACTTTGGCTTGGGCTCAGCCGCGACGGTGGACAGCATCGAACTCGTATGGCCGAGCGGTACCCACCAGGTTCTGAAAAATATCAAGGCGGATCAGGTGCTCACGGTAACCGAGAGCTCACATTGAGTTGATTCAGTTATTGAGCGACGAAGATCCCAGTCGCTTCGCAAGATCGGTCTGCCCGTTACGCACCAGGAGTTCTACCAGTCCTCGCACGACACCAGGTTTCTTTCTTGCATACGCTGCCGCGGCTTCTGCGTTCAGATTCGCTTCATCTACTTTGCCCAACCGGAAGTAGGAGTCGCAGAGCATGTAAAGCAACTCTGGAGTGATGGTCTTTGATTTCGCCAGCAGCTCTGCGGCTTCTGACCAGCGCTCTTGCCGATAGCGAACCTCTCCCATCTCAGCGATCGCCATCTGATAATTGGGATCGTTTGCAAGTTCCTGCTGGAATTGTTCTTCGGCGTGGCCGAGATCACCGAGCTTAAGAGCGAGAATGCCCTCATTGGTGTGCGCTCCACGGACCGTGGGCTGGATTTTCAATGCGTGATGAAGATTGCGCAGCCCATCATCGGTTTTTCCCATGAGAAGCTCGAGTTTTCCAATGAACACGTATGCGTCCGCCAAGGTCATGGGAGTTCCTTTGAAGTGTTCCTCATACAGGTGGATTGCGGCGTCTTCCCGATTCGCAGCGAGGAGTTGCTGCACCTGCGCTTTGATTGCTCCTTCTCGCTGTTCGCTTTCCAGAGAACGAGCGAATGTCAGCTGCTGCATCATTAATTGGTGCAGCTCTGCTTCGTGCCGGGCATCAGTCTGCCGGTCGAGTGCTGCAAAAGCGCGAGAAAGATAGAAGTGTGCCTGTACTCTTGTGGGATCAAGTTGCAACACCAACTCCAACCGGTCGATAGCAGCTTGATAATTCTTCAACTCAAGTTCGCACTGCCCGAGTCCCAGCAAGGTTTCCGCGTCGCCTGGCTTCAGGGCCTGAAGTGCTTCGTAAGCAAGTTTGGCTTCTGTCCAGTGTGCGAGTTTTACGTCAACTGTGGCGAGCAGTTGAATCGCCTCGAAGTCATTGGGCCGCGCTTGCACCGCATGTTCGGCATATTTCGCCGAATTGGAAAGATCCATCAACTTGAAATGAGTTACTGCGATGTCGAAATCAATGCGTGGCAGCGTCGCATCGGATTGACGAGCCTTAAGCAATGACTGCAGCCCGCCTTGACAGTCTCCGGTGGAGCACAACAATTCGCCATATTTTTGCAGCACTGAAGGATTGTCGGGCTCAGCCTTCAGACTTTGCCGGATTGCCAACAGGGCGAGATCATCTTGTTCGTTCAAGTGGTACGCCTGGGCCAGATAATATTGCGCGTCTCCGTCGCCCGGAAGAAGTTTTGTGCAGTGCATCAGGCGCGTGATCGCTTCATCTCGATCGCCCATGGCGAGCTTGTAGATGCCTGATTTCAACAGCAGATCGGGATCGTTTGGGGCCAACTTCAGAGCTTCTTCAAAGCTTGCGGCAGCCTCGGAATTTTGCCCCGATTCTTCAAGTAATGTGCCTTTCAACTTGAGAGCGGGGACAAACCTCGGGTCCTGCTGCAGCAATTGGAGCGTAAGTTTCATAGCTCCTTGCCGATCTCCCTGTTTCGCGAGTGCGAGAGCCTGACGCAGTTGTCGTGTCAGGACAGAGTCGGACGAGCGAACCGCACTCTGTGCTGCGACCACTGCGCAGAGTGTCGTGACTAGGCAGCCTGCCAGCAGAATCTGACCAATGCGGCGAGATTCCCACCGTGTCAGTTTCATAAGGAGACACCCCAGGTCGGACTTTGACCCACCCCGATTACTCGCATCCTGGTCCTGGAAACATTTGCCGGAAACCCTATGGAAGTTTGGCTTGATGCTCTGGCCCCGTGGCACCTACGGCTCCCTCTCCTTCTCGCACGACATAAAATTTGTCAGCAGCCAAGTTCGTCAGCGTTTCCTTTTTGCCGTTCGGCCAGAGAACCTCAACCCGATCGAGATGGTCATGGTTGCCGAGGCCAAAGTGTATGCGCAAGTCATGTTGCGATAAATAACTTCCGCCACTCAGCACTTCTCCCACCTGAACCAGATCTCCCGCCGTCGCAGTAACCCGCGCATTGAGCGCCAGACGATTGCACTTCACGCCTTCAAGTTGGATGCTGACCCAATGGTTCGGCGGACCGCCTTCGGGCCGCAGGATCATCGGCTTTCCTACGAGGTTTTCAACAACAGCCTCCAGTCTCCCATCGTTGAACAGGTCTCCGACGGCGAGGCCTCGGCTGACCTGAAAGGATTGCACCGGAGATCCGACCAGATTGCTCACGTTTTTGAAAGTTCCATCCCGCTGGTTCATGAACAAGAGTTTCGGCTCAAGATACCGCGTCGAGCGATTCGCACTATCGACCTGCGGATAAACGTGTCCATTAACGAGAAACAAATCTTGCCAGCCGCTGTTGGCAAAATCCACGAACGCATCTCCCCAGCCTACGAATCCCTGCGTTCCTCGCGCGATACCGGAAGCGATCGAATCATCGGAAAAGTTCATTCCCCCCATGTTGCGATAGAGCGCCGCATACTCGATGTCGAAGTGAGAGATTAAAAGTGACATGTGCCCACTGTGCATATAATCGCCCAGAGCAACGCCCATGTTCGCCTGTTCGAATCCATCCTCATTTGCCGCCACGCCGGAAGTAAGCGCAACGTCTTCGAATCTTCCCTTACCGTCGGCCTGATAGAGATAGTTCGCTTGCCCATCGTTGGTTACAAAAAGATCCAACTTCCCGTCATCATTGAAGTCCGACCATATGGCAGTCAGGCCGTATCGATGCTCGGGATCATCCACGCCAGCCTTCTTTGAGACATCGCTAAAGGTGCCATCGCCGTTGTTGTGATAGAGATTGTCGGGAGCGCCCTTCAAACCGCGAGGTCCGCATTGCACGTCGATGCCCAGATACTTGCACGACTTACCTGAGCCAAAGGCCGGCAAGTCATTCAAGTTGAGATCGACATAGTGGGATACGAAAAGGTCCGCCCAACCATCGCCGTCATAGTCTCCGAAAGCCGCTCCCGTCGACCATCCGGTATCGTTGCCCAGTCCAGTCGCCTTTGTGACATCCTTAAATGTTCCGTCTCCATTGTTGCGATAGAGTACGACTCCACCTAAACAGGTCACTAGCAGATCGGGCCAGTCGTCATTGTCGTAGTCGCCTACGGTCGCACCCATCGCCCAGCAGGGAAAACCGACTCCGGCTTTCTCGGTCACATCTGTAAATGTTCCGTCGTGGTTGTTATGGTAAAGCGCGCTGCGCGCCTTCACGCCTTGCTTTGACATATCCACAGTCTGGGCGTTCGTGAAATAAATGTCCGGCCAACCGTCGCGGTCGTAGTCGATTAAAGCAACGCCACCGCTCATGGACTCAACGATGAACTTTGCCTCGGGACTTGACTGGTGTTCGAAGTGAATGCCCGTCGAAGAGGTAATGTCGACCAGTTTGGGATAGTTCGAAAGAGTGCCACTTGCTTTTCTCTCCGCTTCGGCTTTTTCGCGTTCCTTTGGCGGCAGCGGTGTGGCGGTTCCCATCTGCGCGACCAATTTTCCAGCCATTAAGACCAGCAGGAATAAGGCGCAAGAGAATGGTATTGCAGCCCGTCGACCCAGATATTCCGGATTCTTACTCTGCGCTGGAGTGCTACTTCTGATTGTCTTTGTCCCCACTGATCTCGTCTGGTTGTACCTGCAGATCCTTGTAAACAGCGCGCAGCTTTTCTTTTAGGTCCTTGTATTTCTTGTACAGCTCCATTTCTTTCTTGGAATCTTCGCTGCGCCCGATCTTTCTATACAGTGTACCGAGTCGATAATGCCCTGTCGCGTTGGTCGGGTCCAATCGCACTGCGTCTTCCAGCAAAGAGAGTGCTTCATCGGTTTGGTTCATTTCAGTCAGAATCTTCGCTAACCCGATCTTGGCATCTGCGTCGTTTGGTTGCAGAGCAACGGCTTTCTTGTATCCCTCCAACGCCTGCGGCGAAGCACCCTTTTGCGCGTCGATGTCTGCCAGGCGCAAGATCGTTTTTCCATCTTGCGGATTTTCCGCCAAAGCGGCGCGATACTCCTTCTCCGCCTCTTTCTTGACGGCGTCATCTTGCGAAGAACGTAACAATTCAGCCAACTCAAAGTGGATGCCAGGCAAATGCGGATCGATCGCTACCGCTTTGCGGAACTCCGCAACCGCTCCATTACTGTTACCCTGCCGCGATTCCTCGTGCGCGATCACTTGATGCATCTGCGCAGAGTCCGGCTGTGCGAGCGATAACGCAAGCATCGACTCAGCTGCGAGGTCAGAGTAAGTGCGATACGCCGCGTAGAGGACCTCAGGATCTTCCGGCGCCGCCTTGCGCAATTGTGCCAGCACTTGACTGGCCTGCTGCAAATCGCCGGTTTGCGTGTAGAGACCGACTAGCTCCAAACCGACTTGTACTTTGAATTTGAGGTCATCGACTACCGGGAACGCTGACTCCAAATCCTGCCGACCGCGGGCGATGTCCAGAGTGTGAATCTCGCCCAATCCCAGCAATCCCTGAATTTTGCCTAGTCCCGGCTGGCGTTCCACTGCCGCGCGAAGGTGAGGGATGGCTTCGGCTACCTTGCCCTGGAAGTACAGCAAGACCCCCAGGTTTCCTTGCGTTTGGGCATCGGATGGATCGATCGCCACAGCGGCCTGTAACTCTGGAATGGCGAGATCGGGACGTTTTTCATCCAGAAAGCCACGAGCTTTCCGGATGTGCTCTGCCAGGGCGGTAGCTTGCTGGTTGGCCCCAGATTGCGAGAAACAAACTGGAACCAGGCAGACAAGGACCGCGAAAATCCTGCACATTGCGTTCATCTAACCTGATTATAGGACTAAGGCCAGGTCTCGCTCGTTGCTGGACCTTCAGTTGAGGTGAAGAATGAAAGGGAGGTCGATGCGTGTAATGCGAGATTGCGACCGTTCGATCTTTGTAAGCTGTGCCTAGTCGGTTTCTGCATTGGCAGATTGAAAACTCGGTTTATCAGATCCTCCCTGTAAAATTCTGTCGGGGATTCTAGAAAGCGGTAGAACCGCGTCCACGGCTCCGCAAGCGAGTTGTGGCGTTCTCTTGAATTCATCGGAAGGCCGCAGCAATGCAGAAGAAGGCACAAGAAAGTCAAGAACTGGAACTGATACACGCCATTCTCCCCAGAGCAGGACTCTGTCCCGGACCGCGACCAGTCGAACGGCACCAGGCGATAGCACTCAGTTCGTTTAAGCCAACTCGATTCGGAACCTCCCCAAAGACAACTTGACCGAATTCGTGAACAAGGTTAATTTTGTCTCATAGTCGGGGCTGTGAGGGTCATGATGTCTCATCAGTGGTGTACGTCATGCCAATCATCCAATCAACGTGAGTTTACCGCTGAGATGAACATCCATTTTCCGGGAATTCAAGGTCTCGATATACCCGGCGTTTGGGTTTTTCCAACGGTCTTGGTCTGTATGGATTGTGGTACGGCGCAGTTTACGATTCCAGAAGCTGAGCGCGAAAAACTTGAAGATGCTGACTATCGCGATTTCGTTGACGGAACTGCTGTATAGCGATCCAAGGCGCCGGTGATTTCCCCCAAAGATGCTGCGACGGCGTCACATAACCGAGTAGCGGCTGTGGCTTTTGGGATGTAAGTTGTCTGCCCGACGTCAAGAGCGGCCTTCTTAATTTCGCCATCGTCGTCCTGTGCCAGGAAAACAATCCTCGACTTGGGGGACTTCTGCCTAATCATCTTCGCGGTCTCGATCCCATTCAATCGCGGCAGACCAATATCTAGAACTACAACGTCCGGCTGCAATTCACTTGCTTCGTGGACAGCTTGCCGCCCATCCGACGCCTCAGAGACGATCTTCCATTCCGGATGTGCCGCCAGGATCTCGCGAACTCGCGCCCGCCAGCCCGGGAAATCGTCGACGATGAGAATACTCGCAAAGCTCAAATGTGTCATGACTCGGGCTCAAGAATGAGACGCTTTACTCGCACACGGCCTTCCGATCAAGCAGGAAGCGGTTAACTTCTGATGATGCGTCAGAGTCGTGACCCTCTGGGGTTGCGCAAAGCAATCGACTCATCCGGTTACGAACGACAATGTGCGGGTAGCTGGGCGCACAACGCAACAAACCTTTCTATGTATTTGGAATAACCAGCTAACCAACTGCCAAAAAAGGAGCTATTCGGACTTGTGACCTGTTATGCTAAGCCGTGCCGTTGCAGCAGTTCCGATCCACAGCTCGGTTTGCTCGCTTTGGATCTTTTGAGGTTGATCTCCGCGAGCGCAAACTCACAAAAGCGGGGAGCTGTGTTCGTCTGCAAGAGCAGCCCCTTCGAATCTTGATAGTGTTGCTGGAGCGTCCTGGTGAACTAGTCACCAGGGAGGAAATCCGTGCGCAAGTTTGGCCGCATGAGTTTGTAGATTTTGACTCTGCTTTGAACACGGCAACAAGGAAGCTGCGCGAAGCGTTGAACGATTCGGCCGACAACCCAAGATTTGTGGAAACGGTTCCGCGGCGCGGCTACCGTTTTGTAGCCCCGGTGGCTTGGGCGCCCGAAGTAGAGGTCGACATCCCAAGCGAGTCCAACATCTGGAGGCATTCGCATCTCTGGTTCGCTGCCGCTGGTTTGATACTCGCAGCCGTAGCGGTTGTGGGACTCTGGCATTCCCGCGCCGCCTCAAAGCTTAGCCCGGAAGACACCATCGTGCTCGCCGACTTTGTTAATAAGACAGGCGACGCAACCTTCGACGACTCTCTAAACACCGCACTGAGCCTCTCTCTTCGGCAATCTCCCTTTTTCAAGGTGCTGTCAGATAGCGAGGTCGCAATCACCTTACAGCGGATGACCCGTCCCACCGGTACTCAACTGACGAGCGAGGTAGCCCGCGAAGTTTGCCAGCGAGCCGGCAGCACGGCCTATCTTGTCGGATCAATTGGCGCTCTGGGCCGCAAGTATGTGCTCGGATTGAAAGCCATAAATTGCCGGAACGGAGACACACTCGCATCGGAACAATCGATCGCGACGTCCAAGGAGCACACTTTGGACGCACTGGACGAGGCAGCATCTGGGCTACGGCGCGAGCTCGGCGAATCGCTGGCTTCAGTTCAGAAGTTTGACGTACCGCTGGCGCATGCGACAACACCGTCTCTGGAGGCTTTAAAAGAGTATAGCCAGGGGCTGAAGGCCTTCAGTGAAAAGGGCCCAAGCGCATCGTTACCTTACTTTCGGCGCGTTCTGGATCTTGATCCCAATTTTGCAGTGGGCTATAGGGCGCTGGGCTTGGACTACTCCGGTCTCGGGCAGGTAGACGTAGCTAGGCAGTACTTCAGCAAGGCATTCCAGTTGCGAGATGGTGTCAGCGAGTGGGAAAAGTTGGCGATCACCGCCGACTACTATCTGAATGTAACTGGAGAACTCGACAAAGCAACCGATACGTATGAGCGGTGGATTGAGAGCTACCCCCGTGATGACGGACCTTATTCAACGTTAGGCATTGTCTATGCATTGCAAGGGCAATATGAAAAGGCGAGTGAGACCACAAGACGGGCCTTGCGTCTTGCGCCGTCTTTCGGGTCGTACGGAAATCTAGCCATTTACGCGCTTGCCTCGCAGAGTTTCGATGGTGCAAGGCAGATCATTCACGACGCGCAGGCGGAAAACATTGACGGCTTTGAGTCTCGCAGTGCTCTCTATGCTCTTGCCTTTCTCCGGGCGGACTCCGCAACCATGGCCGAACAACAGAACTGGTTTGCCGGAAGACCCGAAGAGAACATGGCACTGGCGCTCGCCAGTGACACCGAGGCATATCGAGGTCGTCTGGGCGAGGCGCGGGAACTCACGACCCGAGCTGTTGAGTCCGCGATACGAGCCGATAGCAAGGAGAATGCCGCGATCTGGTTGGCAAATGCCGCTTTGCGACAAGCCGCCTTCGGCGATGCCACCGGAGCGCGGAAAGCAGCTGCAAGGGCATTAAAGCTCGCTCCAGCCAGTCAAGGGACAGAAGTCGAAGCTGCACTTGCATTCGCGATGGTCAATGATGCGCCGCAAGCCGAATCATTGGCCCAAGACCTAAACAGGCGTTTCCCGTTGGATACACAAATGCAATCCCTTTGGCTGCCCGCCATTCAGATACAGTTGGCACTCGGCAGGAAGGACCACTCTTACATCTTGAATAACCAGCAAAGTCCTTCGCCCATCGAGTACGGGGCGATTTTGTTTGTTACCAATCCCTCCTGTCTCTATCCAAATTATGTTCGTGGCCAGGCGTATCTGGAGGCAGGGCAGGGTAGGCTGGCGGCCGAAGAGTTCCAGAAGATCCTCGATCACAGCGGCATCGTCTGGAACTGCTGGACTGGCGCCCTGGCTCGTCTGGGCGTTGCGCGAGCGAACGCATTGCAGGCGAAAACTTCACCTGATACAGACGCCCGCGTCCGAACGCTCACAGCCTACGAAGATTTCCTCACACTCTGGAAAGACGCTGACCCTGACGTTCCCGTTCATGTTGCAGCCGAGGCCGAGTATGCGAGTTGGCGCTCAAGGCGCTGAGTTTCGAACACCAGATGCCATTCGCCTCTGCAGTTGTGCACTTCAAACTCGAGTTGGTGCCGTTCAAATATGTCTTCTCCACGGTCCACGAGCGTATTGATCCTGAGCAGATTGGGTTCAAAGTGGTGCCTTGAATACCCTTTTGTCAGTAGTTAATGTTCCGCTAAATCTTCCTTATTTTTCTGCTATTGAACTTCGAGGTCCGCTAGCAAATCAGACAGCGGAGTGGCGTCCAGCTCCTGCCCAGCTCATTCAAATCAATGCTCTTTTGTGACAACAATTATGACCGCGATCGCGCCTCTCTGGTAGATGTGCTCTCGCAGTCATAGAGAGATGGGGTTCACGAATCGCGAAAGCACCGGTGGAATTGATGACAGGGCAGCATGGCAAATCTTACGGTGGGTAACTGGCAAATCGTGCAATTGTCACATCTCCCGAATCACCGCAAACTTATGACTGGCTACAAATGACGCGGCGATTAGGCGCCATGGCATGGATCTGATATTGCTCTTGCTCGAAATTCTAGTCGGTGGCGGCAGCGGCGGCGGAGGAAGGTAAGTTCTAGCACCCGTGAATGGCGAACTTTAGATGAAGCCATTTAATCTCCGCGAGGCTTGGCCTGCATTGCCGATCGCACCCCTCACCCTCAGCCACCCAATACCGACAGGACTCTTCTGCCTTCCAACCTTGTACCATTCGCTTTTCCTAGGCATTTCGCGAGATTCCCGCTAACGAGGAAGGCGAGCACGAATACTTCTCAGCAGAAACTGACCGTCGGATTGGATTTGGGCGATCGTAACAGTTGGTACAGCGTGGTGGATGAAGCCCGCCAGACAGATCCAGTCGGAGCAGCGAGTCCGTACACGGCAAGGCCTTGCAGGAGGTCTTCGGCGCGATGCCGCGCAGCCCGATTGCGCTGGAAGCTGGGACGCGTTTGCCCTGGATCAGTCGCTTGCTCAGCGAGTGAGGACATGAAGTGATTGTGGGAACGCGCGCGAGGTGCGACTGATCGGAGAGAGCCGTGAGAAAGACGATCGGTTGGATGCGCAAGCGCTGGTGAGGCTAGTCTGGATCGATCCCCAGTTGCTGTGTCCGGTGAAGCATCGTAGCGCGCAGGCGCAAGCTGACTCGATGATGATTCGAGCTCACGGAAGGCGTTAACGCTCAAGTTCCAGCACTATGGATTAGCATGCAAAAAAATACGCTCCGGACTTGACTACGGCTAGGACCGATTGTAGGTTGTGCCAGACTGACATCTGTTTGCCGACTGTCGCAAGAGGACCACAGAACTTGAACAAGCGAGCCTTTATGAAGTCCCTTTTCGCTACAGCGGTGACCGCTTTATGGTCTAGCGCGTTCTCGTCGGCGTTTCAGCATAAGATGACCAACTGGGCGGGAAATCTCGAATATGGCACTGAACGCCTGCACGCTGCGACCTCAATGGCAGACGTTCAACGATTCGTGAAGGCCAACTCTCAATTTAAGGTTTTGGGGACCCGGCATTGCTTCAATGAAATCGCCAACACGGATACGAAGTTTCTATCTCTGAGATCACTAGACAAAGTCATAGAGCTTGATCCGAAAACGCGGACAGTCACGACTGAAGCCGGAATAAGCTACGGACAACTGTGCCCTTATCTCGACCAGCGTGGTTTCGCGTTGCACAATCTCGCCTCGCTGCCACACATTTCCGTTGCAGGCGCGTGCAACACCGCGACTCATGGCTCCGGTATAAAGAATGGAAATCTTGCGACACAGGTCTCCGCACTGGAAATGGTCATGGCTTCAGGCGATGTGTTGAAGCTCACACGTGACAAAGACAGCGATACCTTCCGTGGTGCGACTGTTGGGCTGGGCGCCCTTGGCGTCATCACCAAAGTCACTCTCGATCTCCAGCCAGCATTCACAGTGAAGCAGTACGTCTACGAAAACCTTCCCTTCGATCAGCTATACCAAAATTTCGACGCCATCGAGGCAAGGGCCTACAGTGTCAGCCTCTTCACCGACTGGCAGAAGCACCGGATCAATGAAGTGTGGCTCAAGGTCCGGACAGATGCAGAACCCAGGTTCGAGTCCAAGCCGGAGTTTTTCGGTGCCCAAATCGCGACGAAGAACCTCCACCCCATCGCAGAACTTTCAGTCGAGAACTGCACGGAACAAATGGGCGTGCCAGGCCCCTGGTTCGAGCGTCTGCCACACTTCCGAATGGGCTTCATGCCTAGTGCTGGGAAAGAGTTGCAGTCCGAATACTTCGTTCCGAGACGTCATGCAGTAGAAGCGATTTTCGCCGTCGAAAGATTGCGTGACAAGGTGACTCCTCACTTGTTGATTTCCGAGATTCGCACGATCGCCGCCGATGACCTCTGGCTGAGCACCGCCTATAAGCAGGAGAGCGTTGCCATCCATTTCACCTGGAAACAGGACTGGCCCGCCGTTAGCAAGCTTTTGCCAGAGATTGAACGAGAGTTGGCGCCATTTGACGCCAGACCGCATTGGGGAAAACTGTTCACCATGTCACCGGCGCACCTTAGGTCACGCTACGAGCGGCTGTCCGACTTTGTAGCTTTGGCCAGGAAGCTCGATCCACGAGGAAAGTTTCGTAATAAGTTTCTTGAACAAACAATCTTCATCTAGCTGACCACTCCACACAGAATTCGAGAATCTGAAAATTAGAAGGCGGACTGTTTGCGGCCTCACGCCATTGCAACCGGCCTCTGATTGGATGTAACCAAGCGTCACCTAAAAAACACCTGCGACAATGTCGGTCATGGCTCGGATGGCAAACGAGTTTCTGCCAGGTTGTTTGCTGTACACTGGGCGCGGCAACAGGGAGTGCCACGCACATGATTCGGCGAAAGATGTTTGTACTGGAAAGTGTAGTTCTCTTTCTTTCCCTGCTGGTGTGTTGCGCAGATAGAAGTCTCGCACTGCCGAGCAACTCCGATCAGGCATTTCTCGGCCGATGGGATCTGACCCTCAAGACACCGCAGCGTGAAGCCCCGTCATGGCTGGAAATCACCCAAGAGGGCGGGCAGTTTCATGCGCGCATGACCAGCCGCTGGGGACATGCGCGACCACTGCCCAAAGTTGAGATTGCAAATGGTCACATCACGTTCGTCTCGCCCAAAGAAGAAGAGGATCGGAAAGACGATATGGTATTTGAGGGCAGACTCGTTGGCGGCAGACTGGCCGGCACTACCACGGGACCGGATGGAACTCCATGGCGATGGACCGGAGAACGAGCGCCAAAACTCACGACAAACGCCGCGCCCAAGTGGGGGAAAGGGGTGTCGCTGTTTAATGGCAGGGATCTGGCCGGATGGACGATGAGCGACCCGAGCGCAGCCGCTAAATGGATGGTGGAAGACGGAACTCTGGTGAGTCCCGGCCATGGACCTGAACTGATCAGTACTGCAAAATTCAGCGATTTCAAGTTGCATGTTGAATTCAATTGCACGAAAGGAGCGAATAGCGGCGTCTACCTGCGCGGACGGTACGAAGTTCAGATCGAAGAGGATGCTGATCCGGAAGGGCCAACGATGCGCATGGGGGGAGTGTATGGCTTTCTGGCGTCAACCCAGGAACAGCCGCGGCGTCCGGGAGAGTGGCAGAGCTACGACATCACACTCGTTGGCCGCGTGGTGACGGTTGTGCAAAACGGTCAGACGATTATCGATAAACAGGAGATACCGGGGATCACCGGCGGCGCTTTGGACAGCCATGAGGGATTGCCCGGGCCCATCTATCTACAGGGTGGTGAAGCCGGACACGTCGCCTTTCGCAACCTCTTCATCACTCCCGCGAAGTAAGCAGAGAGGCGGATTTCGGCCGGCTCCTCGCTTCACCAGCGGCGTTAGGCTCCCAAGATTCCTGTTCATCAATATACGGGCAAGCTCACAAGAACTGGCCGTCAGATCTCAATGATCATTTCTTCAAGGCGAGTTGGGTATTTATTCAGTACCTCGCCCTTGTCCTTGCGGACCACGACGGTATCGGAGTGTCGAACGCCTCCCCAGTCTGGATCGTAGACTCCTGGCTCGCAACTGAAGGTCATACCTCGTTGGAGGACTGTTTTGTCGCCTTCGGCAATCCAAGGAGCCTCATGTCCTTCGAGACCGATACCGTGACCAGTGCGGTGTTTGAGAAACTTCTCGAATCCGGC
Source organism: Candidatus Sulfotelmatobacter sp. (assembly GCA_035264195.1). Taxonomy (GTDB): domain Bacteria; phylum Acidobacteriota; class Terriglobia; order Terriglobales; family Acidobacteriaceae; genus Sulfotelmatobacter. Next base: position 9,727 of record DATFQQ010000005.1, on the reverse strand, counting down.
TTTGCGGACTTGGTCGAGGCTTTTATGGTCGACTTCTTCAGCGATCGCGCCCTCCTTCAGGTTCTCAACCCCGGTGTCATGGGCGGCGAGCATGGCCTCGTAGAGACGCTTCGCGTAGTCGCTGGGCTTGCCAACAATAAACGACCGCTCGCATTCGACGGCATAGCCTCCAAGCTGGCACGTGTAACTAAGGATCAGAGCATCTCCTTTCTTGAGGCGGTCCCTGCTGGGAATGGCATGAGGGAAAGCGGAACGCCTGCCGAACGGTACAAGGCCGCCGAAGGGCGGATCGATACTGATACCGACCACATCTTTTAGTTCCGCTCCCATCTTGTCTGCGAGCGCATCCGCAGCAGCTTTCAGGATTTCGTTTTCACTTACGGAACCGTGCTCGCGCACGAAGTCGCGCCCAGCTTGAATTGAGTAGTCATTGAAAAACATGCCACGGCGCATGATGTTGATTTCATCTTCATCCTTGACGTAGCGCATTCGTTCGACCAGATCTCCGGCTACCAGGATCTCGGCGTTGGGCGCGCCGAGCTTGATTTGCTGCATGCGGCTGGGCGTTGGTTCTTCTACTCCGATGCGGGACTCGCCAAAGCCACGCTTGGCAATCTGCTCGAAAATCCAGCGCACGCGGTCTATCGGCCCTGGATAGTCGAAGTACGACTCATAATCCTTCCCCCACCAGAGCTTCACCTGGTCGGACTCAAGCGCCGGAACAAACAGTACAGGATTTCCGGCTCTTGGAATAAGCGCAGCCAGCGGGCGCTCGGTCGAAAGATGGAAGTAGCCGGTTGTATAAATGACGTTTACAGCCTTCAACAACACTAGTGCGTCGAGGTTGTGTTTCGCCATTTCCTCCTGAACCAGGCTAACCTTCCGTCGGTACCAGTCTGGGGACAGACGGTCTGGCAGATTTGGGGCGGCCTCCGACACTGTGGCACTAACGTTCAAGATGTGAGTACGTCCAAAAACAGATCTGCGGGAGGTAAAGGTCAGAGCAGCCGCTCCGGTTGCATGACGAAGAAATGCGCGGCGTCCGGTGAAGTCCATCGCAGGCTCCAGTGTTGCCATGATGGCGAATCATGGTAACGCAAATTGTCTTTTGTCACATACGGTGCGCATTGACAACGTTAAGCACCCGGTCAGCTGGAAGGTGAACAAGTGCTGTGACAAAGCGCAGGAAATAAAAATCGAGCTTATGGTCCGTTGACAAATCTTAACGTCCATGGATAAAATATCCCAATTTTTCTTCTACCTTCCGATTTGTTGCCATTGGGGTAGCAATCCTCCTCGGGGGTGCTTATGGATCTTCGCCTCACGTTGTGCGCTCGTATCAACTACACCGTTCTCGCAACCTTGATTGCTTCGATCTTTCTCATCAGCAGTGTAACCGCCCAGGTTGCTACGACTGGCAAGATCACGGGCATCGTTACGGACCCCTCAGGAGCGGTCGTCGCGAATGCCACGGTTATTGCGAACAGTCCGGCGCTTTTTGCTAAGCGCACCACCACGACACATGCCGATGGGAGTTATCTGCTGGACCTGCTCCCTCCCGGTACTTACGACGTGACTGTCAGCCAAGCCGGATTTCGCGCGTATACCCTGACAGGCATCGTTCTCACCGCGGGATTTACGGCGACGGTCAGTCCAAGACTTCAGGTCGGTGAAGTGAGCCAGGCTGTGACAGTGGAAGGGGAACCAATACTCGACCTGCAGAACAACCAGACCACGACTACATTTGACGAAAACCTCTTACAGGACATTCCGAGTGGACGAGATCCATGGTCCACGGTAGCGCAGATGCCAGGATCCACCAGCAGCACATTCGACGTGGCCGGCAACAACAGCTACCAGCAGTCCACGATGCAGGTGCACGGAAGCACTCCCGCGGAGCAGCTTTATAGCTACAACGGCCTTGATCTCAACTGGCCCGGCGCAAATGGCGGATACACGCAGTTCTACACCAACCACGACTCGTTTGAAGAGTTTCAGGTAGTCGCGGACAATGCCCCCGCTTCCGTCCCGATCGGCGGGGTGTACATGAATATGGTGACGAAGTCAGGTTCAAACCAGTTGCATGGTGAGGCGCTGCTCTATTACTTGACGGCGGCGTGGCAGGCCGGTGACAAGTTCCCGACTTACCAAGGGAGTCCTGTTACCTCCGGTTCGCCTTTTGACATGACGCGGGACACGTCGGCGAGCCTTGGCGGTCCAGTCATCAAAGACCGATGGTGGCTCTTTGGTTCCTACCGTAGCTACGACCTGCGCCAGCGAATCCTCTCGGTCACGGATCAGGCAGGCAATCCAGTAAAAGATGTCAATCACCAGAGCAATACTGACCTGCGCAGCGATTGGCAAATCAATGCCAAAAACAAATTCAGTTTTGTTTGGATGTACAACTCGCAGAATCGCTTCTTCCGTCGCGACACGGCATATTCATTCGTGACCGAACAAGCCAGCTGGCGTCAGATTGAGCCGGCGTACATCCTGGAAGGACTCTGGACCAGCCAAGTTTCGAACAATCTCTTGCTCGATTTTCGGGTCGGCTGGAACAAAATTACCTTCCCACTCGGTTATCAGTCCGACTCAACCAACCTGAACTACCAGGATGTGGCGACCTCCACTGAGACGGGCGCAGCGCCGAACGAATTCATAAACCCCGCATGGGTGCTCAAGTGGACGGCGGGTGGTTCGTGGCATAAAGCCGATTGGGCAGGCTCGCACAATTTTCAGTTTGGTTTTGAGTGGGGCAAGAGCTACAACGCATACATTTATCAAGTGAAGCAGGGCATTAACGCTCTCTTGAATGATGGCGTTGGCTACCAGGTTCTCGCCTACAACACGCCCACCACCCAGAAGAACTATTTTCGCGACACCAGCTTCTACCTGCAGGATACATGGGCGCTCAAACACCGCATCACACTCAATCTTGGCCTCCGCTATGACCGATTCAACACGTATTATCCGGTCCAGCATAGCGATCCAAATGAGACCTTTCCCGACCTGTTCCCCATCACAGCTTATCCGGCATCCGGCAAATTGGTGAATTGGAATACGGTGTCACCCCGCGTGGGCATCGCATTCGACCCGCGCGGTAAAGGCACATCCGTCCTCCGTTTCAGCTACGGACGGTACTACATCATGCAGGGCACAGGTTTAGCCGAGACCGCCAATCCGGTGGGCCTGTTCGGCAAGTACTATGCTTGGACGGATACAAACGGGGATCTGATTCCGCAGCAAAGCGAATGGCTACCACAGGGGGCAGCCACAACACCGGTGTATGCCTTCGGTGGTTCGAGCACCCACATTAATACCAGCATGAGTCGCCCGTATTCGGATCAACTCAGTGCCTCATATGAACAACAGGTGTGGGGCGATTTGCGCGTCGGCGTCACTTACTATTACCGCACCAAGAAGAATCTGATCGGCCTCGAAAACACTGCGGTCCAGTCTTCGGACTACGCGCCCGTCACAACGATTGGCGGCCAACCGATCATGAACCCGATTACGAACCAACCGCTGACGCTATTTAGTTTTCAGCCCTCCGACCCCGCCAGGTACGGAGCCTTTAACTTTGTCGTCACGAACATTCCTCAGCTCAATACCAACTCCTATCACGGACTCGAATTTACCGCCGTCAAGCGACTTACTCACAAATGGCAGGTTCTGGCAGGTTTCACGATCCAGCGCCAGAAAGGAGTGTTTGGGAGAGGCTATTCCGACCAGGCTTACAGTGATAATTTCACGGATCCAAACAACAACATCAACCGAAATAACAACTACCTCAACCTCGACGCGACCTATGTCTTCAAGATTGACGGAATCTACGAATTGCCCTGGAAACTCAGCACCAGCGTAAACTTTCAACACTATACGGGTTTCCCCCTCCAGCCAACGGAGACCTTCAACGTACCGAGCGGGATTAATCCGGCGACGAACCAGTCCGAGTTAATTGGCGAATCGGTCATCCTTCAACCCGCCGGAGTCCAGCGCCTTCCCAGTGTGAATATGCTGAACCTAAGGCTCTCCCGCGAGTTTGTGATCAAAGAGCGCTGGCACGTCATTCCAACGGCAGATTTGTTTAATGTAACGAACGCGCAGACCGTAATTGGCGAAGTCACAACGTATGGTTCCAGCTATTTGTTTCCTTACGCCACCATCAACCCTTACGCTACGCGCTTTGGGTTGCGGGTTACGTTCTAGCAGTTTGTGCAGTTGTTTGCCGTAGATCCGTAAATGGCGGGCGGGGCATTTTGCACCTGCCTGCTCGATTCTTGTTCCCTGAACTCTCTTCTCAAACCTGTCCAGGAGGCCCCATCCCAGTGGCCAGAAGATTGACTATATTCATTGTCGGCGTCGTCGTGATGTTAGCGGAATTCGGCTTAGGACAAGCAACGGCCAAAGGCGCGCCGTTAACGATCGAGCAACTGATCGATATCAAGCATCCGTCCAACCCGGTCTGGGCCCCAAACGGTAAATACATCGCGTTCATTTGGGACCGCGCTGGTGTTTCGAATCTCTACTTAGCCAATTCCACCGGTGACGGTCAGCCAGCCGCACTAACTTCCTTTCCCGAAGGCGGTGTAGAACAAATCTTCTGGAGTAAGGATTCGCAAACAGTCTACTTCGTGCGCGGCGGCAGCTTGTGGCAGGTTGCGGTGTCTGGAAGTGCGCCGAAGCAGGTTGGGACCGCCGCCACGGGCGAGTCCGATATTGTTCCCGCGCCGGATGGCGTACGCGTGGCATTTGTCCGTTCGAATCGTGCGGCGAATGAAGAGAGCTCACGAAACAGCGAACTGGTCGTGCGTTCACTCGCCGACGGCAGCGAAACTGCAATTGCCAGCGACGAGTTAGGCATCCATGACACCGTTTGGTCCCCGGATAGTAGTTCGCTCGCCTACACAGCGGGTGCGAAGATCATTCACCACGACGAAGCCCCTTCCTACTCGGGCGCCAAGATCATATACCGCACCAGCGAGTACAAGCCCGGACAGATCTATGCGCTCCGGCTCGGCAGCGGCAAGCCCGTGGCCATCGGCACTGCTGCGGAATATGGCGGTGTGGGCTGGCTTGATAACAGCCATCTCGTTTTCGATCACGTTTCGAACAACTTCAAGACGTACACCATCTACGTTGCTGAGGCATCCAGCGGATCGCTGCGCTCTGTCTACGAAATTACAGAAAAAGAATTTTGGAGTATTCCTGACTGGGGCGAGGCAGGTGCGCAGCCCTGGCCTTCACCCGACGGTAAGTGGATCGCCTTCCTCAGCGACCCCGATGGATGGGATCATTTATATGTAGTCTCGGCTTCTGGTGGAGAAGCCACTCAGCTCACAAAAGGGCACTTTGAAGCTTGGCGGCCAGCCTGGTCGCATGACAGCACGCGGATTGCGTTCGATGCCAACCATGCAGATCGGCCCGGCGACCGCCAGATCGGCATTGCGGCCATCGGTAGCGATCCGACCCATGCCGTGATCTCCTACGTGACCGAAGGCAACGGCACCAACATCGAACCGCACTGGTCGGCGGACGACAAGCGGCTTGTATACCAGCACACAGATACTCGCAATAGCGCAGATTTCTTTGTCGTGGAAGCCAAGGCGAACGCGAAAGCGGTACGCCTTTCGGACTCGATGCCCGCCGACATTGATAAATCGCAATTCGTCGAGCCGCAGTTCGTACACTTTCCAGGTCCAGACGGTAAGCCTGTGCCCGGATGGCTCTTCGTCCCTCGTAATCTCGACCGTTCAAAAAGACATCCGGCAATCATCTGGGTCCACGGCGACGGCGTGAATCAAAATTACGACGGCTGGCATGTGCAGCGGAACTACGCCGTCTACTACAGCTTTCACCAATATTTACTTCAGCAGGGGTATATCGTCTTCGCTCCCGACTATCGCGGGAGCATTGGCTACGGCCGGGACTGGCGCAACGGCGTCTTCATGGACGTGGGTGGGAAGGACGCCAAGGATGCCTGGATGTCGGCCAACTTTCTGAAAACTCTCCCGTACGTCGATGCCGATCGTATCGGGATTTGGGGCCTCAGCTATGGTGGTTTCTTCACCTTGATCGCCATGACGGATCAACCAACACTGTTCAAGGCCGGCGTGGACGTCGCCGGCGTGGTGGATTATGTCATGTATTATTCGGATCCTTATCACGGTGACTGGACCGAGAGCCGGATAGGGCGCCCCGAACAAAATCCGCAAGTCTACGCACAGGCCTCACCAATCTCGCACATCGATCGGCTGGCGCGTCCGTTGCTTGTGTTGCACGGGACGGCCGACGTTAACGTTCCCTATCTCGAATCCGTGTGGCTCATTGACGAAGCTCTCAAGAAGGGCAAAGGCGATCTGCTTACTTTCATGATGTATCCCGGCGAATATCACTACTTCACCCGCGCTCACGTTCTCGAAGATGCATGGCATCGGGTGGATGACTTCTTCGGGTATCACTTACAGGGCAGGATTAATCGGCCAACGCGAAACAACTAAACGTCGGCCCTGAGACCTGCTATCGTGAGTCCAGCGATGTCCTGGCCATTTCATACACAGTTCCAGAGGCGGATGCAATAACGGGCCGGAGAATGGTCGACCAATCCGGGCGGGGCTGGGACTTTCGCCAAGTCAAGACTAAGGTCAACAGAAAATCGCGTAAATACGGTGGCGAGAGCGGCAATGTCGCCTCGGAACGATCCATTGTCTTCAGAGAGATTCCCGTTCTCGTCGAAGCGCCAACAATTCTGAGGCGCGTGCCGGTAGAGGGCGCTTTCCAGTGGAACATGCGCTACAGAATCGTTCAGGTTTACGAAACGGAACGTAGTCTTGCGGGGGTCCGCAAGAACCCGGTCACAGAACTCCTGATTGCCAGTTCGTGGACACCCATACGTGTAGAGCGAAATATTCCCGTCCGCGAATCTGCTGGACGCGAGCAAAGCCAGAGCTGCACCTAGGCTGTGACCCGTAAAACAGATCTCCGCCTCGGGATGACTCTGGCGGTAATCCGCAATGCACTTGCGCACGTCATCCCACACTCGATCGAGTGCGCGCTTAAATCCCTGATGCACGAGTGCAGGCATCCCAAGGACAAAACGCGGGGTTGTTCCGTCGGGACAATGATCCGGTTCCAGGACCGGCACCAGATCGGCATCGTCCATCACGTCTACTGGATCGTCGGCTTCGGTGCCTCGAAACGCAAGAATCGCGAACCGGTCGTTCGCGGCGAAGTAGCCTTGGGTTCCGTGAGCATTCCAATCCCCAATCTGGTTCAAGCAGCGGAGACCGCCGCGAGCCAGATTCTCCCGAAAGTCGGCCGCAGACATGGGCTTTGCTCCATACCGCGCATAAGCCAGCATGGACGCGTCCGCTGCCCATGCGCCTTTGAGTACCGAGTCGCCGCTGGCAAACGGACAGTCAGTGGCTCGGGCGAAATACGTGTATTCCTCTTTCTCGGGTGGAAAAAACAGGTTCTTCAACGAACCTGGCAATAATGGAGTATTTCGGATGGGCTGTCGCATTGGGTCTCCCGCCTTTGAGTGCACCTTGCAAACTGGATCAGGGGGCGTTTTCCCACGTCGTTGACCTGGGTGGGCCGGCCGTTGACGGCCTAAACTCGCAATCTAACCATAAAAGTCCGTGGCAGCCAAATGTTGGCAGAAAGCCACCATGATCTTCGTATCGCATGACCACATGTTCTTTCGCTCTCGGTTCGCGTGTGTTGGAATTCGGCGGTCAGAGCAGCACGGACCGCCATTCTACCGTTTATCAGGGGTCATACGTCGAGTACGTGCGGACGCTTGGACACGAGGCACCTGGGATCGGCAGGGGAAGCAAGCGCAGGTTCCTCAACGGAAACGCGGCGGTCAGGGGAACCGCTGAGTTCTTCCAGCCGAAATCTTTACCGCGTATTCGTTCATCCCCTTGCAGGGATACGCGGCTATGCCTCCGGAAGCCTCAAACTAAGAGGATTCTTGACTACATCGACGGGGACGAACTTCCGAACGCCGTCTACCACTTGCTCCGTGACGATGAATCCCCAGTTCGGGTGAGTGGCACTCCGAAGGAAGAAACGACCATCCAGCAAAGGCTCCGGCTCGCCCACTACATACCATCCACGTTTCGGGTTCATTACGCTGTAGAGGAATCGCTTGCCGTCTGGCCGCGTCTCAAGGTTGGCGATGTCGTCGGTCATACCAAGTCGAAATCACCAAAGCGGCAGACGACGGCTTGCGGCAGAATCTTCTTCATGACGGGTGCTTGCTCTGAGCGGGAGTGAATGACTACCCGGCCCGCGAAGTTCGTACGCTCGACCGCCCTTCTCTCGGCATCTGTCCTCGGAGCCGAATTTGGTGCAACACCAAATTCCCGTAGCTCCCATAACGTTTCCTCCGAGCCCAATCGTGTCACGCGGAGGACGAGCTGGCGAGTTACCGATGTGACTGGACGGCAGGAACGGACGGCAGCGGAAGCAAGCGCAGGTCCCGCAACGGAAACGCGGCGGTCAGAATAACCGCAGTGCTAGAATGCGCCATCCCTTATGGCCGAAGAGAAGATCGAACCGTTCACCAACGAGCAGCTCGAAGACCAGCTGCGGACCGCCCTCGAATCCTGGCCGCTTTATCGAAAGCTGCGCTACCGGGGCGCCGATGACACTAACAGCTTGCCTGAGGACATCTTGCTCTACTGCGGGAGGTGCGAGAACGTACAGCGCTGGAACCGAGAAATAGTGAGTCAGTTTGGTGGCACGTCCTATCGGACAGAGCACAAAATTGGTTGGACCGATGCGGCGTACAAGTGCCAAAACTGCCCGAAGGGCCGAGCCTCGTTCGTGCAGTATTACTTCTACTGGTACCAAGGAGACAGCGGGACCGCCGCCGCGATCGGGGATTTCTTTAAGGTGGGGCAGTGGCCTCCGTTAGAAGAGAGGGTGCCGGATGCGTTGAAGAAGGTCTTAGACAAGGAGGACCTTGATTTCTACAAGAACGCACTCCGCATGCGCAACTACAACATGGGAATCGCGGCAGTCGCATATCTCCGCAGAGTTGTGGAGAACAGGATCAATGATGTGCTCGATGTCTTAGCGGAGGCCGCGCAAGAGTCTAGCTTCGCCGCGGAGGAGCTTAAGAAGATCAAAGCGGTGAAGGAAAGCTACAGGTTCGACGCCAAGATCGATTATGCGGCCAAAGCTTCTGCCGCCGCACCTGCGCCCATCCGGTAAGCCGAACCCCATCGACGCCATGCACGATCTCGCTAGCGATGGGCTGCACTCGAAGTCCGAGGAGGAGTGCGTCGAAATATTCGACAGAGTCAGGAAGGTCTTCGAATACGTGTTTGGGAACCTCAACGTGCGGATCGAGGAGGCACGAGACTTCGTCAAGAGCCTTGAGGGGCTGCAGCCGAAGGCTACGGCCAAGCTCAAGGAATAGCACGCTGTTCCGCACGAGTTAGGGGCGCGCAACGGACGGCAAAAACCCCCAAGCCCATTCGTGACAACGCCAGCTGGCGGTTAGGCAATCCGCCGCGCTGAGCCGCGAACCTTCGGAGCCACTTCAAGGCGGGTCAGGGCTTGCGTCCCAAGGGAAGATGAGTGTAATTGATTCCATGACAATGTCGGCTCCTAGGTCCGAGTAAAGTTGGCGTGCCAAAAACCAACCAACAGGCTCGGAGAAAAGGAGCCGAACAATGATTATTATAGGAGCCGATTTTCACCCCGCGTATCAAGA
>DATFQQ010000004.1:0-6024 GCA_035264195.1 Candidatus Sulfotelmatobacter sp. | reverse complement strand
CAAGATCGACGAGCTGATGGCGGCGGTGGATAAGTACGTACCACTGCCGGCGCGCGACGTGGATAAGCCGTTTCTGATGCCGATCGAAGATATTTTTTCGATCTCGGGCCGCGGAACTGTTGTCACGGGCCGGATCGAGCGCGGGAAGGTGAAGGTGGGCGAGGAAGTGGAGATTGTGGGCTTCCGCGACACGCGCAAGACGGTGGTGACGGGCGTAGAGATGTTCAAGAAGCAGCTGGACGAAGGGCAGGCGGGCGACAACGCCGGACTGCTGCTGCGCGGCATTGGCAAAGACGATGTGGAGCGCGGGATGGTGCTGGCGAAGACGGGATCGATCACGCCGCACACGAAGTTCAAGGCGGAGGTGTACATCCTGACGAAGGAAGAAGGCGGAAGACATACGCCGTTCTTCAAGGGATACCGTCCGCAGTTTTACTTGCGAACCACGGACGTGACCGGAGTGGCGGAGCTTCCTGCTGGAACCGAGATGGTGATGCCTGGCGACAACGTGAGCCTGGTGATCGAGCTGATTACTCCGGTTGCCATGGAGAAGGGGTTGCGGTTCGCGATTCGTGAAGGCGGGCACACGGTAGGATCGGGAGCGATTGCGGAGATAATCCAGTAGCTGCAGCTTCTAGCTGCTAGCTTCTGGCTATTAGCTAAAGCTGCAAGAAGGCGGGAACGCAGGATGGCATGGCAAGAGTTCAAATGGATTCTGCCTTTGGTGGTTGCCTTCCTTGCGTGTGTGCCCTGGAGCACTTTGATCGGTTGGGCGAGAAAAGATGTGCGGAGTTCGCGTAAGAAAGATGTTCTCTAAGTCCGATCTGGAGTTTGTTTGAAAAGAGTTTGAGCTAAAAGCTAGGAGCCAAGAGCTAGGAGCTGTTTATGCCCCGAGAAATAGTGACACTACAATGCGGTGACTGCAAAGAGCGGAACTATTCGACGACGAAGAACCGCAAAACGACGACCGAGCGGCTGGAATTCAAGAAATTCTGCCGCCGTTGCCGTAAGCACACCGCCCATAAAGAAGTTAAATAGTCGCGAGTTGCGAGCCCCGAGTCGCGAGGCAAAGCCCTCGGGACGACGGGCTCGGGACTCATACAGGGGCGTAAGCTCAACGGTTAAACTGTCGGTCTCCAAAACCGAACTTGGGGGTTCGAATCCCTCCGCCCCTGCCAGAGTTTTGGAAAGGGTCAAGGCCAGGAGTAGTAAAAGATGTCAGTCGAGACGAAGAAAATGTCGAATTCAATTACAGCAGCCGGCGGCAATTTCGGCGAGCGGATAAAATCCTGGCCGGATAAGATCAAGTCCTTCTACAACGACGTGCGCACCGAGATGCGCAAGGTGACCGCGCCCTCGCTCAAAGAAGTCCGCGCGACGACGACAGTGGTGATCATCACGGTCTTCATCTTTGCGTTGTACTTCGGGATTATCGACTACATCATTCAGCACGGAGTAACCGCTCTGTTCCGAGCATTCAGGGCGCACTACTAGATCGGGCGATGAGAGAAGCAGCCAATATGCTGGACGAACAAAAAAACGAAATATCAAATGGCGCGGAGGGGACGCAGCCTCCTCAACCTCCTGCGGAAGGAGCGCCTGCCTCCGGTGAAGCGCCCCGCAACCCGAACATGAAGTGGTACATCATCCACTCTTACTCGGGCTTTGAACGCAAAGTGAAGGAATCGCTTGAGTCGCGTGTGGCGGCTTTCGGGCTGCAGGGCAAGATCGGCAAGGTGCTGATCCCGACCGAGTCGGTCACTGAGGTGCGCGGAGGCAAGAAGTACACCTCCGAGCGCATGTTCTATCCCGGCTACGTCCTGGTCGATATGGACATGGACGATCACGTGTGGCATGTGGTGAAGTCCACGCCGCGGGTGACGGGATTTGTCGGTACAGGACAGCAGCCGACGCCGCTCTCGGACGAAGAAGTTCAGCATATCGTTTATAAAGTCGCCGACAGCCGCGAGAAGCCGAAGCTTAAGGTTAAGTTTGAGAAGAATGAGTCGGTGCGAATCACCGAGGGACCGTTCGCCAGCTTCACGGGCGTGGTTGACGAAGTGAACGAAGACCGCGAGACGCTGAAGGTGATGGTGACGATTTTCGGGCGGTCGACGCCGGTGGAACTCGAGTTCAACCAGGTGGAGAAAGTCGCGTAGTGGCGCGAAATGCATAGGTCCTCCGGCGCCAAAAAGCGGCGCCATCAGGATGACAAGAGATTTTTTTGGAGCCTTAGCTAGAGGCTAAGAGCTAGAAGCTAGGAGCTAAAGCAGTGGCAAAGAAGATTACAGGTTATGTGAAGTTGCAGATTGCGGCGGGCAAGGCGACTCCGGCGCCCCCGGTCGGCCCGGCGCTTGGCCAGGCGCAGATCAACATCATGGAGTTCTGCAAGCAGTTCAATGCCAGAACCAACCAGAAAGAGATGGAAGGTCTGATCATCCCGGTTGTGGTGTCTGTCTATAACGACCGCTCATTCACCTTCATCACCAAGACGCCTCCGGCGTCGATTCTGCTGAAGCGGGCTGCGGGCATCGCCAAAGGATCCGGCACTCCGAACAAAGATAAGGTCGGCAAGGTGACCGCGAAACAGGTTGAAGACATCGCCAAGCAGAAGATGCCGGACCTGAATGCGGCATCGATCGAGACTGCGATCAAGAGTGTCCGCGGGACGGCGCGGTCGATGGGAATCGAAGTGATTGGGTGATTGGGCGATCGAGCCATTGAGTGATTGAATTCAATCTCACAATGACTCAATCACAGAATCGCTCAATTTGAATTTGAAAACACCACGGTCGTTCGAGGCTGAGCGCACGGTGGGAGACAAGGAAAAAGTAAATGTCGAAAAAAGAAGGAAAGAACATCGCAAAGGCGCACGCTGCCGTTGAGCAGCGCCCGTATGTTCTGCAGGATGCAGTTCCACTTCTGCAGAAAGTAAAGTACGCCAAGTTTGACGAGACCGTCGAAGTTACCCTGCGTCTGGGGGTCGATCCCAAGCATGCCGACCAGATGGTCCGCGGCACGGTCGTTCTGCCACACGGGCTGGGCAAGTCCAAGAAGGTTCTGGTCATTGCGACCGGCGACAAGATTCGAGAGGCCGAAGCGGCTGGCGCCGATTTTGCCGGTGGCGAAGAGATGGTCGAGAAGATCACCAAGGAGAACTGGACTGATTTCGACGCTCTGATTGCGACTCCCGACGTGATGAAGTCCGTCGGACGCCTTGGTAAGGTTCTCGGCCCGAAGGGACTCATGCCGAACCCGAAAACGGGTACCGTGACCTTTGACGTGGGCAAGGCGGTACAGGAAGTGAAGGCTGGTAAGGTCGAGTTCCGTACGGACAAGACGGCGCTTGTTCACTGCCCCGTCGGTAAGATTTCGTTTACGCCCGACAAGCTGATTGAGAACGCCACGGTGCTGATCACCAGCGTGATCAAAGCTAAGCCGTCAGTCGCCAAGGGCAAGTACATCAAGGGCTGCTATCTGAGTTCGACGATGGGTCCTGGCATCTCGCTGGATGTAACTCCGATTGAGGCAGCTGCTAAGGCTTAACGGCGCTGGAGCGCCTGGACGGACGAATGCGTCCGTCCCCCACGAGCACACAAGATTGCGAGGATTGAATCATGGCGGTTACTAGAGCAAAGAAAACAGAGCAGGTCGAGAAGCTGAGCAAGGACCTGACGAACGTTTCGAATATGGTGGTTGCGACCTATACCAAGATGACCGTTGCCCAGGACTACGAACTGCGCAAGGCGCTGCGTGGCGCGGGCGCGAAGTATCAGGTCGTCAAGAACACTTTGGCCGAGAAGGCCGCGAAGGGCACCAAGGTTGAGTGCGCACTGAAGGATCTGGCGGGCGTCACCTCCATCGCCTATACGACTGGTGACCCGGTCGCGATGGCCAAGGCGCTCACCAAGTACGCCAAGGACACTCCGGAATTCACCTTCAAGGTTGGAGTGGTTGAAGGCCGCGTCATCAACATTAAAGAGATCGAAGCGCTGGCCACGATGCCGTCGAAGGAAGAGCTGATGTCGAAGCTGCTGTTCCTGATTAATGCTCCGGCGCAGCGTCTGGCGACCGTGATGAATCAGGTCGGGCGCAACTTGGCGGTGGTGGTCGACCAGGGCGTGCAGCAGAAGAAGTTTAAAGAAGCCTGAGCATTGGGCGATTTCGCGATTGGGTGATTGAACGATTGAAAAATCACCCGATCACCCGATGATTCAATGGCCCAATACAGAAGAGTTTGGTTATCAGTAGGTTAGGGGTTGCGCGGTCTTTTCCGAGCGTTGTCTGGCGGGAGGATTAAGACCTGGTCGCACTGGAAACCTGGCCTGCGGGTAACGAAAGCAAGACGCGGGTAGGAGTGCCCGCGCCACAGAAAAGACATAGGAGAAACAAAATGGCGGATCTCGCACAATTAGAAGAGTCAATCGTAGGCCTGTCGCTGCTCGAGGCGGCAGAGTTGGTCAAGAAGCTGGAATCGCGTCTGGGCGTGTCGGCGGCAGCTGCAGCTCCTGTGATGGTGGCGGGTGGGGGCGGTGGCGCGGCGGCAGCAGCTCCGGCAGAAGAGAAGACCGAATTCACCGTCGTCCTCAAGGAAGTCGGTGCCAACAAGATCAACGTGATCAAGGCTGTCCGCGAAGTCACCAGCCTGGGCTTGAAAGAAGCCAAGGAACTGGTCGACGGAGCGCCGAAGAACGTGAAAGAAGGCGTTTCCAAGGAAGAAGCCGAGACCATCAAGAAGAAGTTCGCAGAAGCTGGTGCTACCGTAGAGGTAAAGTAGCTCGTTTTCCTCGTAGGGACGGCCGTCATGGGCCGTCCAGCGAGCGAAGCGAGCGTTGTTTCTCCGGTGGCTGCTAAAACAACCCTGGTATTCCGGCGGACGGGGGCGTCCGCCGCTCCATGGTTTCGGGATAGCACCAAGAGTTGTGCAATATCGATTTTCTGGTCAGTTCCACTTGTGAAGCTTTCGCGGCGATGTTAGCATCTATATAAACGTCGCTTCCTAGGTTTCATTCGAGCGCGAGCGAGGCTCGCGAGGGAAGTTTGGCATGCTGCTCCGCGGGCAGGCGGGGCGGAAACAGGCCGAGATACTGGCGCGAAAGAGTTCAAATCAGAATTGGCAAAACGCCTTGGTTGGCGCTAGCGGGTACCACTGTCCCCGCAGGCGCCCTGTCGTCTTTTAGGTTCTATCTTGTTCAGGCTCTACACATAGCACGTCCCGCGGCGCGGCAACGCGCCCCACATTCCGCGGTTTGAGCGCGGCCGTCGGTCGCGCGTGAGATTGGGAGTTTCTTAACGATGAAAAATGCCTTCCGCAAACGCTTTGATTTTTCCAAAATACCGGCCACTATCCAAATTCCGAACCTGATCGAGGTTCAGAAGCGGTCTTACGACCGTTTCCTGCAGATGGACAAACTGCCCAGCGAGCGCGAAGACGGCGGCTTGCAGGCGGTGTTTCAGTCTGTCTTCCCGATCACCGACTTCCGCAACGTATCACAACTTGAGTTTGTGGATTACGCCATTGGTAACTGGGAGTGCAAGTGCGGACACCTCAAAGGCCTGCATCACCTCCGGACCACTTGCAAGAATTGCGGATCCACGGTGATCACCGACCCGTTTCATCCCGGCGATGTGCTCTGCCAGAAATGCGGCACCTACAACGCCAACACGCCCGACTTCTGCAACAAGTGCGGCGACCCGGTCGGATTGCAACTGAAGTACGACGTGGCTGAGTGTGAAGAGCGCGGCATGACTTACTCCGCGCCGCTCAAAGTCACGATGCGCCTAACCATCTTTGATAAGGACGCGGAGACCGGGAATAAGTCGATCCGCGACATCAAGGAGCAGGAAGTTTTCTTTGGCGACGTTCCGCTGATGACGCAGAACGGTACCTTCATTATTAACGGCACCGAGCGCGTAATCGTCAGCCAGTTGCACCGCTCGCCCGGTGTGTTTTTCGAGACCGCAAACAACCGCACCTATTTCCTGGGTAAGATCATTCCCTACCGCGGATCTTGGGTTGAGTTT
>DATFQQ010000003.1:0-9117 GCA_035264195.1 Candidatus Sulfotelmatobacter sp. | reverse complement strand
CCCAACGGCCGCGGCACCTCTTTTTTTTCCGTAACCGTTGCCTGCCGCCCCACCTGCCGCCGCCCCACAACTACAGGGACGTTCCAGCGGGTCGCCAGCTTCCGTGAATCCCGACGCATGAATCTGAACAACGACGTCGTTTATCGCTGCCAGCGGCTCGGGCCGCTCCATCAGCTTCGCCCCGGCTGTTCCCGCAGCCTGATCCGTAACCACAATCGCCTTCATCGTCCGCCTCCCTGTGTTGTGAAGCTCGGCCAACGGGTGCCGCTGTCGAATTTATCCAGGCTGCCGAAATGTCGCTCCGCGCTTTCGACAAGAGCGGCTCCGGTCGCCGGACTGGAAATGTCTCCTGCGAGAACACGAACCTTGCCGGAGGTTCCTCCAATTTCTGCTGCCGCCGACTGAAGCTTTGCCTCGTCTCTGCCGCCGCAAGGCGAAGACACCGGGCTGAGTACGACGCTGCCGGCACCCTCGAAGGCGTTCGGCGCGCTTTCCTGTCCGCTGATCGGCTTGAAAGTCCCGGAACCGGCGCCGCTGGTAGCGGTACGTTCCACCTCTCTAATCGCGCCATTCGCACCTCGACGATAGTGGACGACGCAGTTTCGGACCTCATTGGTCTGCATATAGAGATGTCCGCCACCATGACTCGACATGCTCATCGCTTTTGACATACTTGTTTCCTCTCTTTGTTCCTTTGAGTTTTTTTTCGTTGGAAATTGGTTGCGAATTTTTTTGTATCCACGATGAGACTACTCATCCCCATGAGCTCTCGCTGCTAAGCGACACACATCATCCATGTGTCGCCGCTGTATGGCGAGGCTATCGCACCTTTGCAATGAACTTGATCTCAATCAGCTGCGTCGGCAGCGCCAGTCGCGGCGTCACCAGAATTGTACTTGCCACTTCGGGCCTCTTTGCCCCATACGCTTCCTTCCGAACCGGGCCAGCAACGGCGAACGCTATATCCATGTCTGTGACGTAGAGCACTTCCTCGACCACGTTGTCCAGGGTGGCGCCGAACTCACTGAGAATCTTCTTCGCGTTCGCGTAGGTTTGGCGCATCTGAGTCTCCATCTTCGAGTGATCGCGGATCTTGCCGCTGTCATCGAGCGGGGCAGCCCCGACCATATTCCCTTGGTCATCGTGGCTCAGTTGACCGGAAACGTAGATCGTGTTATCGACCTTCACGGCCTGGACATAGCCATACTGGTCCTCCCAAGGCATTCCTAACCCTTTCACATCTTTGCGAAGTGCCATCGACAGGCTCCTTTCACTTGACTAGATTATATGCATGCTTCCTGAGGATGCGGAATCACTCGTTAGTGAAACCCACGACCGGACAATTCACCAGAATTCCGGTCGTCCTAACCGGCCCTCCGCCGGGGCTTACCAACAAGCCTGTTTGGCTCTTGACTGTAACGTCGTCACCGTCAGTGATAAGTTTTCGTTGATTCTTTTCGATAGCCTCTTTGGTCCACTCGGCCAGCTGAACATCCCACATCGGTGAATATCCGGCACTGATCTCCTTGAACCGCGCAAGGATGTCGAGTGAAGGGCCTTCGCCACTGAGCGCGCTGTTGAGCCCTTGGCGCTCAGGGTCGTTCTGGCCTGTTTTGCCATTTACGATTGTGTAGATGATCTCCGTCGCGCCGCTTTTCAGGATGTCGCTTTCGGCAGGCGCAAAGGTAGATGCCTCGAGCACTGCTGACTCCTCGGAGTTGGCGTCGAAGCTGAGGTACCGCAAGTGCTTGCCGTCCGCAAATCCGAAGCGCAGCTTCAAGTCGACGGTGCCCTTGTCAGGGCAGATGTTTGCCACCGAATCGGTCACAACCGAGTAATCGGGATTGCCGCCGCAGAACGAGATTTTCTCTGGTCCGACGTTGAACGCGATCATGGGAGCGTTGAAAACAATGTCATTTCGGTTTGCCACCCGAACCAACGGGCTGTAGTGCGCATCCCCGATGGACCCGGCTCGGGCCATCCTAGGTGGGAAGAAGTTTGGCGCCTCACCTGCCACTAGCGTTTGAGTTGGTGAGAAATCAACCCGACCTGATTTGAAGGTGAAGTTATTCGACTCATCCATTTCCGCAACCCGCGTGCTTGCGAGATCCTTTGCTTTACTGAGAGTCGGCGCCCATGTGAGACCCATTTTCTTGGAAGTGGCGAGATCGCTTACGTCGGTGAGGACGAACCAAACAGTCTCTCCCGAGGAAAGGCGACCGCGATGGAGCGGCAGTTTCACCACTTCTCTTGCAAGGTCGACTTGGCCTGACGTGAGAAACAGCTTCGTGATTCTCTTTTCGGTAGATGTGTCCGCCGCCGAACTTACATCCATTGCGAAAAAAGACGTAAACAGGACCATCATGGGAACGCAAATGGATCTGCCTAAAAGCTTGCTGGATTTCATGATCGCTCCTCTCGTCGGCGTTACTCGGATTTAGCACTCTGGATCACCTGCCAGAGACCCCATCCAATCTACCGGCCATTGTAGATCGTTGTTGGCTAGCAGGCTGTTCGCTCGATGACGTGGTGCCGACGATGAGGAACTTCCCGTCGGGCGAGAGTACGGCCATGGTGGGCACACGGTCGGTCTTGTCGTGGGTATTCGCCGTGTATCGCTCCATGCGCGGTGTGAGCTTGCCTGCAGCGTCAACGGACATCAACCGGAGATGGTCGGGGCCGAATGAGTGCAGCACGAACAACATGCCCTTCTAGGGGAGATAGGCCAGAGATTTGGCGGTTCCGCTCTTTCCTTCGACGGCGTTCCCCGTCGGCTTCATGTCCAACAACGTGAGCCGGCCGTCTTTGTCTACACTAAAGCTCGAAACCGAATTGTCGCCGCCATTGGTGGTAAAAAGAAACCGGCAATCCGGGCTGAGAATGACGCTGGCCGCGCCCTCAAAGGCATTGGGCGCACTCTCCTGTCCGCTAATCGGCTTGAATGTTCCCGAACCGGCGCCGCCGGTAGCGGTACGTTCCATTTCTGTAATCGCGCCATTCGCAGCTCGACGATAGTGGACGACGCAGTTTCGGATCTCGTTGGTCTGCATGTAGAGATGTCCACCACCTTGACTAGACATGTTCATCATTTTGTTCCTTTAAGATTTTTTCTTTTGAAATTGGATCCGATTTTTTTAGCGCCCACCCTGCAGAAATCTCCGTAGCTAATATCCTATTGCAATTGCGAACCGGACACGTGTTTTTTGTCACGAAGTAACGGATAGAACTGAATCCATGTCATGTCGGTTTTAGCGACATTGGCGATGTGGCATGATGCACATTCGCTCGCAGACGCTTCCGTGGCGGTGTCTGCTAATGGCCAAGCATGATGCCCAAAATTGAAAAATCCCCAGTTGTTGGTTTGGGCAAAGCGCTTACTGTCTTTCACTGTGACGTCCATGCCGCTGTACTCACCGTTAAAATACCCGCGTCCGGAAGGTTCCTTACGAGAGCCGTCTGGAAAATCCGGATTAAGGACCCGAGTCAATTCTTTTACGAACACGGTTCCCTCGGGAAAGGAGCCGGTCTTCAGATAGGCCTCGACGTTTTGCTTCTCTACGTACACGTGATGATATTCGGGGAAGTTCGCCTTGCCGCCATTGAGAGCATTGGGCGTCAAGGGAGCACCCACAAAAATCCACGCGCGATAGCCGGTTGGCCGCTTCAGCTTGCCATCGGAATCAAACACTGGACCGGAGGGTTTAACCTGAGCGGCAATGGGTCTCGTGCTAATGTCAATTAGGAACGAGAGCGCAGCGGCCAGGCCGAGTCCTCCGATGGTTACCAGTAGATATTTCTTCATCACAAAATCTCCCTTCATCACAAAATTTGTTTTGAACCGTTTTCGAAAACCACCGTCGTCGTGTCGTGCTGCTTACTTCTTGGCGAGAACTGGGTAACCCTGGACATAGATCCAGTCTGTTGCTTGTGCCGGGATGTGGCAGCCCAGGCAATCTTTTTTGTAGTCAGTTGCGACCTGCTTATCGGGCGCGTCGGATTTGAAAAGGCCCCATCCCCAGCCGTCACCCCAGAGCGGATTGCCGGGATAGCGTCCTTTTTCGTCTTTGATCATTACGAACCACTGTTTCGTTCCCGAGGCCCAATACGCGTCCCCGGTCGTCAATTTGCCGTGATCGGTCCCGAAGACTTCTTTGACGAGTACGGCTCCATCCGGAAACTTGCCAGTCTTGCGGTAATACTCAGCCGTGCCAGGTGAAGCGTAGGTGTAGTGGATGTCCGTCCCCTTTTTGCTCGGACCGGGCGCCATTGGTATTGCATTGAGCACGGTAAACGTTCCGAGTATCTGGTAGTGGTCCCGATAGCCGTCCGGTTTTCGGATGTTTCCCGTCTTGTCAACCAGATCGAACCCGCTGAAGCTCGTCGCGCCTTGTGACTTGACTTCGTGGTAGCTGAGCGCAATGACGACTGCGAGAACGGCCACTGAGATGAGGGTCCTCATAAACTATTCCTCCTGTCGGGAACTCGAATGGCTGTTGTTCGATTCGTCACCGATAGCTCATCGATACGCTGCTTGAGTCTCCTACTGCTCGGCAGGTCTCGAGTGATGTTGTCGAGCCAGAGGCTCTGATCAAGATCGTGAAGTTGTCTTTCAGTTCACCGCACGTACTGTGCAAATATCGAAACCCCTACTTTTCTCCAGACCCTCCGCCTGCCTTCCCATCCTGTTGGCGCCGCGAGCGTTAGAATTGCAAGCCACGCACCATTTCGTAATTCCATGAAAACAAAGAGGGTTGGGAAACGCAGGGACCGCTGTGAGTTCGCGAATTCCGCGAATTTTGCGATTCTGAAGATTTTTGCGACTGACTGATTTTCGCGCGCAAGCTTTAGCGGAATTTGAACTGGCTCTTACGAATCTCTAGCGCTTTGATCCTGTACTCAAGGGTGGATGGCGGAACTCCGAGCTTGGCCGCCGCCCCTGACGGCCCAGAGACCCGACCTCTGCTCTCGGCCAGCGCGGCCTTGATAATTTCAAGTTCGTCACGCGACTCCCCGTTGACTGGCTGCGACGCTAGAGGCGGAGATGCCATTTGAGCCGATTCTTTGGAAAGCCAGGATTCATCGACCGAGAAAACATCACCGGAGCTTAAAATCACAGACCTTTCAATTACGTTCTGCAACTCACGAATATTGCCTGGCCAACTATAGGACTGAAAGAGTTCGAGCGTCTTTTTGTCGATCGACCGGATACTCTTCCCTGTCCGGCTTGCGAAACGCTTCACGAAGTATTCGAGCAACATCAAAATGTCGCCCTGACGCTCTCGGAGCGGTGGCACTTCGATGGGAAAGACATTTAGCCGATAGAAGAGGTCCTCGCGGAAGGCCCCACTGGCTATGGCGGCTTTCAGATCACGGTTTGTAGCAGCGATCACTCGAACGTCAACCTGGATGGACCGGTCTCCTCCGACTCGCTCGAATTCCCGCTCCTGCAGCACTCTCAACAGCGCGACCTGCGTGTCGGCTGGAAGTTCGCCCACCTCGTCGAGGAAAATCGTTCCGCTGTCGGCCAGCTCGAAACGGCCAAGCCGGCGCTGCGTTGCGCCTGTGAACGCTCCCTTCTCATGACCGAATAACTCCGAGGAAATCAGCGATGGGGCCATGGCGGCGCAGTTTACGCTGACGAATACGCGTCCAGATCTCTGGGACCGTTTGTGAACAGCGCCTGCGATGAGTTCCTTTCCCGTCCCGGTGTCTCCAGTGATGAAAACAGTCGAGTCGGTCGGAGCAACTTTGGCAATCCGGGAAAGCACGGCCCGCATCGCCGTTGAGGTACCGACAATTTCCTCAAACATCGAGGTCCGGTCGAGTTCGTCGCGCAGTGCCAGATTTTCTCTATAGAGCTGGTCCTTTAGCCCTCTGATCTCTTCGAAGGCCTTTTCGAGGACCGCTCTGTTTTGATACTGCTCCGTGACATCCACAGAGGTGCCAACTATCTCGACGATCCCCCCCGATTGGTCGATGACCGGATGAGCCACGCTGCGAAGGTGTTTCTCGGTTCCATCCGGAAGAACAACTCGAAACGAGGTATCGAGGTCCGTCTTTCTACAAATCGCTTCTTTGAGGGTGCGATCAAGCCGGACTCGGTCGTCGGCGTGAACTCGTTCCAAGGCAACGGAGCGGCTCACCTGGTCCGTTGCCGGATCGAAGCCAAGAATCCGATAGTATTCGGAACTCCAGTAAACGTCTTCAAGGTTCGAAGGATCGAAGACCCAAGTGCCCGTGTGCGTCAGCTTCTGGGCTTCCGCCAGGTAGAATTCGCTCTTCCGAAGGGCATCCTCGGCCCGCTTGCGCTCGGTGATGTCATTGTTTGTCTCGAGAATGGCGAGCGGCCGGCCTTGCTCGTCCCGCTGCAGCGACCACCGGCTCGCCACAATGACCTGCGTTCCGTCCCGCTGCGAGTGGACGACTTCCCCTTCCCAACACCCAGTGCGGAGCAACGCCGAATTTATCTCTTCAAGGGCTACTGGGAAGATCGTCTGCATGAGCTCGTGAAAGACCTTGCCGACTGCCTCCTCGCAAGTCCATCCATACCGCTCCTCGGCACCGCGATTCCAATAGGTGATGACGTCATTCATGTCTCGCACGAAGACCGTGTCGTGCGTGAGGTTGAGGAGGCCAGCCTGCTCGCGCAGGACTTCGAACGACTTGCGCACTTTGGACATCAGGTTGGTAATGACCAACACGGTCCCCAAGAAGGTAATCAGTGCCACAAGGTTAATCGGCTCGCGCAGCGTTACATCTATATTGAAATGCGGCTCAGTAAAGAAGTAGTCCCAACACAGAATCGCGATGGCGGAGACAACGGCCGATGGGACGAAGCTACCCGTAAGCGACGACAGTAGGACGACAATCAGATAGAGAAGGGCGGCCGTCGCGATACTGACATTGAGTCGAAAGCAGACAAAGGTCACCAATGCCACAGCAATGCCGCCAAGCAAACACTGCGCGGCTGAGCGCCAGAATCTATACGCGCGCCTGCCATTTGCGAATGGAATCAAAATTCCATCCGCAGCAATGCTCGCTCGACCGTGAACGGGATAGATGGCGAAGCTTCCTTTGCTTGGTCGCCATTCGTAACAACTTGGAGCCGGTAGCTTCAAATCGAGCAATGGCATTTTGAACAGCCCGCTTTGCTGAAAGCCAATGCGACCTAGCGCTGGTTGCGACATGCAATCTCTACAGACGGCATGGGTGCGCTTTCGCTTTCGGTCGTGGCTTCTGCTAATGCTGAGGATTTCTTAAGTAGTAGTCTCTGAAAGGTGACGACGGTCAGAAGCACGCAGAACTTGTTGTGTCGCCGCATATCATTGCACGGCACAAATCCGGTGCCACAGGTTCAGGCACGTCCATCATTAGATCTCTGGCCGCTGCGTTCGCAAACCGTTATTGCCACGCCCATCTGATAAGAACTTAACATGCGAAAAAGATGCGTCAAGGCCTTGACTACAAGCCGCATAAAAAAGGTTATACAAATAGTGTAGGTGCCCCCAATCATCGTGAAGCCGAGAATGCGAATGCGGTGGTCATCCCACAGAAAAGAGCCTTCACGAACCCTTGACTTGGTGCGATTGTTTGCGTCCTTAGCACAGCGTTTCACCGGCAGCCTCGTGACGCACGCGGTGATGGCTTGGCGTTGAGATCCGCTCTTTTCTTTGTCTGCGGAATAGTTCAGTGCAACCGCAGCGCCTCCCTCCGCGAATTCTTTTGGCAAGAGCCGCTCCAATTCCTTTCAATCAGCGGGTAACGACTGCCATCTTACCTATTAACTTATTCATCTCGATCTCATTTAGGCGTGTACTCCACGTCATACCTGACGCGCTTCGGTGCGCTTTCGCTCCTATTCTGGCGCGTGAGATTGCGACCGAGAGCTGTCGACCGCCCGACCTTGGATCTCTGCACGCCCATCCCTAGTCAGCGGAACGCGGGGATCACCTTCGAGGCGAACAGCTCAAGATGAGATTGAGCCCATCGCGGCGGGAGCCCGGGGGGCAATGTTCAGGAATAGTAGTGTGTAACCGGGACCTTGGTGATGAAGTCGCGAATCATCGTTATCGCGGCATCCGGATGGACGACTTTGAGGCCGCCGCTTTGTTGCAATTGCTCGCGATCGCGGAAATACACCGGGTTGGGCATCAGACCGGCCTTGGATAGCCACTAGGTATAATTATTGGCCTGGTAGATGATATGGTCTGCCGCCTCGCTGAAAGTCTTCTCGGGATCATTCGATACGATCAACCACGAAAAACCGCTGGCGAATCTTATGTTGTCGATGGGCTGGTTTTCCTTTTTTAACTCGCCGACATAACGGTCGTAAACGTCTCGGTTCCCGTCCGGTACGCTGAAGCCATCGCCATAGCGGACCGCACGGCGGAGCGTTGCCGGAGTGAAGCCGCCTACCCAAATCGGTGGGTGGGGTTTCTGAAAGGGTTCCGGAGTTACCCTTATATTCTTGAAGTCAAAGAATTTGTTCTTGAGGGTGACGCTCTCGCCGTCAAGAAGTCGGCGTACGATCCCGAGAGTTTCGTCGGTGCGCGCCCCGCAGCTCCTTGAAAGGCACACCGAAACTATCAAACTCTTCACGCTTGTAGCCGACGCCGGCGCCGAGTTCGAAACGTCCACCCGAAATGACGTCCACCACGGCGATATCCTCGGCCAGGCGCTCCATGAACTCCAGCGGCTCCATGACGATATGGGTGGTGCCATCTTTGTAAGGGCTCTTCAGTTGCAACACGACTTGGTTGGCACGATTACGTTTGAGCCATTCGTTGGCAATGGCCGGCCGGGTGATATAGCGGCACAGGTGCTCTAGTTCTCTACGCTGATCGGCGCGCCAGCGCACCGCCGCATGCAGGCTAAAGCCGTGCGCTTTGACGCGCAGCTCCTGCGAGGACGGCCTGGCTTGGCTCGGCAGGCTTTGCAAGCTCAGCACTTTCTACCCAGCTCGTGGTCCGAGTGCGATACGATAGGTGCACGAGGCGGCTTGCAGCGGCGCGAGCGCGCGATCCGTATCCGCTTCGGCGAGGTAGGTCATGCCTTGTTCTTCGATGAGATATCCTTGGCGCGTCAGTAACCGCATGACGCGCGTGATGATCTTGAGGA
>DATFQQ010000002.1:0-2722 GCA_035264195.1 Candidatus Sulfotelmatobacter sp. | reverse complement strand
GGTACTGCTTTTTCGATCAGACCGGGAATTCTGGAGTTCGATCAGGCGGCATCCGTCCGGTCGGAGTGTGTTTCTATGCCCTCTGCACCCTCAGGTTTGCAAGGGTAACAAACGAAAATGCAGCTCCGGGTCCATCATTGGTATCGCCCACAAGCGTCTATGATGAGCCTCGATAATGGACTGGCTCACATGCAACCCGATTCCCCATCGATTCGACATCAGCGGTTCAAAACTTCACGGCCGATCACCACTAATGCGATGCATCATCCAATGCGTGTGCTCCTTGCGGAACCAGGCACTGACAAAATCGGGCCTCTCTTAGTCCGAAGAACCGTCCAACGGCGACGAATTTTCCTTCATCTTTGCACCTAGAGTCACCTCTGAACCCTGTCCCCAATACTTCGCTGGGTGATTCTGGAGAAATGATCTGATCACTCGTGTCTCCTGGTTTGCGATTGTTACCTCCGCAGCAAACTGCCTGCTCGAAACGACACGACCGGTGCGAAAACACTGGCAGTTCGAGGATCTGTGACCTGGCATCCCCGACGGGATTCGAACTCGTAAAAGATTATCCCAGATCGGTTGCGGATATGCCGGAACTCCCCACTGCGTCGGCGGCCGAGCGGGGCTCGAACCCGAACGCGATGATGCTCGGTTCCGCAATAAGGCTGCGTAGCGACTTCTCATCCGCATAATCAAGAACCAGTAGTTCGGGGAATCGTATGTGCTAGAGGCTCGAATGATCGCGTCCTGAAGTTTAGGAAAATTCACAAACGATTTCATAGCGGCATGTCCATCCCCGGCGATCAACGATGCCTTTGCTGCGCGACCCGACGGCAATTACGATTAAGCCAGATGCGCGGTACAAAACCATGATGAAGCTATCGACCGTACCAAAGGAGGAGTTGGGCATCGCCGTGCGATGTCCAACAACCAGAGGCCGAGAGGGCGGGGATGAATCTGTTGGACGATGGCGTTAACCGGTACCTTTGTCCAATAGCGTTCGACCCATTCGTTATGTCTCAATCAATGAGCATCGCAGGAATAAGCATGAGGACTTTAACAGCGCCATCGCCTCGTGCCCAACTCAGAGCCTCGAAAGGTCGCATGCTCGACAAATGCGCAAATCAGAACTGCTCGAACACATTCCGATATCTCAGCGACGGAAAGCTCTATTTGATTGACGGCGGCTGGACAGTCGCGAACCGAAACCGTTCGGTGAGACGCGCCAGCGAATCGAGGCCGCCTAAGTACGCATGGTTGTGCTCTTCGTGCTGCCGCCACTTGGCGATTCGATTTGATCAAGAAGTTGGAGTGGTGTTAGTTCCTAAGAGTGAACGACTCGAGAATAAAGAGTTTGGATAGCCCCAAGCTAGAGTTCCAGGTGCGCTACCGGTCTCGGTCGGTGAGAGCAGCTCGGACAAAATTATCAAACAATACCATCGTCTAATAGATTCCTTTTCCGTTTTCTGGCTAAATCACGACTTGTTTGCCATTTCCCAGGAATGGTGTGCCAAGGCCGCGGATTTAGGCGAGGCTGAGAGTTCGAACCAAGAAATGATGTTATTTGAACGCTTATTCGGGTCAATGTTCCCAGGAGCGACGCGATGCAGCTGAAGCTCAGCACGCTACCCAAACGTTATCTTCTGGGCGGAGGTGTATTCCTCTTGCTCATACTGGGTCTCATCAATGGAGCGGTTCATCCATACAAGCACGCTTCGGGATCTACACCCCCAGCGCTGCCAGATGTTGAGGTGCTGCAGGTTCAGCAAGAAGATATCCCAATCTACGGGGAGTGGATCGGAACCCTGGATGGCTTGGTCAACGCCGATGTCAGGGCACAGGTCACAGGTTACCTGTTGAAACAGGGTTATGAAGAGGGCAGGTTCGTCAAACAAGGCCAGCTTTTGTTTCAGATTGATCCCCGCCCTTTCCAGGCAGCACTCGACCAGGTTCAAGGGCAGTTGGCTCAGGCGAGAGCAAGCCTAGCCAATGCACAGGCGGTGCAACGCCGTACGGAGCTCGACGTGGAGCGATACACGCCGCTCGTAAAGGAACAAGCCGCCAGCCAGCAGGACCTCGACAATTCAGTCCAAAACAATCTCGCCGCGCTGGCGAATATCGAAACAGCGAAAGCGCAGATCAAGACCTACGAGGCATCAGTCGAAACCGCTAAGATCAATCTCGAATTCACCCGTTTGGTTGCGCCAATCGATGGCGTTGCCGGTCAGGCACAGCTCCAGGTGGGCGCTTTGGTTAGCCCGGGCAGCGGTGTGGTCACGTCGGTCTCAACCCTGGATCCGATCAAAGCATATTTCACCGTCAGTGAAGCTCAATATCTCGAATGGCGCAAACGCTTTCCGACAGAGATCAGTCGGTGGGAGGCTGATAAGAAATTGCGCCTTCAACTCATTCTGGCAGATGGTTCAACCTACCCACACGAGGGGACCTTCTATTTTTCTGACCGACAGATTAATGAAGCCACCGGCGCAATTCGACTCGCCGGGCTTTTTCCCAATCCGAACAATATTCTGAAGCCCGGTGGTTACGCCAAAGCTCGTGCAGTAATCCAGACACAAGAGCGAGCCCTGCTGGTTCCTCAGCGGGCAGTCTCTGAACTCCAGGGAGGGTATCAGGTGGCAGTCCTTGACGCGGAGAACAAAGTGAGCATTCGGCCCGTTATAGTTGGGCCGCAAGTGGATCGGCGTTGGGTGATTACAAA
>DATFQQ010000001.1:0-2435 GCA_035264195.1 Candidatus Sulfotelmatobacter sp. | reverse complement strand
GAAAAATCATATTCTCGTCTCATATTTTATTTCCTCTGATATTGTTTCGTTTCGTTCTTTGTTGCTTTTCGAGCCGATATTAGCCGCACTCGCGCGCTGTTTTCCGCGTCTTCGTGATACGTATGAGAAATAACTAACAACGCACCGGTCTCATCCAACCCTAGGGTGATCCACCTTCGTTCCTCGTCACTATGCTGGTCATCGAACAGTGATAAGGCGTTTGGATCCAAGAACACAGTGGCTCCACGTTCAAACGTAACGCGATGTTTTCTCGCATTCTGCCCGGCTTTGGCAGGGTCCCACTCAAAGTGGAATTGAAATGCCACAACGGAATTATCTCATAAAACGCGGGACAAAATCACGTTGGCAGCAAGCGCATCAGGAAGCCTTGACTATAAAGTGAACTGCCGGCTCTTCCGATGGGTTATTCAGGAACCCGCTATCTGGGAAGAGCGAAATTTCGTGCAATATCGGTTAACAAGCCGAGCCTTGTCAAGCTCCCATGCCGACAAACGCTGTCCCTGGACCGCCTGATAGCTCCACGACCGGGAGAGGTCGAAACCGGAGTGCTCGAAAACGAGGCGCGTGCCTTCGCCGTCAGATTCGAGTCGGAAGGACACCCGCCTCAGCTCACCGCTTTCTTGATGAGCGCGCCGATCCTTGCCTCTTCAGCGGTGGTCAACTGCGTCAGCGCGAAGGCGGTCGGCCACATGGCGCCTTCGTCGAGGTTCGCGTCCTGGGTGAAGCCGAACGTCATGTACCTCTCCTTGAACATCTGCGCGCCGCGGAAGAAGCAGACGACCTTGCCGTCCTTGGCATACGCGGGCATCCCGTACCAGGTCTTCGGCGAGAGGGCTGGCGCACTGGCTTTGATGATCGCATGGAGCCGCTCGCCCATGGCGCGATCCGGTCCCGGCATCGCGGCGATCTTCGCGAGCACGGCGCTTTCCCCGTCCGCCTTGTCCGCGCGCCGGCCGCGGCGCGCCGCCGCCTTCAGCTCTTGGAGGCGCTCCCGCATCGCGACTCGTTCCTCGTCCGTGAATCCCTTGAGCTTCTTGCCGATCACGGTGGTGCTCTTGGCGGACTTCTGCGTGCCCTTCGCGTGGGCGAGTTTGCCCGGAGCTTTCTTCTCCGACATCAGCGTCTCCTTTCTGGTAGCCTTCCGCCGCCGAACGCTATGCCGCTGAGCCGTTACCGCAAATGGAAATCCTGCTGAGCAAGCTTCATATCGGCTTCAGCGGCGGTTAGGTCGCCACCGAACTACTACACCTCAGGCATTTCTACGAGATCGAGAACATACGCACCGTCACACCGTTGGGACAAATGAGGCGCTTGATAAGGCTGAAAGCCGTATCGCCTGTAGAGGGCGGTTGCTTCTTTCAGTACGGATGCCGTCTCAAGCACGATGCGTCGAAATCCGATCTCCTTCGCCCGCGCTAGCGCATGTTCCAGAAGGCGCCTACCTTGCCCTTGGCCGCGGACTTGCTGCGACAAGTACATCTTTCGAAGTTCGCACGTAGCCGAGTCGATCGGGTACAGGCCGACAGAACCGACGATGACTCCGCGGGAGTCCACCAGTACATCGAAGCACCCACCAGAGCGCAGATAGCTGGTTTCTATATCGTTCAGGTCCGCGTCCGTGCCGTCCGGATCAGGCTGAAGTCGATACTCCCGCAACACTGCGAAGAGGAGTTCCTTGATCGCGTCGGAATCGCCATTCGTTGCCGACCGTAACTCGTAGTCCTTCATCCTGCTCGTCTCTAACGAGGCTGTAGAAAAAGTCCCCGGCGGTTAAAAAAGTGCCCCAATTGAAGGTACCAAAATGATTCTCCGAGCCGAGATCGTCGCTTATAGGTCAAATACGGAGGTCGTTCCTTCTTCGACATTTCTTCACTCCGCCTTTTTCTACAGGCTCAACCGCTAAAGCTAAGCGGCGATCCCAATAACGAGCGCTCCGGGCGCGGTTCCCGCCCGCTCAGAGGCACTTCCTACACGCGCCGAGTGGTCACGGAGCCTCTTCCGCGCGACCTAGCTCGCTGCTTCATTGGACTCGGCTAGGCCGGCTGAAAGAGCTCCACGACGTTTCCGCATGGGTCCTCGACTAAGACCTGCTTCCCGCCAGGGCCCGATACGATCTCGTTGCGGAATCCTACGCCCGCGGCCTTCAGTTTCGCGACCGTCGCGGCCAGATCGTGAGTTTCCACCACGAATCGATTCCAGCCCCCCGGCTCAGGCTTGCGCCCGTCCGGCATCGGCCGCGAAGCCGAAGCATGGGGCCCCGCAAGCCAGAGCGTTAGATCGCCGCGCGTCAGAATCGCCATGGCGGGGAATTGCTGCTGGACCGTGAAATCGAGGTGAGTGCTATAGAAGTCGACAGCCTTCTGCACGTCGGTCACAAGATATCGCACATATGCCATTTGTTGACCTCCTCAGCG